>NZ_CP040871.1:1679166-2015000 GCF_006337105.1 Thermomonas aquatica | reverse complement strand
GCCGCAAGAGGCTGAATGCGCAAACGTGCGACTTCAGCCATCCGAGCGCAGGCGCACCCGGGCGAAATTGCGCTTGCCGACGGCGATCACGCCCTCGAAACCCGGCGAAAACACCCGCGCCGCGTCCTCGAATACCTCGCCATCCACGCGCACCGCGCGCTCCTTGAGCTTGCGGTTGGCTTCGGAATTGCTGGGCATCAGGCCCGCGGCAACCAGCAATGCGGCGATGCGCAGACCCTCGGCCGGCACGCCGATTTCCTGCAACGGCAGGTTCGACACATCGCCTTCGCCGCGCACCGCCGCATGCCAGCCGGCGACCGCCTTTTCCGCCTCGGCATCGCCGTGAAAACGCGCGGCGAGCTCGCGCGCCAGGCGCAGCTTCACGTCGCGCGGATTCAGGCCGCCGCCTTCGATATCGCGCTCAAGCGCCTTGGCTTCGTCGACGCCGATCTCGAAGCTGAGCAGGTCGATCCACTTCCACATCAGCGCGTCGCCGATCTTCATCGTCTTGGTGACGATGTCGATCGCCGGCTCGTCGATGCCGATGTAGTTGTGCAGCGACTTGCTCATCTTGTTGACGCCGTCCAGGCCTTCCAGCAACGGCATGGTCAACACGATCTGCGCCGGCTGGCCGTGGTGTTCCTGCAGGCCGCGGCCCATCAGCAGGTTGAATTTCTGGTCGGTGCCGCCGAGTTCGACGTCCGCCTTCAACGCCACCGAATCGTAGCCCTGCACCAGCGGATACAGGAATTCGTGGATGGCGATGGATTGCTGCGCGGCGTAGCGCTTGGCGAAATCGTCGCGCTCCAGCATGCGCGCCACGGTGTGCTGCGCGGCCAGCTTGATCATGTCGGCGGCGGTCATCGCGCCGAACCACTCGCTGTTGAAGCGCACCTCGGTCTTGTCGCGGTCCAGCACCTTGAACACCTGGTCGGCGTAGGTCTTCGCGTTCGCCAGCACGTCCTCGCGGGTCAGCGGCTTGCGGGTGACGTTCTTGCCGGTGGGGTCGCCGATCATCCCGGTGAAGTCGCCGATCAGGAAAATCACCTGGTGGCCGAGGTCCTGGAACTGCCGCATCTTGTTGAGCAGCACGGTATGGCCGAGGTGCAGGTCGGGCGCGGTGGGGTCGAAGCCGGCCTTGATCCGCAGCGGGCGGCCCAGCTTGAGCCGCGCTTCCAGCTCCTCGCGCTTGAGGATTTCGTCGCTGCCGCGGGCGATCAGGTCGATGGCGTGTTGCAAATCGGTCACGTAAGTCTCGCTGGCGGCCGGACTGTGACCGCATTCGGTAAAGGATCGTTAAAGTAGCGTTAAATTGTGAAATCCAAAAACATTCGGCTATTCAATGAGTTGACGCATGTTTTTCGCATGATTATGGTACCGCCTTGACGCGTTCGTCACAGCGGGGAACAAGCACATGACGGATCCGACGGCCGGCCTTTCGACGGCAAGCGCCACCCATGATGCCGTGTTGCGCGAAAACCTCGAACGGGCCCAGGCCTCCGCCGCGCACGATGCGGCCGCTCCCCGTCTCTCGCAGGCATTCAATGGCCGCTGGACCCGCCGCCACTGGGCGCATGCAAGCCTGTTCGCGACCATGGGGGCGCTGCTCGCCGCGATCGTGCCCGGCTTCTCCACGGCCATGCACGTCGCGCCGAACACGCAACGCACCACGCTCTCGCTGGCGCTGCCGCAGCTGCGCCTGCACAAGGACAACGCCGACCGCTGGCAATCGGTGACGCTGAAGCCGGGGCAGACACTGAGCGGGGTGTTCGACGAACTCGGCATCCCGTACGACCAGCTCGCGACGGTGATGCAGCACCCGAAGATCAAGCCGGCGCTGCGCAAATTGCGTCCCGGCACCTCGCTGAGTTTCAACCTGCCCGCCGACGGCAGCGTGCGGGCGATGCGGATCGAGGCCGCACCCGGCATCGGCGACGAACCGGTGGAACTGGAGTTCGACGGCAATGCGCTGCGCGAGCGCGCGGTGCCGCAGGAAATCACCACCCGCACCGTGGTGCTGAGCGGCGAAGTCGGCAAGTCGCTGTTCGCCTCGGCGCGCGCGCTGGGCCTGGGCAGCTCGCAGCTGGACCAGCTGACCGACGAGATGTTCAAGTACGACATCGATTTCGATTCGGACCTGGACCCGAACGACCGTTTCAGCGTGGTGGTCGACCAGACCTGGAAGAACGGGCAGCTGGCCAGCACCGGGCCGGTGCTGGCGGCGACCTTCACCGTCGACGGCCAGCTCAAGAGCGCGTTCCGCTACCTGCGCAACGGCAAGCCGGAGTACTTCACCCCGGACGGCCGCTCGCTGAAGCGCCCCTTCATCCGCATGCCGATTCCCTATGCGCGGCTGACCTCCGGCTTCGGCGGGCGCCGGCACCCGGTCCTCGGCCGCTTCCGCATGCACCAGGGCGTGGACTACGCCGCCGGCACCGGCACCCCGATCCAGGCCGCCGGCGATGCCCGCGTCGAATTCGTCGGCCGCAAGGGCGGCTACGGCAACGCGGTGATCCTCAACCACGGCGGCGGGCGCACCACCCTGTACGGGCACATGTCGCGCTTCGCCGGGATCCGGATCGGCCAGCGCGTGGCGCAGGGCACGATCATCGGCTACGTGGGCGCCACCGGCCTCGCCACCGGTCCGCACCTGCACTACGAATTCCGCGTCAACGGCGTGCACATGAACCCGCTGAAGATGACCCTGCCGCCGCCGGAACCGCTGAACGGCGCGGCGCTGGTGGCGTTCAAGAACGAAACCCGGCGAGCGCTGGACAAGATCCGCGAGGTCGAGGACGTGGTGTTCCAGCTCGACGACGGTTCGCGCGTCGCCACCATCGACAACGCGGCGAAGAACGGGCCGAAGCGCAACAAGAAGGGCTGACCCGGCCTTGCGGCGCCGACCCGATGCGATACTGCATCGCATGTCGAACCCCGTTCCCGACCGGTATTTCCTCGGCCTGATTTCCGGCACCAGCGCCGACGGCATCGATGCCGCGCTGGTGCGCTTCGCCGGCGACGCGCCGCACGCGCGCCCCGCGCTGGCCTTCGGCCGCACCTATCCCTGGGATCCCGCGCTGCGCACGCGGCTGGTCGAGCTCGGCCAGCGCGCGGCGATGCTCACCCTCGACGAAGTCGGCGAACTCGACGTGCGCATCGGCCGCGCATTCGCCCAGGCCGCGCAGTCGGCGATCGAGGCAAGCGGGGTGGCATCCGGCGGCATCGAAGCGATCGGCTCGCACGGCCAGACCCTGCGCCATCGCGCGCACGGCGAGCTGCCCTTCACCCTGCAGCTCGGCGATCCCTCGACCATCGCCGAACGCTGCGGCGTGCGCGTGGTCGCCGATTTCCGCCGTCGCGATGTCGCCGCCGGCGGCCATGGCGCGCCATTGGTGCCGGCGTTCCATGCCGCGACCCTGCATTCGCCCGATGAAGACCGCGCAGTGCTGAACCTCGGCGGCATCGCCAATTTCACCCTGCTGCCCGCGAATGGCGCGGTGCGCGGGTTCGATACCGGTCCCGCCAACGGATTGATGGACGCGTGGTGCCTGCGCCATGCCGGCACGCCCTACGACGCGGGCGGGGCGTTCGCGGCGCAGGGGCGGGTCGACGATGCATTGCTGGTCCGCCTGATGGACGAGCCATGGTTCGCGCTGCCGCCCCCGAAATCCACCGGCCGCGACCAGTTCCACCTCGGCTGGGTGGAATCGAAACTGCGAGGCGACGAATCCCCCGCCGATGTGCAGGCCACCCTGCTGGCGCTGAGCGTGCGCACGATCGCCGATGCGTTGCGCGCGGCACAACCGCGGACGCAGCGGGTGATCGCCTGCGGAGGCGGCGTGCACAACGCGGTGCTGATGGCGGTCCTGGCGGATGCGCTGCCCGGCGTCGCCGTGGAATCCAGCGCCGCGCACGGGCTGGATCCGGATTTCGCCGAGGCGATGGCGTTCGCCTGGCTGGCGCGGGAAACGCTGGCGGGACGGCCCGGCAACCTGCCTGCGGTCACCGGCGCCGCCGGTCCGCGGGCGCTCGGCGCGGTCTATCCGGCCTGATCTCGCCGGCCTGATCTCGCCGGCCGGGTCAGCCGCGCGGCGGCAGCTTGCCGATCATGCCGAAGGCGGCATCCGGCACTTTCTGGATCTGGTCGATCGCTTCCTTCAACGCGACCTGCTCGCGGGTGTTGAGCAGGTGCTTGCGCACCCGGTCCTCGATGGCATCGACGCCGATCGAGAGGGCTTCGATCGCCACTTCATCGACGGTGAAGCCCTGAAGGTCGGCAAGGCGCCGCAGGCGTTCGTCGAGCTTGGGACGGATGTTGTGGATGGTGAGGTCGGTCATGACAGGGATTTCCTTGCTGCGCGGGGGAACGCAACGCCTATCTACCCCACACCGGCGCCGGCGGGCAAGTTCAGGGGCTGTCGACGAACACCCGCTCGCGCAATTTCGGCGTCAGGTAGACGAACAGCAGCGCCGCGGGGATCAGCGCGAGCACCGTGATCACGAAATACATGCCGTAGCCGGTTGCCGTCGCGATGCCGCCCGCGAAGAACCCCAGGATCTTGCCCGGCATGTTCACCAGCGAACTGAGCAGTGCGTACTGGGTGGCGGTGTGTTCGCGGTTCACCAATGCCGACAGGAACGCCACCGTCGGCGGGCCAAGCATGCCAAGCGTGAAGTTCTCGGCGGAAATCACCGCGGTCAGCACCAGCAGATCGCCCTTGTGCACCATCAGCAGCAGGTATAGCAAGTTGCAGCTGCCGCAGACCAGCATCATCAGCCCGAGCGACTTCCACGCACCCCAGCGCGAGACCAGCGCACCGCCGCAGAACACGCCGAGGATGCCCACCCACACGCCCCACAGCTTGGTGATGGAGCCGATCTCGGTCTTGCTGAACCCCTGGTCCAGGTAGAACGGGCTCATGATGCCGCCGATCGTGGCCTGTTCCGGCACCTTGAACAGCAGGATGTAGGCCAGGATGGTCAGCGCCAGCGGCACGCCGTAGCGACGGAAGAAATCCGCGAACGGATCGACCACCGCATGCGTCATCGCCTCGCCCCAGTTCGCCGGCAAAGCGCGGTGCACGGCGGGTTCGCGTGCCAGCAAGTTGGCGACAACCGGGATCAACATCGCCGCCGCCATCAATGCGTAGACCAGCGGCCAGGCGATGTGGTCGGCCATGATCGCGGCGAACGCGCCGGCCAGAATCAACCCGATCCGGTAGCCGAGCGAATAGGTCGCCACCAGCGCGCCCTGCGCGTCCACCGGCGCGATCTCGATGCGATAGGCATCCACCGCGATGTCCTGGGTGGCGCCGAAGAAGGCGACCGCCAGCGTCGCCGCGATGAAGGCCCCCAGCTGCGACGGCGTGATCAACGCCATCAGCAACAGGCTAGAGATCACGCCCAGCTGCGCGGCCAGCAACCAGCCCCGACGACGGCCCAGGCGGCGAAACCCCGGCAACTCCGAATGATCCAGCAACGGCGCCCACAGGAACTTGAGCGCATACAGCATGCCCGCGCTGGCGATCATGGTGATCTCCTTCAGCACGATGCCGTGGTCCTTCAGCCAGAACGCCAGCGTCCCGGCCACCAGCAGGAACGGCAGGCCCGAGGAGAAGCCGAAGAAGAACATCGTGCCGGCGGCGGGCTGGCCGAACGATCGCCAGGCGGAGGGCTTCGCGGGCTTGTCGTCACTCATTCGGCGTACTCCACGAGGCAGGGCGCATGGTCGGAGAATTTCGGCTCGGGGAAGATCGTCGCCTCGGCCACGCGCGCGGCGATGCCGGGCGTGGCGAACTGGTAGTCGATCCGCCAACCCACGTTGTTGGCGCGCGCGCCGCCGCGCTGCGACCACCACGAATACTCGACCGCGTCCGGCTTGGCGACGCGGAAGGCGTCGCGCCAGCCCGTTGCGGGCGCGGCCGTGAGGCCGTCGCCGCAGGCATCGGCGATCATCCCGTTCAGCCACGCGCGCTCGTGCGGCAGGCAGCCGGAATTCTTCTGGTTGCCGGTCCAGTTCCTGATGTCGTTGCGGGCGCGGACGATGTTCCAGTCGCCGCACAGGACGTACTCGCGGCCGCTGGCCAGCCAACCGTCGAGGATCGGCCTGAGCCAGGCCATCACCTCTTCCTTGAAGCCCTGGCGCAGTTCGCCGGAGCTGCCGGAGGGGATGTAGAAACTCACCACGCTGAGGTTGCCGAAGCGCGCCTCGATGTAGCGGCCTTCGTCGTCGAACGGCGCCCAGCCGAGCGCGGTGCGCACCTCGTCCGGCTCGCGCCGGCTGTAGATCGCCACGCCGCTGTAGCCCTTCTTGGTGCTGGCGTCCTTGAACCAGGCCTTGTAGCCGGGCGGGCGGAACACGGCATCGGACAACTGGTGTTCCTGCGCCTTGGTTTCCTGCAGGCACATCACGTCGATGTCCTGCGCGGCGAACCAGTCGAAGAAGCCCTTGCTGGCCGCCGAGCGCAGGCCATTGGCGTTGAAGCTGAGGATGCGCATGCGGAACCGGAATGCTGGCGATGGCGGAGCGTAGCCGATGCGCCGCTCCTCGCGACACTCCTTTCGCCGACGCCGCATGGGACAATCCCCGCATGAATGCGACCACCGACGACTACCGCACCCGTTTCCTGCAGCTGGCCCTGCGCGTCGAGGCGCTGCGCTTCGGCGAGTTCACCCTCAAGTCCGGCCGGCTCAGCCCGTATTTCTTCAACGCCGGCCGCTTCGATTCCGGCGCCGCGCTGGCAGGACTGGCGGCGTGCTACGTCGATGCGGTGGACGCCTCGGGGATCGAATTCGACCTGTTGTTCGGGCCGGCCTACAAGGGCATCCCGCTGGCCACCGCGCTGGCCTGCGAATACGCGCGCCGCGGCCGCGACCTGCCGCTGGCGTTCAACCGCAAGGAAGCCAAGGCGCACGGCGAGGGCGGCAGCCTGATCGGCGCGGCGCTGGCCGGCAAGCGCGTGCTCATCGTGGACGACGTGATCACCGCCGGCACCGCGATCCGCGAGGCGCTGGCGATCATCGCCGACGCCGGCGGCACGCCCGCCGGCATCGTCATCGCGCTCGACCGGCAGGAGCGCGTGCGCGAAGGCGCCGCGCAATCGGCCGCCCAGGCCGTGGCCGCCGAACAGGGCATCGCCGTGGTCGCGGTGGCCGGGCTGGACGACCTGCTTGCGTTCACCGGCGAAAGGGCGGAATTTGTCGGCCAACGCGATGCCCTGCTCGCCTACCGCGCGCGCTACGGCATCGCCTGAACGATGTCATCGACGCACCGTCATCGACTGCCACAGGGGGCTGTCATGCCGCACACCAATCGCATCCTGGTCGCCGCCATCGCCATCGGCATCGCCGCGCTCGCCGGCAGCGGCGGCTTGCGCGCGCAGGCCAAGGCCGGCGCCGAAAAGAAGATCTATTGCTGGAACGAGGGCGGCCGCAAGGTCTGCGGCGACGCCCTGCCCGCCGATGCCGCCAACAGCGCGCGCACCGAGATCAGCGCACGCAGCGGACTGCGCACCGGCCAGGTGTCGCGCGCCCTGACCGACGCGGAACGCAGCCAGGCGGCGCTGGCGCAGGAGCAGGCGCGGCTCGCCGCCGAGGCCGAAGCCATGCGGCAGCGTCGCGACCTGGCGATGGTCGAGTCCTACGGCACCGAGACCGACCTGCGCCGCGCCTACGGCGAACGCACCGAATTGCTGGACGAAACGCTAAAGGCCAGCACGCTGGGGGTGACCAACCTCCGCCTGAGCCTGCTCACCCTGCTGCGCCAGGCCAGCGACAAGGAACTGGCCGGCGAGATCGTGCCGCGGCCGCTGACCAACTCGATCCGCGACCAGCACGCCGAGTTGCTGCGCCAGCAGCAGATCCGCGCCTCGCAGCTGCTGGATCGCGCCGCGCTGGACGCGGAACTGCAGGATGCGCTTGCGCGCTATCGCGCGCTGAAGGCGCCGCCGGGCGCCGCCGCGCCCAACCCGGGCCCGGAAACCCCGCCAGCGCCGCCGGCGGGTTGAGCCGCCATCCCCGTCGCGGGATGACGGGACCGGTCAGAACGGCAGCGCCAGATCCGGCTGCACCGCCTGCAGCTGCGTGCGGAACGCCTGCTGGATGCGCACCATCGCCGCATTGGTATCGGCGTCGAAGCGCATCACCAGCACCGGCGTGGTATTCGATGCGCGCACCAGTCCCCAGCCGTCCGGCCAGTCCACGCGCAGGCCATCGATGGTCGACAGGCGCGCGCCCTCGAACGCGGCGGCGGCGCGGAAACGCTCGACGAACGCGTGCGGATCGTCGTCGGGCGCCGCGACCTTGATCTCCGGGGTCGACACGCCATCGGGCAAGGCGTCGAACACCGCGTCCGGCGCGTGCTCGGTGGTGTCGAGGATTTCCAGCAGGCGCGCGGCGGCGTAGATGCCGTCGTCGAAGCCGTACCAGCGTTCGGCGAAGAAGAAATGGCCGCTCATCTCGCCGGCCAGCTCGGCGCCGGTTTCGCGCATCTTGGCCTTGATCAGCGAATGCCCGGTCTTCCACATCAGCGGGCTGCCGCCATGCCGCAGGATCTGCGCCGGCAGGCGGCCGGTGCACTTCACGTCGTACACGATCACCGCGCCCGGGTTGCGTTCCAGCACGTCGGCGGCGAACAGCATCAGCAGGCGGTCCGGGAAGATGTTCTTGCCTTCGCGGGTGATCACGCCCAGGCGGTCGCCATCGCCGTCGAAGGCGATGCCGAGGTCGGCGTCGAGGCGCTTGACCATCTGCGCCAGCGCTTCCAGGTTGTGCGGATCGCTGGGGTCGGGATGGTGGTTGGGGAAGGTGCCGTCGATGTCGCAGAACAGCGGGGTGACGTCGGCGCCGACCGCCTCCAGCACGCGCGGGCCGATCACGCCGGCAACGCCATTGCCGGCATCCACCACCACCTTCAGGCGCTTGCCGATCTGGATGTCGCCGGCGATGCGCTCGACGTAGTCCTCGCCGATGTCGCGCTCGCTCAATCCGCCGAGCTGCTTGGCGGTGTGCAGGCGGTCCTCGGCGATCCGCGCATACAGGTCTGCGAGCGCGGGGCCGGCCAGGGTCTCGGCGCCGACCACGATCTTGAAGCCGTTGTAGTCCGGCGGGTTGTGGCTGCCGGTGATCGCCACGCAGCAACCGGTGCGCAGGTGGTAGCTGCCGAAGTAGACCACCGGCGTCGGCGCCATGCCGATGTCGATGACGTTGCGGCCGGCCTTGCGCAGGCCGGCGATCAGCCCGGCGGAGAGCTCCGGCCCGGACAGGCGGCCATCGCGGCCGATCACGATATCGTCCAGGCCCTTGCCTTCCATCAGCGAGCCGATGGCCTGGCCGATCAGTTCGGCCACCCCGGCGTCCAGGCTTTCGCCGACCACGCCGCGGATGTCGTAGGCGCGGAAAATGCCGCGGTCGATCGCCACCGGCGCGGGCGCGGCCTGGGTGTCGACCACCTCGCGCACCGCCACGTCCGCGATTTCCGCCGCGGGCGGGGTGATCTGCATCTGGCCCAGGGTCTCGCCCGCGTCTTCCACCGGCCCGGCGATTCCGAGCAAGCGCGGCCGCACCACGAACCAGAGGCCGCCGGCGCCGAGCAGGAGCAATGCCCCCAGCGCCAGCCCCGGCAACGCGGGCAGTCCGAGCGGGACCTCGACCGGATCGGGCAATGCGGCGGCGATGCGCAGGTCGCTGTCGGCGACCTTGGCGCCCAGCGCTTCGGCCGTGCCGGACAGGCTGGCATCGCCGCGTTCCTGCAGGCTGCCGGCACCTTGGCGCAGGGCGAGGTAGGCATCGCCCGGGATCGACACCGTGCCGATGTTGGCAAGCAAGCGCGTCGCCGACATTTCCACGTAGACGACCACCTGCCCTTGCTTGGCGGTCGTCGGCGCGGCCAGCGCCAGGCGTTGTTCGCCCTTGGCCTTGATCACCCGTGCCGCCGGCTTGCCGCCGGCCAGTGCCGCCTCGGCGACCGCGAGCGCGCCGAAACCGGCCGCCGGCAAGCCGCCGTACTGGGCCTGGAGATCGGCCGGCCACACTTCGCTGCGGCGCAGGTCGCCCCAGCCGGCGGCCACGGCACGCCCGGCGCCCGCCAGGTCGCCGGCCGCGAGCGCGGTGCGCACCGCCGGCGTCGCCAGCCGCGCCCCCATCCTGCGCTGTTCTTCCTTCAGCAGCCGGTTGATCGCGCTGGCGGCATCGTCGCGCGCGTGCTGCAACGCGACCAATTGCGAATCCTGGCGCATCCGCTGGATGCCGGCGTACAGCAGCCATCCGCCCAGCAACAGCAGCAGGATCGCCAATACCGGCAATGCCCGAAGCGAGTCCTCGCGGCTCAGTTTCAGCTTGCGCTTGTCGCCATCGCTCATCGTGTCGTCCCCTGTCAGCGCACGCCGGTGTGGCCGAAGCCGCCCGCACCGCGCGCGCTCTGGTCGAAAGTATCCACCACTTGCAGCGTGGCGCGCACGATCGGCAGCAACACCAGCTGGGCGATGCGGTCGCCGGGTTCGATGGTGTAGGCCGCGGCGCCGCGGTTCCAGGCGCTGATCATCAGCGGGCCCTGGTAGTCGGCGTCGATCAGGCCGGTGCCGTTGCCGAGCACGATGCCGTGTTTGTGGCCCAGGCCCGAACGCGGCAGGATCACCGCGCACAAGCCCGGATCGGCGATGTGGATCGACAGTCCCGACGGCACCAGCGCGGCATCGCCCGGCTGCAGGCTCAACGGCGCCTCAAGCGCGGCGCGCAGGTCCAGCCCGGCGCTGTGTTCGGTGGCGTAGGCCGGCAACTCCCATTGCGCGCCGAAGCGCGCATCCAGCACTTTCAACTGCAGGACGTGGTGCATCAGGCCATGCCCTCCGAGGCCAGGCGGCCCGCGACCAGGTCCAGCAAGGATGCCGCCAGTTCGGTCTTCGATGCCGGGCCCAGCGCGCGCTCGAAGCCGTCGTGGCCGAGCACCAGCAGGGCGTTGTCGTCGCTTTCGAAGCCGGTGGCGCCGACCCCGACCCGGTTCGCGCAGATCAGGTCGAGCCGCTTGCGTTCGAGTTTGCCGCGCGCGTAGGCCGCGACGTCGTTGGTTTCCGCGGCGAAGCCGACCACCAGGCCCGGCCGCTGCGCATGCACGGCGACCTCGGCGAGGATGTCGCGGGTCTTCACCAGCTCCAGCGACAGCGTGTCCTGCCCCGGGACCTTCTTCAGCTTGTTGCCTGCGAACGCGCGCGGGGTGAAGTCGGCCACCGCCGCAGCGCCGATGTAGGCATCGCAAGGGAGTTGCCCCATCACTGCATCGAACATCTGCGCGGCGCTGCGCACGTCGATGCGGCGCACGCCGGCAGGCGTCGGCAAATGCACCGGGCCGGCGACCAGGGCGACGTCCGCCCCGCGCGCGGCCGCCGCCGCGGCGATCGCGAAGCCCATCTTGCCGCTGCTGCGGTTGCCGAGGAAACGCACCGGGTCGATGTCCTCGTAGGTCGGGCCGGCGCTGACCAGCAGGCGCTTGCCGGCGAGCGGCGCGCTCATGCGCCGCCCCGCAGCGCGGCCACGATCTCGGCCGGTTCGGCCATCCGCCCCGGCCCGGATTCGCCTTCGGCCAATGGGCCGTCGTTCGGGCCGATCACCTGCACGCCGCGCGACTGCAGCGTAGTGATGTTGGCCTGCGTCGCCGCGTGCTTCCACATCACATGGTTCATCGCCGGGGCGATGGCGATGGGCGCTTCGGTCGCCAGGCACAACGTCGAGACCAGGTCGTCCGCGAAGCCGTGCGCGAGCTTGGCGATGGTGTTCGCCGTGGCCGGCGCGATCACTACCTGCTGCGCCCAGCGCGCCAGCTCCAGGTGGCCCATCGCCGCCTCGGCATGCTCGTCCCACAACGAGATCCGCACCGGCCGGTGCGACAAGGCCTGGAAGGTCTGCGCGCCGACGAAGCGCTGCGCGTTGCCGGTCATCGCCACCTGCACCTCGCAGCCGGCGTCGCGCAGGCGGCGCACCAGCTCGGCGCTCTTGTAGGCGGCGATGCCGCCGCACACGCAGAGCAGGACGCGGGTCGAATCCGGACGATGGATGGAAGCCTGCATGCGGCGGAGTTTCCTGACTCGCTCTGGCGGCCGTCAGCTTACCCGAAGGCACGCATTTGGCCGATGCCGGAGGTCACTGCGCGCAAGCATCCTGCAGGCATGCACATCCGCGACTGGCCCGAACAGGAACGTCCCCGCGAGAAGCTGCTGGCGCGCGGCGCCGGCAGCCTCTCCGACGCCGAACTGCTGGCGATCTTCCTCGGTTCCGGCACCGCCGGCCGCGACGCGGTGGCGACCGCACGCGACCTGTTGGCCGGGCACGGGCCGCTGCGCGCCCTGCTCGACCGCGATGCGAAGGCGATGACCAGGCTGAAGGGCATCGGCAACGCGCGCGCCTGCGCACTGGCCGCCGCGCTGGAACTCGGGCAACGCCACCTGGCCTCGCAACTGCAGCGCGGCGACGCGCTGGCCGATCCGGCCGCGGCCGGCCGCTACTTCGCCCAGCGCCTGCGCGGCCGGCCGCGCGAGGTGTTCGCCGCGCTGTACCTGGACGTGCGCCATCGCGCGCTCGGTTTCGAGGAATTGTTCCAGGGCAGCATCGACGGCGCCGAGGTGCACCCGCGGGTGCTGGTCGAACGCGCGCTGGCGCAGGGCGCCTCGGCGGTGATCGTCGGCCACAACCATCCCAGCGGCAATCCGGAACCCAGCACCGCCGACCGCGCGGTGACCGTGCGCCTGAAGCAGGCGCTGGCGCTGGTCGACGTGCGCCTGCTCGACCATTTCGTGATCGGCGACGGCGCGCCGGTGTCGATGGCAGCGCGCGGGCTGGTGTGAGGCCTGCTTCAGCAAGCCGGGAGGCCGCCTCGCGTACAATGCGCAACCGTTGAACCGCCTGCCCGATCCTTCGTGAAAACCCAGCTCCGCGCCCTGATCGAACAGGGCCTGACCGCCCTGCGTGCCGCCGGCACCCTGCCCGCCGACCTCCCCTCGCCCGAGTTCGTGATCGAGCGACCGAAGGAACGCGCGCACGGCGATTTCTCCACCAATGCGGCGATGCTGCTGGCCAAGGCGGCCAGGTCCAACCCGCGCGCGCTGGCGCAGCAGTTGCTGGACGCGCTGCCGGCCACGGATGCGGTCGCCAGGGTCGAGATCGCCGGCCCCGGCTTCATCAATTTCCACCTGGCCCCAGCCGCGTGGCAGCAGCAGGTGCGCGACATCCATGCCGCCGGCGCCGCGTTCGGCCGCAACGGCAATGGCGCCGGCAAGACCGTCGGCGTGGAATACGTCTCCGCGAACCCGACCGGCCCGTTGCATGTCGGCCATGGCCGCGCCGGGGTGATCGGCGACTGCATCGCCCGGGTCATGGCCGCCAACGGCTGGAACGTGAAGCGCGAGTTCTACTACAACGATGCCGGCGTGCAGATCGAGAACCTCGCGCGTTCGACGCAGGCGCGCGCGCAGGGCCTGAAGCCCGGCGACGACGCCTGGCCGGCCGACGCCTACAACGGCGACTACATCGGCGATGTCGCCGCCAGCTACCTGCGCGGCGACAGCATCGAAGTCGAAGGCCATGTGGTCACCGGCAAGGACGATGCCGGCGACCTCGACGCCATCCGCAAGTTCGCCGTCGCGTATTTGCGCCGCGAGCAGAACGCCGACCTCGCCGCGTTCGGGGTGTCGTTCGACCGCTATTTCCTCGAATCGTCGCTGTACGCCGACGGCAAGGTGGAAGAGACCGTGCGCGAGCTGGTGGCCCACGGCCACACCTACGAGGAAGGCGGCGCGCTGTGGCTGCGCACCACCGACTTCGGCGACGACAAGGACCGCGTGATGCGCAAGTCCGACGGCACGTACACCTACTTCGTGCCGGACGTCGCCTACCACCTGAGCAAATGGCAGCGCGGCTACCAGCGCGCGGTGACCGAGCTCGGCGCCGACCACCATGGCTCGCTGCAGCGGGTGAAGGCCGGCCTGCAGGCGCTGGATGCCGGCATTCCCGCCGGTTACCCGGATTACGTGCTGCACCAGATGGTCACGGTGATGCGCGGCGGCGAGGAAGTGAAACTGTCCAAGCGCGCCGGTTCCTACCTGACCCTGCGCGACCTGATCGAGGAAACCAGCGCCGACGCGGTGCGCTGGTTCCTGGTCGCGCGCAAGCCGGATTCGCAGCTCACTTTCGACATCGACCTGGCGCGTTCGCAATCAAACGACAACCCGGTCTACTACGTGCAATACGCGCATGCCCGCGTCTGCAGCCTGCTGCGCCAGGCCGGCGAAAAGGGTTACGCGCACGATGCAGCGAACGGCGATGTCTCGCTGCAGCTGCTGGATGACGCGCCGGCGCAGGAGCTGATGCGCGAGTTGTCGCGCTACGCCGAAGTCGTCGAAGCCGCAGGTACCACGCTGGAACCACACCTGGTCGCGCAATACCTGCGCGAACTGGCCAATGCCTTCCACGGCTGGTACCACGCCAGCCCGGTGCTGGTGGACGACGCCGGCCTGCGCGATGCACGCCTCGCCTTGGCGCTGGCCACGCGGCAGGTGCTGGCCAACGGACTGGATTTGCTGGGCGTCAGCGCCCCGGAGAAGATGTGATGGCGGCACGACGCGGCAAGACCCAGGCACGACGCAACGGTTCCAACGGCCTGCCCGGCTGGGCCTGGCTGGTGATCGGCATCCTCATCGCGCTGCTGGCGGTGCTCATCGCGCCGCGCTTCCTGAAGAGTGGCGATGGCGACGGCTTCCTGCGCATCGGCCCCAAGCCGAACCCGGATGCGCTGCCCGCGGCGGTCGACGAGAACGCCGACGCGATCGCGCCGGACGTCGCCACCAATGCGCCGGCCGACGCCGCCAAGCCGAAGGCCACCCAGTACGACTTCTACACCCTGCTGCCGGGCGAGGAAGTCGCGGTCAGCGATGCCGAACTGGCCGCCAGCGCGAAGGCCGAAGCCGATGCGCAGGCGCGTGCCGCGCAAGCGGCGAAGCCGTCGACCGGCACCGACGACGCGGCTGCATTGCCGAAGCCGATCATGGAAGCGCCAGTCGCCGACAACAGCACCACCGCCGCTACCAAGCCGGCCGAGACCGCAACCACGACGTCCGCGCCAGCCACCACGGTCGCGAACGACGCGCGCTACATCCTGCAGGCCGGCGCGTTCGGCGCCTCCGGCGACGCGGAAACGGTGAAGGCGAAAATCGCCATGCTGGGCTTGAACGCGCGCGTCGAATCGGCGCAGATCGGCGGCAAGACCGTATACCGCGTGCGCATGGGGCCGTACGGCAGCGCCAGCGAGCTGGCCGAGGCCAAGTCCAAGCTGGCCGGCGGCGGCCTGCCGGCGATGGCGGTCAAGACCAACTGAGCGCCCGTCGCGGCGCCTGAGATGGCAGCGCGGCATACTGGCTTCCTGCAGAGGAAACCGGCATGGCGATCGAAAGCGCACTGATCAAACCCGTCGTCGACGCGCTGATGGCCCTGCTCAGCCGCGGCGAGAAGGCCAACCTCAAGCGCAACGCCGAAGCCGCATTGCGCGAGGCCATCCGCGAACTGCTGCTGGCCAATCCCGACGAAAACAAGGCCGAAGCCCGCATCGCCATCGCCAAGGCCGCCGGCATCCTGTCCGAGGACGTGGTGCTGGCCGAAGACATGCTGGAGAAGCATCGCGCGACCAAGGCGAAGACCAGCGGCAAGGCCGCGACCGGACGCAAGCGCAAGCCGGCGGCAGCCAAGCCGGACGACAAGCCGGCCGTGAAGAAAGCGCCCGCCGCGCCGCGCAAGCCGGCGAAGAAGCCCTGAGCCAGCGCGCGACGCAGTGCCGCTTACAAAGTGCCGCTTACAATCGGCGGCATGACCAAGACCGCCCTCATCACCGGCGCCAGCTCCGGCTTCGGCCGCGCCGCCGCGAAAAAATTCATCGACGCCGGCTGGCAGGTGATCGCCACCGGCCGCCGCGCGGAGCGCCTGCAGGCCCTGCGCGACGCACTCGGCGATGCGCTGCATCCGGCCGTCTTCGACATCCGCGATGAAGCCGCGATGCGCGCCGCGCTGGATGCCTTGCCGGAACGCTTCCGCGGCATCGACCTGCTGGTCAACAACGCCGGCCTGGCGCAGGGGACGAAGCCCGCGCAGGACGCGCTGCTGTCTGACTGGAAGACCATGATCGACACCAACGTCACCGCGCTGGTGACGCTCACGCATGCCTTGCTGCCGACGTTGATCGAACGCAAGGGCGCGATCGTCAACGTCAGCTCCACCGCGGCCACCTATCCGTACGCCGGCGGCAATGCCTACGGCGGCAGCAAGGCCTTCGTCAGCCAGTTCTCGCTGGGCCTGCGCGCCGACCTGCACGGCACCGGCGTGCGCGTGACCGCGCTGGAACCGGGCATGGCCGAAACCGAATTCACCCTGGTGCGCACCCACGGCGACCAGGCCGCGTCCGACACGTTGTACAAGGGCGCCGAGCCGATGACCGCCGGCGACATCGCCGACACGATCTTCTGGATTGCCACCCTTCCGCCGCATCTCAACATCAACCGCCTCGAGATGATGCCGACCCGGCAATCGTTCGCCGGCTTCCAGGTGTACCGCGGCACATGAACGGCCTCGGCGCATGAACATCTTCGGCGCGTTGCTGGTGGCGGTGCTGATCGGCGCGATCCTGCCGCTGCAGGGCCTGGTCAACGCGCGGCTCGGCATGCATGTCGGCGGGCCGGTGGTCGCGGCCTTCGTCTCGTTCCTGGTCGGCACGCTGATGCTGGGCCTGTACCTGCTCGCCACCCGCACCCCGATCGCACTGCAGGGCAGCCTGAAATTGCCCGCATGGATCTGGGCCGGCGGCGTGTTCGGCGCGATCTACGTGGCCTGCTTCACCCTGCTGGTCCCGCGCATCGGCGCGGCCGGGATGATCTGCCTGGCGGTGCTCGGCCAGGTCACCGCCTCGCTGCTGCTCGACCAGTTCGGCGTGTTGCAGGCGCCCAAGCCGGTGGACTGGATGCGCCTGCTTGGCGCCCTGCTAGTCCTGGTCGGCGTGCTGCTAGTGGTGGCGCCGTGGCGCACGCCGGCGAAACCCGCCAGCGCTCACTCCAACGGTTCGTCGCTGAGGTAGGTGTAGGCGGTCAGGCCGCGTTCCAGCGCTTCGTTGAGGCGTTCGGCCTCGCCCTTGCCGAGGTCGGCGGCGCCGACCAGCGCCTTGTAGCGGCGGCGCAGGTCGTCGAGCTTGTAGCCCACGTAATCCAGCATCACGTCGGTGGTGTCGCCGCGGCGCTGCTGGGTGATCGCGTAGCCGTCGCCGTTGAGCTTCACCTCGATCGCGTCGGTGTCGCCGAACAGGTTGTGGATGTCGCCGAGGATCTCCTGGTAGGCGCCGACCAGGAAGAAGCCGAGCCGGTAACGCTCGCCCGGGCGCAGCTCGTGCAGCGGCAGCGAGCTGTCGAGGTCTTCGTTCTCGACGTAGGTGTCGATCTTGCCGTCGGAGTCGCAGGTCAGGTCGGCGATGATGCCGCGGCGGGTCGGCTGCTCGCCGAGGCGCTCGATCGGCACGATCGGGAACACCTGGTCGATCGCCCACACATCCGGCATCGACTCGAACACGCTGAAGTTGACGAAGTACTTGTCGACCAGGCGCTCGTTGAGTTCGTCGAGCAGGTCGCGGTGGCTCTTCTCGTCGTAGGTCAGGCGCGCCTTCACCGCGTGGGCGATGGCGTAGAACAGGTCGTCGATGCGCGCGCGCTGGGTGAGGTCGATCTGGCCGAGCGCGTACAGCGACAGGCCCTCGGCGTGGGCGGAGGCGGCCTCGTGGAAGACTTCCACCGCCGGGCGCTGGCCCATCTCGTCGTGCAGTTCGCGCAACTGCCGCACCGGATGCGATTCGTCCTCGTGCACGTCGGGCACGCGGCCTTCCGGTGCCTTCTCCACTTCCGACACGTTGGTGACCAGCACCGCATGGTGCGCGGTCATCGCGCGGCCGCATTCGGTGACGATGCGCGGCGGCGTCAGTTCCTCGCGCGCGCAGGCTTCCGCCAGCGGTTGCACGATGCTCGACGCGTAATGGTGGATGCCGTAGTTGACCGAGTTGTAACTGCGCGAACGCGTGCCTTCGTAATCGATGCCGAGGCCGCCGCCCACATCCACATGGGTGATCTTCGCGCCAAGCTTGCTGAGCTCGACGAAGTAGCGGGTGGCCTCGCGCATGCCGTTGGCAATGTCGCGCACATTGGAAATCTGGCTGCCCATGTGGAAATGCAGCAGTTGCAGGCAGTCGCCCATGCCGGCGTCGCGCAGGCGCTTCCACAGGTCCAGCAGCTGGCGCGGGTTGAGGCCGAACTTGGCCTTGTCGCCGCCGCTGTTCTGCCACTTGCCGGCGCCGAGGCTGGCCAGGCGCATGCGCACGCCCAGGCCCGGCTGCACGCCGAGGGCCTGCGCTTCCTCCAGCACCAGCTTCAGCTCGGAGGGCTTCTCGATCACGATGAAGGTCTGCAGGCCCAGCTTGCGGCCGATCAGCGCCAGGCGGATGTATTCGCGGTCCTTGTAGCCGTTGCAGACGATCAGGCCGCCGGGCCGGCTCAGCGCCAGCACCGCCATCAGCTCCGGCTTGCTGCCGGCTTCCAGGCCAAAGCCCTCGCCATGGTGCGATGCCAGGGTACCGGCCACGCCCTGGTGCTGGTTGACCTTGATCGGATAGACCGCGGTGTAGCCGCCCGGGTAGTCCCAGTCCTTCTGCGCCTGCGCGAACGCGGCCTGCAGCTTGCCCAGGCGGTCGCCCAACACGTCCGGGAAACGCACCAGCATCGGCAGCTTGGCGCCCTGCGCCATGGCCGTATCGACCACGTCCGGCAGCGCCACGGCGGGACCGGCGGCGCCCTTGGGACGCACCGCGATGCGTCCGCCGCCATCGACCTCGTAATAGCCTTCCGACCAGTGCGGGATCGAATAGGTCTTGCGGGCAAGATCGAGCGACCAATCGGACATCTGCGCGGCACCGGCGGAACCAGGGAGGACGCGCATTGTAGGGCTTGCGGCCGGCGGGGGCCGCAGGCGCTTCAGCCCGCGGTCACGGCGGTAACCCCCGCTCCGCTACAATCCGCGCCCCACCACGCTTGCACGGAACCGCCGCGATGACCGAGACCACCTGGTTGCACGAGAACTTCGACAAGGCCGGTTCGTCGATCGGCTTCCGCGTGACCCGCAAGCTGGACGAGGTGCAGTCGCCGTTCCAGCACATCGAGATCTACGAATCGACCGACTGGGGCAACGTCATGCTGATCGACGGCGCGATGATGCTGACCACCCGCGACAACTTCCTCTACCACGAGATGATGTCGCACCCGGCGCTGTTCACCCACGCCGACCCGAAGCGCGTGGTGATCATCGGCGGCGGCGACTGCGGCACCCTGCGCGAAGTGTTGCGCCACCCGGGCGTCGTGAAAGCCACCCAGTGCGACATCGACGAGCAGGTCACCCGCATGGCGGAGAAGTATTTCCCCGAACTGTGCGAATCCAACCACGACCCGCGCGCCGAGCTGCTGTTCGACGACGGCCTGGCCTACATGGCGAACTGCGAACCGGGCAGCGTGGACATCGTGATCGTCGATTCCACCGATCCTGTCGGCCCGGCCGAAGGCCTGTTCAACAAGGCGTTCTTCGCGGACTGCCACCGCGCGCTGAAGGACGACGGCATCCTGGTGCAGCAGAGCGAATCGCCGCTGGTGCTGCTGGACCTGATCAAGGAAATGCGCGCGGAGATGGGCAAGGCCGGCTTCGCCAGCTTCCAGACCCTGCCGTTCCCGCAGCCCTGCTACCCGACCGGCTGGTGGAGCTGCACGATGGCGAAGAAGGCCGCGAACGCCGATTTCGGCTTCCGCGAGGCCGATGTCCGCGGCAAGGGCTTCGCCACCGCCTACTACAGCGCCGACCTGCACAAGGGCGTGCAGGCGCTGCCGCCGTTCGTTGCGGCGGCGCTGGCGGGCTGAGAACGTTTCCTGCCGCGGGAACTGAGAAACCGCGCACGGCAGGCGTACTGTTGCGGGGATAGGGTGTCGGGTTGATCCGGCACCGGGACGGACGTGCGCACGCAACCGCATTCATCGAAGGCAAGCCTGTTGGCCATGCTGCTGGCATGGCCAGCGCTGGCCTGCGCCTTCGCGGCGCCGCATCCGGGCACGGATGAGCCGACCAGCACCCGCGCCGCCGCCTTCGACGCGACCTTGCGCAAGGTGACCGGCCCGGAATCGCTGGACAGCAGCAGCGACGCCTACGACGCCGACCTCGAACGCTTGCGCGCGCTGCTGCCTGCGGACGATCCGGCGCGCGACGTGCGCTTCCGCTCGGTCTACTGCGGCAGCAGCAAGTGGAAGGACATCGAACGCGGCCTGGAGTATTCGGACACGGCGTTGAAGCTGGCCCGCGACGCCCGCGACCCGGCGTCGGAGGCGCGGGCGATCCTCTGCCGCACCAACTACATCCAGCTGACCAGCGGCACCCAGCGCGGCCTGCCCGAAGTGGAGAAGGCGATCGCGTTGCTGCAGGAAGGACAGGAACCGCAGCTGCTCGCCGAAGCGCTGGAGATGCGCGGCGACCTGCTCTCGCTGCTGGGCGAACAGGCCAAGGCGATGCTGGATTTCCAGCGCGCGCGCGCCGCCTACCGGCAGGCCGGGATCGATCGCGAAGTCGAGCCGCTGATGCTGAGCATGGCGGTCGCCTACCGGCGCATGGGCGACAGCGAGCAGGCCGAGCGCCTGATCCGCGCCGCGTTGCAGCGCATGCAGGACAGGAACGACTGGGAAGGCGTGGCGACCTACCTGATCCAGCTGGGCTTCCTGCAGGGCGAATCCGGTTCGCAGGACAAGGCGTTCGCGACCTTCCGCGAAGCGGAGCGCGTGGCGCGCCAACATGGCGACGCCTACAACCGCAACGCCGCGATGCTCGGCCTTGCGGAGGCGCAGATCGCCCTGGGCGATCCGGACGGCGCGCTGGCGATGCTGGCGCAGGCGCGCGCGGGTTTCGCCGCCGACCGGGACACCTCGAACGACGACATGCTGCTGATGCTGACCGGCCAGGCGCTGGCACGGCAGGGGCAGCACACCGCGGCGATGGAGCGGTATCGGCAGGCGCTGCCGCTGATCGAGCGCAACGGCAACGACCGCTACCTGGCCATGCTCTACAAGGCGCAGGCCGCCAGCCAGGAAGCGCTCGGCTGGACCGCGAGCGCCTTGTCCGACTACAAGCGCTATGCCGACCTGCAACTGAAACTGCAAGGCAAGATGCGGCTGGAACAGGGCCGCATGCTCGAATACGAATACGAGATCCGCCGCCGCGATTTCGAGAACCGGCAACTGCGCGCGGAAGCGGACAGCAAGCAGCAGGAAGTCGCCACCCTCGAGGCGGTGCGGCGCTGGCAATCGCTCGCCATCGTCCTCGCGGCGCTGTTCGTCGCGCTGCTGTCCTCGCTGGCATGGCGGCAATGGCGCAAGTCGCGCCACCTGCGCGACCTGACCCTGCTCGACCCGCTCACCGGCATCGCCAACCGGCCCGGGATCGAACGCGAGGCCGCGCGCGCGCTCGACGCGTCCGCCCGCAACGGCACGCCGTTGTCGCTGTTGATGCTCGACCTCGACCACTTCAAGTCGATCAACGACCGCTATGGCCATGCCGCCGGCGACAAGGTGCTGCGCGCCACCGCCGCGGTCTGGCAGGCGCAACTGCGCGGACGCGACCCCCTGGGGCGGATCGGCGGCGAGGAATTCGTGGTGGTCTGCCCGGACACCACCCTCGAACAGGCGTTGCTGGTGGCGGGACGCCTGCGCGAGGCCGCGCACGGCCTGCGCTTCGACGACATCGACCCGACGCTCGCCGTCAGCGTCAGCATCGGCGCCGCGCAGGCGCGCAAGTCCGGCGACAGCTGCGACGCATTGATCGACCGCGCCGATGCCGCGCTGTATCGCGCCAAGCAGCAAGGGCGCGATCGGGTCGAGAGCTAGCCGGCCTAGAGCGCGTCGCCGTCCAGCTCGCCGGTGCGGATCCGCTCCACCCGCTCCAGATCCCAGACGAAGATCTTGCCGTCGCCGATCTTGCCGGTGCCCGCGGCCTTGATGATCGCCTCGCTGACCACGTCGACCTGGTCGTCGGTGACCGCCACTTCCAGCTTGATCTTGGGCAGGAAATCGACCACGTATTCGGCGCCGCGGTACAACTCGGTATGGCCCTTCTGGCGGCCGAAGCCCTTGACCTCGGTGGCGGTGATCCCGGCCACGCCGGCCTCGGCCAAGGCCTCGCGCACGTCGTCGAGCTTGAACGGCTTGATGATCGCCATGACCATTTTCATGGACGCAACTCCGGTTTCGATGGCGCGAGCATAGCCCGCCTCCATCGCCGGCGTGCATACTGCCCGCGCCGATGCGGGGTTTTCCCACCGCGCGGCGCCGCCTGCACCGACGGCGACCGCCCAGCGCGATGCGCATGCTGGCGTCGACCAAGCCCGCAGGAGCACGCCATGAGTCCACACGCCATGATCATCGACCTCGCCCAACTCGACGAACTCGCCCGCCGCCTCAGCGGCCTGGTACCGCCCGGCCTGCGCGGGCATCTCTCCGAGGAGACGCGCGAGGAACTGCAGCAGAACTTCAAGTCGGTGCTGCAGGCCGGCCTCGGCAAGCTCGACCTGGTGACCCGCGAGGAATTCGAGGTGCAGCGCGCGGTGCTGGCGCGCACCCGCGAGAAACTGGAAGCGCTGGAACGCGATGTCGCCGCGCTCGCCGGCGACGCGCCGGCCACGCCTGCCCGCGACACGCCGCAGCACTGACGGCCGCCGCCATGGGTCTTGCGATCGTGCACAGCCGTGCGCGGGTCGGCGTGCGCGCGCCCGACGTCCGCGTCGAAGTCCACCTGGCCGGCGGATTGCCGTCGATGAACATCGTCGGGCTCCCGGAAGCGGCGGTGCGCGAAGCCAAGGATCGCGTGCGCGCGGCGATCCAGTGCGCGCAATTCGAATTCCCGGCGCGGCGCATCACCGTGAACCTCGCGCCGGCCGATTTGCCGAAGGACGGCGGCCGTTACGACCTCGCCATCGCACTGGGCATCCTCGCCGCCAGCGGGCAGCTGTCGGCCGACGGGCTGGAAGCCTGGGAATTCCTCGGCGAGCTCGCGCTCACCGGCGAGATCCGCGCGGTGGACGGCGTGCTCGCTGCCGCGATCGCGGTGGGCCAGGCCGGGCGCAAGCTGCTGGTGGCGCCCGCCAACGGCCATGAGGCGGCGCTCGCTTGCAACGTGGAGGTGCGCACCGCGCGCACCCTGCTGGAAGTCTGCGCGGCGCTGGACGCACGCAAGGAACTGCCGCTCGCGCAGGCGCTGCCCTGCCATGAAACCCGGCAAGCGGACCTCGCCGACGTGCGCGGGCAGGTCCAGGCCCGGCGCGCACTGGAGATCGCGGCGGCCGGATCGCACCACCTGCTGTTCGCCGGCTCGCCCGGCAGCGGCAAGACCCTGCTGGCCTCGCGGCTGTGCGGGAT
Organism: Thermomonas aquatica; assembly: GCF_006337105.1. NCBI lineage: Bacteria > Pseudomonadati > Pseudomonadota > Gammaproteobacteria > Lysobacterales > Lysobacteraceae > Thermomonas > Thermomonas aquatica. The sequence continues at coordinate 1,991,502 of NZ_CP040871.1, read as the reverse complement.
CCTGCCGGAACCCTCGCAAGCCGAGGCACTGGAAGCGGCCAGCATCGCCTCCGCCAGCGGGCGCGGCCTGGATCTCGCGCACTGGCGGCAACGCCCGTTCCGCGCCCCGCACCACACCGCCAGCGCGGTCGCCCTGGTCGGCGGCGGCGCCGATCCGCGCCCCGGCGAGATCTCGCTGGCGCACCATGGCGTGCTGTTCCTCGACGAACTCCCGGAGTGGAGCCGGCATGCGCTGGAAGTGCTGCGCGAGCCGCTGGAGTCCGGCAGCGTGACCGTCTCGCGCGCGGCGCGGCAATGCGAATTCCCGGCGCGCTTCCAGTTGATCGCGGCGATGAATCCCTGCCCCTGCGGCTGGGCCGGCGATCCGTCCGGCCGCTGCCTGTGCAACGACGAGGCGATCCGCCGTTACCGCGCGCGCATCTCCGGACCGCTGCTGGAACGGATCGACCTGCACGTGGAAGTGCCGCGCCTCCCGGCGACGGCCTTGCGCCACGACGCCGCCCCGGGCGAATCCAGCGCGGTCGTGCGCGCACGCGTGCTGCGCGCACGCCGGTTGCAGGAGGCGCGCTGCGGCACCACCAACGCGCGCCTCGACCAGGCCCAGACCGATGCGCACTGCAGGCTGGCCGGACGCGACTTCGCCCTGCTGGAACGCGCCGTCGAGAGCCTGCAGCTGTCGGCGCGCTCGCTGCACCGCATCCTGCGGGTCGCGCGCACCATCGCCGACCTGGCCGGCTGCGAAAGCATCGAGACCCCGCACCTCACCGAGGCGATCGGCTATCGGCGGCTGGAGCGCGGGCGCGAACGTGCCGCCGCCTGATCGGGGATTGTCCGTCCTTCCGTGTTTCCCCGTTTTCCGGTCGAGGCGCCATGGAGAGACGCCATGGCGCTGCGCCGCACGCCCATCGCCGCTTCCATCGCCGCCTGCATGCATGCCGCCCCGCGACCGCGGCGCCGGCAACGCCACGGCGAACGCCCGAGCACCCGCAACGGCACCGGCCTGCATCGCCGACGTCGAACTCATTCCGTGCGATGCGCTGTTCCCGGATAAAAGCCACGGCTTTGCCGGCTCCAGCGTGGCGCGCCCGCGGGCGCAGACAGCGTGCCCGGGCTGGTCGAGGCGTTGAAGACGCACACGGCGGCGGTCAGGAACTGAGTCGACTGGCCTGGCCGCACGCTCAGTCGCGCGGCCAGACCAGTCGATTGGGATCGAATTCGGATTTCACCAACGTCGCCGCGCGCTGGCCGAAGCCGCAGACGGCCAACGGACTCTGCGTATATGGGGTCATGCCGAACGCGCGCTCGAGGTCGACCTCGTTGATCGCGCCGGTCACGAACGGCCCAAGCCCGGCCTGCGTCGCGCACAGCTGCAGCGTTTGCGAAAGGTGGCCGACGTCGAGCACGCAGACGCGGTAGGCCTTGGCATGGTTGCGGTACTTCCAGAAATTGCGATGGAAGCGCGGCGCCAGCACGCACAACACCGGCGCATCGGCGAAGAAGTCCTGCCCGGCTACGGCGATTCTGGCGAAGGCGCGCAGCTCCTCCTTGCGCCATGCGCGTGCAGGCGCGCCGTCCAGCGCGCGCGTACCGACATCGCCGGATTGCGGTGCCTCGATGCGTGGCGTCACCGGTTCCAGCGCATGTGTATCGATGCGGTAGCGGTACAGGCCTGGCGCGATGCCCTCCACCCGCTGCACGATCAGGTAGCAGTCGGTCGGGTGCAGCGAGCCGCCCGACGGGCTGGTGCGCTTGTACACGTCGAAGCCGGGCGCTGGGCGGCCGATGCCGCGCGCGCCGAACACGCGCGCCATCAGTTGCGAAAACGTCGCCAGCGGAACAACCGCATCGGTATCGAAGTTGCGGCAGGTCGCGCGGGTGTCGAGCAAGGCGTCGAACGCGTCGCGTTCGATGCGCGGCAAGCCGATCTCCGCATCGGGCTGCAGCGATGGGATCACATGCGGCGGCGGCGCGCCGTGATTGCGCAGCAATCCTTCGTTCGTATCCACGTCCTGTTCGGCCATGCCTTGCGGACCGTCGATGCCTTCCCAGCGCGCGGCCATGTGCGCCACGGCGGCCGGCGCATGCCAGCCGATCGCGCGGAAGCCCTCGTCGGCAGGCGCGTCGTCACCGGTCGGCTTCGCCAACAGCAATCCCGCTTCGAGCAATCCGTCCACCGCATCGGGCCCGATGCGCGCATCCAGCATGTCCCGCTCGACCCAATCCACCGGTCCTAGCGCGCCCAGCAGCGGCACGTGCTCGGCATCGACCTCCACTGCCATCGACAGGTACGGTGCGTGCGCGAACCACGCCAGCCGGCTGACGATGCCGGTTCCGCCCGCAAGCAGGTCATCGAACTGGAAGTTCGCTATCTCGCGTGGCTCCAGCCACACCACGGCGCAGCGCCTGATCAACATGTGTCGCACCACCGCAATGTCCCGATACGGTGGTATTGTCCGCGTTCCAATCAACAGGGGGAACACCATGGCACAGGATCAGGAAGCACCGGCTGGATTGCCGCCGCGTATCGCCAAGCTGCTGCTGGACAAGCTGGAAAGCGACGAGACTTTCCGCAGCCTGTTCGCGAAGGCGCCAGCGGATGCCTTGCGCCTGCTCGGCCATGCGGACGCCGCGCCCTGCGTCGCATTGAAGCCCGGCACCACGCTGGCTTCGCCGGCCCAGATCAAGGCGCAACGAAGCAAGATCGAAGCCTTGATGGTGGGGATCCAAGGCTACGACTGCGCACTGTCGGCGCAAGAAGGGTTCTAACCCCAAGCACAGGCATCACAGGCAAACGCCCCGGCAGCGCATCGCCGGGGCGTTCGTGTTTTGACGGCTCAGCCGCCGGTGCGCGCGCGGTTCCTGATGGCTTCGCCGGACACCGCGATGTTGAAGAAGCGCAGGACTTCCGCCGTCGTCGCCTCGACGAACACGCGGCCGCGATGGGTGGCCAGCCACTCGGCCTGCGCCTTGGCCGCGAGCTTGTCGCCGGAGGCTTGCGCAGCGCGCATCAGCGCCCAATGCACGGCCACCAGGGCGGTATCCCGCTTCGCCAGCGGCGACAGTCGGGCAATGGCGGCCTGCGGCTTGCCAGCGAGGCGCTCCTGCTCCGCCAGCACCACCTGCTGCAGTTGCCCGACCGTCGGGTAGTCGCGGACCACCGCGCTGTCCTGCGTGCGACGCAGGGCGGCGTCCACGCCAGCACGATCGTCGCGAGACCCCGCCAGCAGGCCGGCGTACAAGCGCAACTCGACCGCGACCGGCGGATAGATTGCCTCTGCTTCTGCGCCCTTCGCATCGAGCGCCGCAAGAAGGTCGCGCACTGCCGCCGACGCATCGCCCTCGCCTGACAGCACGGCCAAGCTCGCAATCGCGGCACGGGCACGCAACGATTCCAGTGCATCGCCGTCCGCATCCGCCTTCGACGCCCAAGCCTGTGCGGCCTTTGCGGCATCCGCCGGCTGGCCCCGGTCGAGCCAGGTGACGACCGCGGCCTCGCCCTTCCAACCATCGCGGCCGCTGGTGCTGGCCATGTACACCTTGTCCGCCTCGGCATGCTGGCCGCGCACATCGAAAGCACGCGCGTAGTACTCCGCATAGGCCGAGAGCCCAAGGTCCCTGGCCTTGCGGTACTCGATCAGCGCCGCATCGTATTTCTCCTGCGCAAGCAGGTAGGTGCCCACCGTGTCGTGGGAGAGGGCGACACGCTCGTATTGCGGCACCAGCGTGCGGCGCACCAATGCTTCCGCGGCACGGAAGTCATTCCGCTGGTGCCATGTGTTCGTCGCTAGCCGGCCGATGGTGCGGTAATCGTCGGGATACAGCGCTAGGTACTGGTCCGCCTTGCGGAAATACTGATCGGGCCCGTCGTGCTGCATCACCATCAATTCGATCCCGAGCTTCTCCTGCGGCGACAGCCGCTGCGGGATCGCGAGTGCCTTGCGCCACTCCTCGAGCGAGCGAGCCACTTCGCCATTTGAGGCGTAGAAACGCGCTATGTCCGCATGCGCCAGCGCGAACTGCGGATCCAGTTGCAGCGCACGGCGATAGAGGCCCAACGTCTGTTCGCGGTCGCCTGTGGTGCTGGCCATGTTGCGCGCCACCGCGAACGCCTTCAGCGCATCCAGGCTCGGCGTGGCCACGTTCGGCAGCGGCACCGAGGTCTTCTGCACGTTCTGCATCGCCTCGCCCAGCTTCTCGCGCAGCTGGTCGGTGACGTCGTCGATCGAGCCCAGCGCGGATTCGATGCCCTTGCCGTCCGCGGTCACCGCGTATACCGTGGTCTGGGTGCGCGGGTCGATGACTTCCGCGCTGACCCGCAGGCGGCCCCCTACTTCGGCCACGGTGGGCAGCAGCAACGCGCGCGCGCCATCGCGCAGGGCGATCTCCGAGCCCGCCGCACGGTCGACCTGCGCGTCGGCCTTCTTCTGCATGCGCTGCAGCGTCTCGCGCACCTTGAGGTCGCTGAGCACGTTGACGTAGCGCGACTGCTCCAGGCTGATCCGGAAGGCCTGCTCCAGCGAATCGTCCAGGCGCGGGTCGCCGGTGAGGTTGCGCAGGTCGCCGACCACCACCCAATCGCGCTCGGTGAAGGCGATCGCCGGTTGCGGCCGGGTCAGGAACCAGCCGCTGAGCGCAAGGCCGGCCAGCAGCAATGTCTCCGCCGCCAACGCCACCGGCCGCCGCCACAGCGGCAGGTCGCGCCAGGCCTTGGGCGTGTGCGAGGGCATGCGCAGCGGTGCCAGGCCCGGTTCGCCGACCTCGAAGATTTCCTGCGCTTCCGGCACGCCCTTGAAACGCCAGCGGCCGTAGCTTTTCCACACCAGCAACTCGCCGCGTTCGCCCAGTTCGCGGGCGGCGCGGTGCGCCAGCGGCTCGGCGGTGGCGGACAGCAGGATCTGCCCGGGCCGCGCCAGCGCCATCAGGCGGCCGGCCAATGGCTTGGCCAGGCCCTCCACTTCCAGCGACTTGGCGCCCAGGCGCACCGCATCGACGCTGTTCTCCCACACCAGCACTTCGCCCACGTGCAGGCCGGCGCGCGCCTGCAGGGTCTGCTTGTGCTCGCGTCCGAGGTCGCGCAGGCCGCGCACGTAGTCGAGGGCGAAGCCGAGGCCGTCGATCGGGCGCTCGAAGATCAGCAACAGGCCGTCGCTGCGGTCGATCAGGCGACCGCGCCAGCGTTGCTGCAGCTCCAGCACGATGCGGTCGTGGGCGCGGAACAGCGTCGCCGCCACGGTGTCGCCCAGGCGCTCGACCAGGGCGGTGGAGTCGACCAGGTCGGTGAGCAGCAGGGTGCGGACCTGCGGGATGTCGGTGATCGCGCTCATCGACCCGGGCTCAGTCCTGCCACTCCACGCGATCGCCGCCCAGCCGCTTGGCGCGGTACAGGGCGGTGTCCGCCTGGGTGTACCAGTGTTCCCAGTTCTGGCCCGGGCCCAGGCTGCATGCGCCCAGGCTGAGCGTGGTCATCTGCGGCGGGTTGCTGTGCATGCGCATCAGGGCGCGCGCGCTGGCCAGGATGTAATCGGCCATGCGTTCCAGGTCTTCGCGGCGATCGCCATGCACCAGCAGGCAGAATTCGTCGCCGCCGAGCCGGCAGGCGATGTCTTCCGGACCGGCGACGGCGCGCAGCAGGTTGGCCACGCTCTGCAGCACGCGATCCCCGGCCAGGTGGCCATGGGTGTCGTTGACGTGCTTGAAGCGGTCGCAGTCGATCAGGATCAGGCTCAGCCCGGCCAGCGTGCTGTTGCGGCGGCGCTGTTCGATGTGGGTGCCGAAGCCGCGGCGGTTGGCCAGGCCGGTGAGCTCGTCGGTGCGGGTCAGCGCCTCGGTCTGGTTGAGCCGGTGCGCGGTGGCGCGCAAGGTGTCCAGGGTGGACTGCAATTCCTGGTTGCGGCGGCGCAGGCGGGCGATCAGCGCCTGTTCGTTGAACACCACGCGCATGATCGCGCGACGCAGGAACTGGGTGAGCAGTTGCGGGTCGCGCGCAGCCAACGCATCGAATTCCACGCGGCCCAGTTCCAGCAACACGCCGGATTCGGCCACGGTGGCATCGGCGCTGCGGGCATGGTCGCCGATCAGCAGGCCGAGTTCGCCCAGGAATTCGCGCGCGGCAAGGCGCTTGCCGACCAGGTCGTCGCCGAAGTCGAGGTCGACCGCGCCGCTGGCGATCACGAACATCGCGGTGCCGAGGTCGCCGCGACGGAACAGGTACTGGCCGGCTTCGACCCGCCGGGTCCGCGCGACCTGCGCGAACAGCGCGTATTCGGCGTCGGTCAGGGCGGGCGAATGCGGATCGCCCGGATCGCGGGTGCCGGCGACGTCCTGTGCGATTGCGGCCACGCCCTCTCCCACCCCGCGCCCCCCGAGACGATTAGATCCGCAGGATAGCATCGGCTCCGATCCACGGAGGTCAACGCAGGCCGGCGCTGGAACCGGCCTGCGTCGGGTGTGAAAACCTTACGCTGCGGCGCGTTCGCCGTGGAACTGCTCTTCCTCGGTGGAACCCTTCAGCGCCACCGTCGAGCTCTGCCCGCCCTGGATGGTCTGGGTGATCGCATCGAAGTAGCCGGTGCCGACCTCGCGCTGGTGCTTGACCGCGGTGAAGCCGCGTTCGGCGGCGGCGAACTCCTTCTCCTGCAGCTCGACGAAGGCGCTCATCTGCCGGCGCGCATAGCCGTGGGCCAGGTCGAACATGCCGTAGTTCAGCGCATGGAAACCGGCCAGGGTGATGAACTGGAACTTGTAGCCGTAGCTGGCGATCTCCTTCTGGAACTTGGCGATGGTGGCGTCGTCCAGGTTCTTCTTCCAGTTGAAGCTCGGCGAGCAGTTGTAGGCCAGCAGCTTGCCCGGGAACTTGGCGTGGATCGCCTCGGCGAACTTGCGGGCGAACTCCAGGTCCGGCTTGCCGGTCTCGCACCACACCAGGTCGGCGTAGGGCGCATAGGCCAGGCCGCGGCTGATCGCCTGGTCCAGGCCGTTGCGGGTCTTGTAGAAGCCCTCGACGGTGCGCTCGCCGGTGGCGAACGGCCGGTCGTTGGCATCGACGTCGGAGGTCAGCAGGTCGGCGGCTTCGGCGTCGGTGCGGGCGACGATCAGCGTGGGCACGCCCATCACGTCGGCGGCCAGGCGCGCGGCGGTCAGCTTCTCGATCGCCTCGCGGGTGGGCACCAGCACCTTGCCGCCCATGTGGCCGCACTTCTTCACCGAGGCCAGCTGATCCTCGAAGTGCACGCCGGCGGCGCCGGCCTCGATCATCGCCTTCATCAGTTCATAGGCGTTGAGCACGCCGCCGAAACCGGCTTCGGCATCGGCCACGATCGGCTGCAGGAAATCGATGGTGTTCTCGTGCAGGTTGTGTTCGTTGCGCTCTGCTTGCTGCACCTGGTCGGCGCGCAGCAGGGTGTTGTTGATGCGCTTGACCACCTGCGGCACCGAGTTGGCCGGGTACAGCGACTGGTCGGGATACATCTCGCCGGCCAGGTTGGCGTCGGCGGCGACCTGCCAGCCGGACAGGTAGATGGCCTTCAGGCCGGCCTTGACCTGCTGCATGGCCTGGTTGCCGGTCATCGCGCCCAGCGCGTTGACGAACGGCTCGCTGTGCAGCGACTTCCACAGCTTCTCCGCGCCGAGGCGGGCGATGGAGTGCTCGATGTGCACGGTGCCGCGCAGGCGCACCACGTCTTCCGCGGAATACGGGCGGGTGATTCCGGCCCAACGCGGATTGTTGGCCCAGTCCAGCTTCAGTTGTTCGGCGCTCGGCAGGTGGTTCTTCATGGGGCTCTCTCGTGGGGTTGGCGGTGCGGTGGAAACGGGAAGCAATCGGCTCGATGCCGCGCTCAATCGATGCGTTCGTAGGCCGGCAGGGTGAGGAAATCGGCCAGCGTGTCGGCGTGGGTGAGGCGGTCGAGCATCCCGATCGCCTCGTTGATGCGGCTGGCGCCGGGCATGCGCAGGCGGTCGCTGAACTTGCTGGGCAGGCCGATCAGCGCGCGCTCCAGCAGGGCGTAATCGACCGGGGTGCCGTCATCGAGGTGCAGGGGTTCGCGGCCGTCGTCGGCGAAGTGCAGCCACTGCCACAGCTGGGTGCGGGCGATCTCGGCGGTGGCCGCGTCTTCCATCAGCCAGTGGATCGGCACGCAGCCGTTGCCGTCCAGCCAGGCCGCGAGGTAACGCACGCAGACCTCGACGTTGCCCTCGAAACCGGCGCGGGTGATGGTGCCCAGCGAAGGCTTGATCAGATCATTGCGCGACACGCTCACGTCTTCGCGCAGCACATGGCGCTGGTTGGCTTCCGGCATGTGCGCATCGAAGAGTTCGCGGGCCAGCGGGATCAGCGCCGGATGCGCGACCCAGGTGCCGTCGTGGCCGGCGGTGACTTCGCGCAGCTTGTCGGCGCGCACGCGGGCGAGCGCAGCCTCGTTGGCCTCGGCATCGCCCGAGATCGGGATCTGCGCGGCCATCCCGCCCATCGCATGCGCGCCGCGGCGGTGGCAGGTCTTGATCAGCAATTCCGAATAGGCCTTCAGGAACGGCTGGGTCATGCCGACCTGCGCGCGCTCCGGCAGCACGCGGTCGCGGTGGCGGCGGAAGGTCTTGATGTAGGAAAAGATGTAGTCCCAGCGCCCGCAGTTGAGGCCGACGATGCGCTCCTTCAGCGCGTGCAGGATCTCGTCCATCTCGAACGCGGCCGGCAGGGTCTCGATCAGCACGGTGGCCTTGAGCTGGCCCTGGGCCAGGCCCAGCTCGCGCTCGACCTGCGACAGCACCGCATCCCACAGCGCCGCCTCTTCCATCGCCTGCAGCTTGGGCAGGTAGAAGTACGGGCCGCGGTCCTTGGCCGCCAGCGCCTTGGCGTTGTGGAAACAGAACAGGCCGAGGTCGAACAGCGAGGCGGACATGCGCTCGCCATCGACCAGCACATGCTTCTCCTCCAGGTGCCAGCCGCGCGGGCGCACCAGCAGCACCGCCTGCTCGGCGTCCGGCTTCAGGGTGTAGTGCTTCGACCCGTCCGGCGCCATCCAGTCCAGCGTCCCGGCCACGGCCTTGCGCAGCGCGCGCTGGCCTTCCAGCAGGTTGGCCCAGGTCGGCGCGGTGCTGTCCTCGAAATCGGCCATGTAGCAGTTGGCGCCGGAGTTCAGCGCGTTGATCACCATCTTCGGGTCGACCGGGCCGGTGATCTCCACGCGGCGGTCCTGCAGGGCGGCCGGGATCGGCGCGACCCGCCAGTCGCCGTTGCGGATGGCGGCGGTGTCGGCGCGGAAGTCCGGCAGCGCGCCGGCATCGAACTGGGCCTGGCGGACTGCGCGGGCGGCCAGGCGGGCGCGACGCTCGCCCTCGAAGCGGCGGTGCAGGCCGGCCAGAAAGGCCAGCGCGGCCGGGGTCAGCAGCGATTCCTGCCCCGGCAGGACACGGGTGACCTCGATTCCGCCTTGCTCGCCCGGCTTCGGGCCCTCTTGCAGCACTGCCGACATCGCCAACTCCAGAACAACACCGTGGGGAAACGAACCATCCGCCAGCGTCTGGTATTTGACAAAGCAGTTTTATCAATGCGTATTATTTGATTACCAAATACTGTAATCGGATCAATGGCCGAAAGCGGTCCCAGCGCCCTGCGCTTCGCCTACAAGGGCTCGCGACTGAAGCCCCTACGGGCGTTTTGCCAGGTCGCACGACTGGGCTCCGTCTCGCGGGCGGCGGAAGCGCTGTACCTCAGCCAGCCGGCGGTGACCCTGCAGCTGCAGGCGCTGGAACGCGAACTGGGCGTGCGCCTGCTGGAACGCAGCGGTCGCCGCCTGACCCCCACCCGCGAAGGCGAGCTGCTGTACGAGATGGCGCGGCCGCTGGTGGAAGGCCTGGACGGACTGGCGGCCAGCTTCCGCGAGCAGGTGCGCGGGCTGGATGCGGGCGAACTGAACGTGGCGGCCGGCAGCTCGACCATCCTGTACCTGCTGCCCGGGATCGTGGATGCCTTCCGCCAGCGCCATGCCGACGTGCGCCTGAGCCTGCACAACGTGACCGGCGCCAGCGGCCTGGACCTGCTGCGCAACGATGCGGTCGACCTGGCGGTGGGCTCGATGCTGGATGTCCCGGCCGACCTCAGCTACGCGCCGGTCTACCGTTTCGAGCCGATGCTGATCATGCCGCCCGACCACCCGCTGGCGGACAAGCGCGAGCTCAAGCTGGAGGACCTGTCGCCGTACGGCCTGATCCTGCCGCCGAAGCGCCTGACCACCTACCGGCTGGTCGACCTGGTGTTCCAGCAGAACCGGGTGCCGTACACGGTGGCGCTGGAGGTCGGCGGCTGGGAAGTGATCAAGCAGTACGTGGCGATGGGCCTGGGGATCAGCATCGTCACCGCGATCTGCCTGACCGAGGCCGACCGCCAGCGGCTCGCCGCGCGCTCATTGGCGCGCTGGTTCCCATCGCGCAGCTACGGGATCGTGATGCGCAAGGGCAAGTTCCTGTCGGCGCAGGCACGCGCCTTCGTCGAGCTGATCAAGCCGGAAGTGCTGGCCGCGCGCGAGTACGACCAGAGCGGGCATTCCGAGCGCTGAAGAAAAAGGCGGGTCAGAAAAAGGCGGGTCAGAGTCGAGTTTCGTAAACGAAACTCGACTCTGACCCGCCTTTCCCGCCGAGTACGTGCTCAGTACGCCGGCAGCGGCAACGTATCGGTCTTGTAGATCGCCACGTGCGGCACGCCGTCGGCGCCGATCCAGCCGCGATACATGCCGCCGGTGTTGAACGGGAACGCGGCCACGCCCTGCGCATCCAGCGCGATCGCGCCGCCGTCGCCGCCGGCCTTGGGGATGTCGCGGTTGATCACGCCATCGGAGGCGCGGTCGATGCTCTGCCCGGCCAGACGTACCCGCGCGCAGATCTCGTGCGCGGCGGCATCGCGGATGTAGAACTCGCCCCAGCCGGTGCCGGACACCGCGCAACGCTGATCGGCCCAGGTGCCGGCGCCGATGATCGGCGAATCGCCGACGCGGCCGTAGCGCTTGTTGGTCATGCCGCCGGTGGAGGTGCCCGCGGCCAGGCGTCCCTGCGCATCCAGCGCCAACGCGCCGACGGTGCCGAAGTAGGCCTTGCCCGGCAGCACCAGCGGCGTGTTCGCTGCCTGCGCGTTCTTCTCTTCCGCCAGCGCCTTCTGCAACTGCCGCCAGCGCTTCTCGGTGCGGAAGTACGCGGGATCGACCAGCGCGATGCCCTGTTCTTTGGCGAACATCTCCGCGCCGTCGCCGACCATCATCACGTGCTTGGACTTGTCCATGATCGCCCGCGCCAGGGTGATCGGGTTCTTGACCCGATACAGGCCCGCCGCCGCGCCGGCCTTGCCGGTGGCGCCGTCCATGAGCGAGGTGTCGAGCTCGTTGCGGCCGTCGTGGGTGAACACCGCGCCACGGCCGGCGTTGAACTGCGGCGCGTCCTCCAGCACGGTGATCGTGGCTGCCACCGCATCCACCGACGAGCCGCCCGATTGCAGCTTCGCATGGCCGGCGCGCAAGGCGGCTTCCAGCGCAGCGCGCGCCGCGGCTTCCTCGTCCTTGCTCAAGTCGCCCGGCTCCACGCCGGCACCGCCATGGATCACCAGCAGTGGCGCGTCCAGCGCGGTCAGCACGCCATCGCGCACCGCATAGTGGCGCTGGAACACCGGCCGCTCGACGCGTCCATCCGGCAGATGCAGGACGGAATCCGGGCCGGCACCAACGGTGTCCACTCGGTCGAGTTGCATGGCCTCGTCTTCGACCTGCTTTGCGAAACCGCCGCGCACCACCGTCGCGCCCGCCATCGGCGAGGTCGCGTACACGCGCGCCGTGCCGTCGCCTTCCACCGCGACCGCGGCGTCTTCGTCGACGCCCAAACCGATCAGCGGCTTGCCCGCCATCGATTCGGCCTTGGCGACGAAGGCGATCAACCGGCCCAACCGGTTGCGCTCGCTGAAATGGGTATCGGTGACCACGCCCTTGAGCAGGGCGAGGTGCAGGAAATCGGTTTCGATGGTGTTCTCCGCGCCCAGCGGATCGGCCAGCGCGCGCGGGCTGATCTGGCTGCCGCCGTCCATCGCCCCGTACAGGTAGTCGCCGAGCATGGCCAGGCCGGCGCTGGTACCGCCGAGCGGCTTGCCGGCGCGCACGTGCGCGTCCAGCGCCGCGGCCACCGGCGTGCCGCGCCAGTAGCGCACGTAGCGCGACTGGTCGCCGCCGGCGATGAAGATGCCGTCGGCGCGCTTGAGCGCGGCCAGGACCTTCGGGTCGCTGGCGGCTTCGCGGTCGTTGAACACGAAGGTCTCGACCGACTGGATGCCGCCGACTTCGTTGAAGAACTCCTCGCCGATCTCGCCCGCCTGCGAGGCGCGCAGCACCACGATGTGGCCGTTGCCGGCCTTCTTCATGAACCAGCGCAGCGCATCGAAGTTGCGGTCGCCGCCGCCCATCAGCAGCAGGCCCGGCGCGGGCTTGCCCGGGGTCTTCGCCGCGGTGTCGCCCAGCAGGTAATGGCCGGTATCGGCCGCCATCGCAGCCGTGGATGCAATCCCCATCGCGGCCACCAGCAGCATCGACCAGTACGCGCGTCGCTTCATCGTCATCCTCGTTCGATCGGCCATCGGCATTCCACTCGATATGACGAATGGCGAAGGCATTTCCCCCGCCGGGTTGCCGGATCGCCTCCGCTTTCGGCTATCTTCGCCCGATGCATTCGCCGCTGGACAGGTGGTTCGCCGAGGAAATCCTCGTCCACGAGGAAGCCCTGCTGCGCTACCTGCTGCGCAGCTGGCCGCACCGCGAGGAAGCGCAGGACCTGCGCCAGGACATCTATGCGCGGGTCTACGAAGCCGCGGCGAAGGGATTCCCCGCGCAGCCGAAGGCGTTCCTGTTCGCCGCCGCGCGCAACCTGATGGCCGATCGCGCGCGCCGCGCACGGGTGGTCTCGATCGAGCCGATGGGTGATTTCGAGCCTTCGCACGTCTTGGTGGATGACGTGTCGCCGGAACGCTGGTGCGGCGGGCGGCAATTGCTGCACCGGCTGGCCGACGCCTTCGATGGCCTGCCGGATCGCTGCCGCGAGGCGGTATGGCTGCGCCGCGTCGAGGAACTGTCGCAAAAGGACGTGGCCATGCGCATGGGCATCAGCGAAAAAACCGTGGAAAAGCACCTCGCCAAGGGCATGCGCCTGCTCGCCGACCGCCTCTATGGCGGCGATGGCATGGCCCGCGATGCCCACTCCGTGCCCGCGAAAGACGACGATGAACGCCAGCACGCGGACTGAAATCGAGCACACCGCGGCCGACTGGCTGGCACGCCGCGACGGCAGCGCGTGGTCGCAGGCCGATCACGCCGCGCTCGCGGACTGGCTGGACGCGGACACCGCGCATCGCATCGCATTCCTGCGCCTGCAGGCGGCCTGGGACGAAAGCGGACGCTTGCAGGCCTTGGGCGCGGGCTGGAAACAGCCGGGGCCGCCGCCGCGCGGGCATTGGGCGCAACCCGCGCAAGCCCAGGGCGCCGCATCGATCGCGCTGGCACCGGACCTGCGCGACCTGAAGCTCGCACCGCGCCCCCCGGTGGGGCGTTCGCTGGCGGCGACCGCGTTCGCGGTGCTGTCGATCGCCGCCTGCGCCTTGTTCGCCGGCTGGGGCTGGCGCACCTATACCCATGTCGACACCGCCAGCTACCAGGCCGCGCTGGGCCAGGTGCAGGCCGCACCGCTGGCGGACGGCTCGCGCGCGGTGCTGTCCAGCGACAGCCGCATCGACGTGCAACTGTCGCGCCACCGGCGGCTGGTCGAACTGCGCCGCGGCGAGGCGATCTTCGAGGTGGCGAAGGACGCGACGCGTCCGTTCGTGGTCGACACCGGCAATCGCCAGGTGATCGCGGTCGGCACGCGTTTCTCGGTGCGCCGCGACGGCAACGACCTGCGCGTGGTGGTGACCGAAGGCACGGTGCGGCTGGAGACGACGCGCACCGGGCGAGGCCCGCAACCGATGGCGCTGCTGCCCGCCGGCAGCATCGCGCTGGCGCGCGGCGGCGACGTGCTGGTGCGCAGCCTGCCGATCGCCGATGCCGAGGGCATGCTGGATTGGCGCGACGGCACGCTGGCGTTCCGCGATACCACGCTGGCCGAGGCGGTGGTCGAGTTCAACCGCTTCAACGCGCGCAAGCTGGTGGTCGCCGACCCCGCGGCCGGCGCGCTGCGGGTCGGCGGCAGCTTCCGCTGGGACAATGCCGAGGGCTTCGCCCGCCTGCTCGAGCGCGGCTTCCCGCTGCGCGCCGAGTACGACGCCTCGCGCATCGTCCTGCATTCGCGGTAGGGCGTCCGCGGCAGCGGGGGATTTGCCGGGTTCGTTCGTCATGAAGCTGTAACGGCGCCGCATCGAGCGCCTTGGGGGAATTTGCATGAAGCCGTCCCGTCCGCTGCGCGTCCTGTTGCTGTCCCTGGCCTGTTCCGCCGCACTCGCCGCGCAGGCGCAGGGCGGCCGCGTCGACGTTCCCGCCGGCGACCTCGCCACCGCGCTGGAGACCTATGCCCGCCAGTCCGGCACCCAGCTGGTGTATCGCGCCGACCAGTTGAAGGGCGCGCGCAGCGCCGGCGTGCAGGGGCAGACCGCATCGCCGCAGGCGCTCGACGCGCTGCTCAAGGGCAGCGGTTTCCATGCGCAGCGGGACGACTCCGGCGCGGTGCTGGTGGTGCCGCAGGCGGCCCAGGCCCCGGCCAGGCCCGCGCCGGCCCGGCCGCGCGCCGCGCAGCAGTCCACGCCGCAGGCCGCGACCGACGCACCAATCACCGACATCGAAACCGTGCAGGTCACCGGCTCGCGCATCCCGCGCGCGCAGGTGGAAGGCCCGGCGCCGATCACCATCGTCACCGCCGAGAACATCAAGGCCGCCGGCCTCACCAGCGTGCCCGACGTGCTGAAGTCGCTCAGCCAGAACAACGGCTACACCTACGGCCAGCAGAACACCACCAACGCGCAGTCCACCCCGGGCGCGCAGGCGGTCGACCTGCGCGGCCTCGGGCCCAACCACACCCTGGTGCTGGTCAACGGCCGCCGCGTCGCCGACTTCCCGCTGCCGCTCAACAGCCGCAGCAACTTCACCGACATCGGCAACATCCCGCTGGGGATGATCGACCGCGTGGAAATCCTCACCGGCAGCGCCTCGGCGGTGTACGGATCGGACGCGATGGCCGGCGTGATCAACTTCATCCTGAAGAAATCCACGGACGGCATCACCATCGACTATCGCTACGGCGATACCGAGCGCGGCGGCGGCGCCTCCCACAACCTGAACCTGACCGGCGGCTTCGAACGCGGCGATTTCAGCGGCATCGTCGGCCTGGAGCTGATCGACAAGGATCCGCTGTGGGGCACCGACCGCGAGATCCAGGATTCGACCCTCGACGCACCCACCGCGCGCCGCCGGTTGCCGCGCATGATCGCGCAGAGCAACCGCACCGCGCCGACCGACGGCTGCGCGGCGATGGCCGGCCTCAACGAAGGCACCACGGTGCTGGCCACGGACACCCGCGGCCGCGCCTATTGCGGCAGCGACCGCGCGATCGCCTATCGCACCATCACCAACGGCCGCAAGGGCGCCACCGCCTACGGCTCGTTCGAGTTCCGCATCAACGACGACCTGTCGTGGTTCGCCGATACCCAGATCGGCCACCAGAAAGTGGAGCTGCTGACCGGCACCAACGGCAACATCCTGACCTCGAGCTGGGGCAACATCGCCAGCGACCACATGGGCTGGGCGTTCTACGACCCGAACTCGACCGACGTCGATGACAGCATCTTCTACAACGAGGGCATCGGCCGTTACGAACTGTGGCAGCGGCAGTTCACCCCGGAGGAAGTGGGCGGCCTGAAGAACCGCATGAACACCACCACCGAGAAGACCTTCGCGCTGACCACCGGCTTCAAGGGCGGCTTCGGCGAGGACTGGAACTGGGAAGCGGCCTACAACCATTCGCAGTACAAGGCCGAGGTGAAGATGCCGCGCATCCTGGCCGCGGCCGCCAACGCGTTCTTCCTCGGCCCGCGCCTGGGCTACGACGAGGACGGCTACGCGATCTACAACCCGAATTACGCGCGCCTGTTCACCCCGCTGACGCCCGAGCAGTTCGCGTCGATCTCGACGATGTCGGTCTGGCATCCCAAGGCCGAGAACGACAACCTCAGCTTCACCGCCGACACCACCTCGCTGTTCACCCTGCCGGCGGGCGATGTCGGCTTCGCCGGCGCGATCGAATACGGCCGGCAGTCCTACCGCATCAATCCCGATCCGCTGGCGCTGACCGACAGCGCCTACTTCGGCCCGCGCTACGGCGACGGCCGCGGCGACCGCGACCACTGGAGCGCGGCCGGCGAGTTGCGCATGCCGCTGCTGTCCAGCCTGCAGGCGAGCCTGGCCGGCCGTTACGACCGCTACAGCTACGGCAGCAGCAACCCGGGCAAGTTCACCTACAGCCTGGGCCTGGAATGGCGTCCGCTTGACACCCTGCTGGTGCGCAGCTCCTACGGCACCGGCTTCCGCGCGCCGGACATGCACTACCTGTTCGCCGGCACCGACTACTACCGCAAGATCTCCACCGACTACTACCAGTGCCGCACCGACCCCGACGCGGCGGGCTTCAGCGACGACGATTGCTACAACGACGGCACCTGGGACATCAACACCCGCGACGTCTACACCGGCAACATGGCGCTGGACGTGGAGACCAGCAAGTCGTTCACCGGCGGCTTCGTGTGGTCGCCCAGCGCGAACTTCGACCTGGCGGTGGACTACTACGCGATCGAGGTGAAGAACCAGGTGCAGGTGCTGGACCGCGAATGGATCCGCGCCACCGAAGCCGATTGCCGCCTGGGCGTGACCGACGACGGAAAAACGGTCGATGGCAATTCGCCCACGTGCGTCGAAATGAAGGCGCGGGTGATCCGCGATGCCGATGGCGACATCACCAGCGTGCTGTTCGGGCCGATGAACATCGCCAGCGAAAAGACCTCGGGCGTCGACGTCACCGCCAACTACCGCCTGCAAACCGCCGCCGCCGGCGATTTCCGCTTCAGCGGCAGCTACACCTGGGTGCGCAGGCACGACCGGCAACTGCGCCAGGGCGACCCGAGCGAAGACATGCTGGACGTCGGCTTCGCCGATGCCACCATCCCGCGCGTCAAGGGCAACCTGGGCGCGAGCTGGGAGAAGGAGGCATGGGCCGCCAGCCTGTTCGGCAACTACGTCGGCCGCGTGCCCAACTGGGCCAACGATGCGTGGACGCCGGCCAGCTGGCGCTTCAACGGCAGCGCGCGCTACGACATCAACGACCACTTCCGGGTGTCGCTGACCGTCAACAACCTGCTCGACAAGATGCCGCCGAAGGACGCGACCTGGGAAAGCTACCCGTACTACGACACCGCCTGGTTCGACAGCATGGGCCGCAGCTATTACGTGCAGCTCACCTACAAGTTCGGCGGCAAGCCGCTGTAAACGCAGCACCCCGCACACGGAAGCGCGAAGCCCCGGCATGCCGGGGCTTTTTCTTGCATCGCCGGACAGCGCCTGCCGCCGCTCGCCGGGTCAATCCTTCGGCTGGATCACGTCGTGGTTGCGGCCCTTGAACGGCTTGTACCAGCGCTGGATGCGGGCGATGTCGGCGTGCATGTCGTCGCTCAGCGCGAACGGCGGGCCGATCCCGATCACCTTGTTGGCGTAGTCGAAGTACGCCGGGATCACCGGCACCGCGGCATTGCGGGCGATGTGCCAGAAGCCCGGCTTCCAGCGTTCCACCCACTTGCGGGTGCCTTCCGGGGCGATCGCGTACCACATGCGGTCGGCGTCGCGGATCGCCTGCGCGGCCTGCCCGACCACGCCATGCGGCGCGCTGCGATCGACCGGGATCACCCCCTGCCAGCGCAGGATCCGGCCGAGCAACGGGATCCTGATCAACGCATCCTTGCCGAGGATCGACAACTTCACGCCCATGCCGAACTTGGCGCCGAAGCCGAGCAAGCCGTCCCAGTTCGACGAATGCGGCGCGGCGATGACGACCGCCTTGGGGATGTCCGGGAACGCGCCGACCATGCGCCAGCCGAACATGCGCAGGATCGAACGGCCCAGCCATTCGATGAAGCGGTTGCGCGGCATCCGCGGCGCGTTCGGCGGCAGCGCCAGCACCACGTCGTCGTGACCTGCGTCGTTCAATCCCAGCCCTTCCCCGAGCGCCCCTGCTTGATCGTCGCACGTCCGCGTTTCTCGCCCAAGCGGCGCTCCCTGGCCCCGCGCGAGGGCTTGGTGGCGATCCGCGGCTTCGGCGCATGCAGGCCGGTCTCGATGAAGTGCGCCAGCCGCTCGCGCGCGTCCTGGCGGTTGCGCTCCTGGGTGCGGAAGCGCTGCGCATTGAGCACCAGCACGCCATCGGCGGTCATGCGCCGGTCGCGCCTGGCCAGCAACCGCGCACGCACCGGCTCCGGCAGCGAGGGCGAGCCGGCCACGTCGAAGCGCAACTCGACCGCGGTGGCGACCTTGTTGACGTTCTGCCCGCCCGGCCCGGACGCGCGCACGAAGCGCTCGACCAGTTCGTCGTCGTCGATGGCGATGGTTCCGACCTGCAGCATGCGGCGATGTTACTTCGACTCGAACAGGGCCAGCGCCTTGGCGAACTCCGCATCCGGCGACGCCATGGCTTCGACCCGCTCGCCCGAATGCGGGTGCACGAACGCCAGCCGGCGCGCGTGCAGCAGCATGCGATGGATGCCGAGCATGCGGAAATTGCGGTTGTGGCGGCCGTCGCCATGGCTGCTGTCGCCGACCAGGTGATGGAAGCCGTGCTTGAGGTGGCGGCGGATCTGGCGGAACCGGCCGGTCAGCGGCGATGCGCGCAGCAGCGCATAGCGCGACGTCTCGAAACTGGACGACGGCAGCGGCAATTCGCAGGTGGCCAGCACTTCGAACGCGGTCTGCGCCGGCTTCTTCGCCGGCTTGCCGGGGCCGCCGTCGAGCGGATGGTCGACCAGGAACTCGCGCTCCGCCGGCCAGCCGCGACAGACCGCCCAATAGTCTTTCTCGACTTCGCGCGACATCAGCACCTTGCCCAGCGCGGACGCGGTCTCGCGGTCGAAGGCCAGCAGCAGGCAGCCGCTGGTGGCGCGATCGAGTCGATGCACGAGGAAGATCGGCTTGCCGAACTGCTCGCGCAGCCGGTCCGCGGCGAAATCGGTTTCGCCACGCGCCAGCGCGCTGTCGTGGACCATCAGGCCGGCGGGCTTGTCGACCACCGCAAGCGCGTCGTCGTGGTACAGCACCGGCAGGGATGACGAATCGGACATCGGCGGATCGGGGCGCTTCGCTAGAATTCGCGCCATTGTCCCGCACCGGAACGGAATCCATGAAACATCCGCGTTTGCACAGCCTCGCCCTCGCCTGCCTGCTCGCCCTGCCCGCCGCCGCCTTCGCCGACGGCGTCACGCCGCCCAAGGGCATCACAGCGGGTGCCTGCGTGGAAGGCATCTGCGAATACCGCCTGGGCAACGGCCTGCGCGTGCTGCTGTTCCCCGACGCCAGCAAGCCCACGGTCACCGTCAACCTGACCTACCTGGTCGGCTCGGTGCACGAGAACTACGGCGAGACCGGCATGGCCCACCTGCTGGAGCACCTGCTGTTCAAGGGCACGCCCACCCATACGGACATCCCCGGCGAACTGAAGAAGCGCGGCGTCGGCTTCAACGCCAGCACCTCGCTGGACCGCACCAACTACTTCAGCAGCTTCCCGGCCAACGATGCGACGCTGGACTACGTCCTCGGCCTGGAAGCCGACCGCATGCTGCGCTCGAACATCGCGAAGAAGGACCTGGACAGCGAGATGACCGTGGTCCGCAACGAGCTGGAGCGCAACGAGAACAACCCCGGCAGCGTGCTCGGCGAACGCCTGCGCTCCACCGCCTACCTCTGGCACAACTACGGCAACACCACCATCGGCGCGCGCAGCGACGTCGAGCACGTGCCGATCGAGCGCCTGCAGGCCTTCTACCAGACCTGGTACCAGCCGGACAATGCGGTGCTGATCCTCGCCGGACGCTTCGATCCGGCCAGGCTGCTGGCCGACATCGCCGCCAAGTTCGGCCCGTTGAAGAAGCCGGCGCGCGCATTGCCCGTCGCCTACACGGTGGAACCGGTGCAGGACGGCGAACGCGAGGTCAACGTGCGCCGCAGCGGCGACATCCGCATCACCAGCGTGGCCTGGCACATGCCCGCGGCCACCCATCCCGATACCCCGGCGCTGATGGTGCTGGGCAACATCCTCGGCCACGCGCCGGGCGGCCGCCTGCACAAGGCGCTGGTGGAATCCAGGCTGGCCGCGTTCGCCGGCGCGGGCGCGGGCGCCTCGCACGATCCCGGCACCTTCGGCGCGGTGGTCGCGGTGCCGAAGGACGGCGATGCCGCCAAGGCCGAAGCCGAACTGCTGGAACAGGTCGAGGATGTCGCCGCGCAACCCATCACCGCGCAGGAACTGGCCGATGCCGAGCAGCGCATCGGCAACGGCTACGAACTCGCCTTCAACGACGTCAACGCGGTCGGCATGGCCCTGTCCGAATACGTGGCCGCCGGCGACTGGCGCCTGTGGTTCGTGCTGCGCGACGCGATGGCCAAGGTCACGCTGGACGACGTCAACCGCGTGGCGAAGACCTACCTGATCCCCAGCAACCGCACGCTGGCGCGCTTCATCCCCACCGACAACGCGGTGCGCGCGACCATCGGCGATGCGCCATCGGTCGCATCGCTGGTCGATGGCTACACCGGCCGCGCCGCGGTGGAGGCCGGCGAAGCCTTCGTCGCCACTCCCGCGAACATCGCCGCGCGCACCCAGACCTACACCATCGGCGATTCGCTCACGGTCTCGCTGCTGCCGAAGAAGACCCGCGGCGGCACGGTGGTGGTGAACGCCGATTTCCGCTTCGCCGATGCCGACGCGCTGCGCCGCAACCCGTCGGCCGCCCCCGGTTTCGCCGGCACCATGCTCATGCGCGGCAGCAAGACCATGACCCGCGAGCAGATCGACAAACGCTTCGAAGCGCTCAAGACCGAGGCCAGCGTCAGCGGCGGCGGCCAGGGCGCCGGCATCGCCCTGCAGACCCGCCGTGGCGAACTGGCCGAGGCATTGACGCTGGCCGCCGACATCCTGCGCAACCCGGCGTTCCCGGACAGCGAGTTCGAGCAACTGCGCCTGCAGGCGATCACCGGCATGGAGGCGCAGCGCAAGGAACCCGGCGCGATCGCCGGCAACGCGATGGCCAAGGCCTTCGATCCGTGGCCGGCCGACCACCCGCTGCGCTACCGCACGCCCGACGAACAGCTGGCCGAGCTCAAGGCGCTCAAGCTCGACGAGCTGCGCGCCTGGCATCGCGCCGCCTACGGCACCAGCAACGGGCAGATCGCCATCGTCGGCGACTTCGATCCGGAGCAGGTCAAGCCGCTGCTGCAGAAGCTGTTCGCCGACTGGAAGCCGGGCGTCGCCTACGCACCGATCCACACGCAGTACAACGCGGTAGCCGCGCGCAAGGAACGCTTCGAGACCCCGGACAAGTCCAGCGCGGTGTTCATCGCCCGCCAGAACCTGCCGCTCAATGACGACGATGCCGATTACGCCGCGTTGCTGGTCGCCAACAACATCTTCGGCGGCAGCGGCCTGAAGTCGCGCCTGGGCGACCGCGTGCGGCAGAAGGACGGCCTGAGCTACGGCATCGGCAGCGGCATCAGCGCGGATTCCAGCCCGGATGGCAAGGACGATGCCGGCAGCTTCGGCATCCAGGCGATCGCCGCGCCGCAGAACGCGGCGAAGCTCGAGGCCGCGGTGCGCGAGGAACTGGCGCGCTTCGTCAAGGACGGCGTGACCGAAGCCGAGCTCAAGGATGCGGTCAGCGGCATGCTGACCCAGCGCGAGCAGTCGCGCGCCAGCGACGGTGCGGTGGCCGGCATGCTCAATTCCGACGCCTTCCTCGGCCGCCCGATGCTGCGTCGCGCCGAGTTCGACGCAAAGCTGAAGTCGCTGACCGTTGAACAGGTGAATGCCGCGATCCGCAAGTTCCTCAAGCCGGAGCAGCTGTCGGTGTTCGAGGCCGGCGACTTTGCCAATGCCGCGAAGACAGCGACGCCACCGCCGGCGAAGTAACCCCGGATCCGTCTGCTGCCATCAGGAAGCCCGGGAATTCCCGGGCTTCTTGCTGCTGCTCACATCGACGCGGTATCGATCACGAAGCGGTACTTCACGTCGCTCCTGAGCATGCGTTCGTAGGCGGTTTCGATCTCTTGCGCATCGATCATCTCGATGTCGGACACGATGCCGTGCTCGGCGCAGAAATCCAGCATCTCCTGGGTCTCGGCGATGCCGCCGATCAAGGAGCCCGCGATCGCCTTGCGGCCGAAGATCAGCCCCATCACGCTCGGGCTCGGGTGCGGCGATGCCGGCGCGCCGACCAGGCACAGGGTGCCGTCGCGCTTGAGCAACGCGGTGAACGCATCCAGCACGTGCGGCGCGGCCACCGTGTTGAGGATGAAGTCGAAGCTGCCGGCATGCGCCTGCATCTGCGCAGGATCCTTCGAGATCACCACCTCGTCGGCACCGAGCTTGTGCGCTTCGGCGCGCTTGGATTCGCTGGTGGTGAACGCCACCACGTGCGCACCCATCGCATGCGCGATCTTGATGCCCATGTGGCCCAGCCCGCCGATGCCGACGATGCCGACCTTCTTGCCCGGCCCGGCGTTCCAGTGCCGCAGCGGCGAATAGGTGGTGATGCCGGCGCACAGCAGCGGCGCGACCGCCGCCAGTTGTTCCTGCGGATGGCGGATGTGCAGGACGAAGTCCTGGTCGACCACGATCTGTTGCGAATAGCCGCCCAGCGTGTGCCCGGGCGCGTCCGCGGTCGGCCCGTTGTAGGTGCCGACGAAACCATTCGTGCAGTACTGCTCCAGGCCCTCGTCGCAGGACGCGCAGTGCTTGCAACTGCCGACCAGGCAGCCGACGCCGACGGTGTCGCCGACCTTGAAGCCGTGCACCTCGCCGCCGACCGCGCTCACGTGGCCGACGATCTCGTGGCCGGGCACGCAGGGGTACAGCGTGCCCGGCCATTCCGAGCGCACCGTGTGCAGGTCGGAATGGCAGATGCCGCAATAGGCGATGTCGATCTGCACGTCGCGCGGCCCGGGCGCGCGGCGCTCGATGTCGAGGGCGACGACGGGTTGGTCGGCGGCGTGCGCGCCGTAGGCCTTGGTGGTCATGGAGGATCCTCGCGAAGGGAGCCCGGAGGATACGCCTGCCCGCAGCGCGGCAGAACTCGCTAGCGCCGCGGCCACGCCGCCAGCAAGGCCCACAAGCCGCCGAGGCCGGCGATCCAGGTCGAGACCGGCAGTTGCAGCAATTTCGGCCCACCCGCATCCAGCGCATACATCAGCGCCGCCACGATCAGCAGGCCGGTGCCGAGGATCGCCGACACCGTGCGCCGCTGCAGCGCGTGCAGGGTCTGGTTCAACTCGCGGATGTCCTGCGAGCGCATGCGCAACTCGTGCTTGCCCTCGACCTGCTGCTGCAGCCAGGCATGCAGCAGGCGCGGCATTTCCGGCGCGCGCGTCACCATTTCCGGCAGCCGCTTGCGGAATTCGCCGGCCAGTCGTTGCGGGCTGTAGCGCTCGATGAGGATCGTTTCGAGGACGGGTTTCGCCACCGCCCAGATATCGATTTTCGGATCCAGCTGGCGGCCCACGCCCTCGATGTTGAGCAGGGTCTTCTGCAGCAGGATCAGCTGCGGTTGCAACGTGAGCTCGTAGCGCTGCGCGGTGCGGAACAGCTTGACCAGCACCTCGGCCAGCGAGATCTCGCTCAGCGGGCGGGTGAAGTACGGCTCGCAGACCGCGCGCGCCGCCGCTTCCAGTTCGTCGATGCGGATATGCGCCGGCATCCAGCCGGCCTGCACGTGCAGTTCGGCGATGCGACGGTAATCGCGGTTGAAGATCGCCATGAAATTCTCGGCGAGGTAGTACTGATCCTCGCTCGACAGCTGGCCCATGATCCCGAAATCCAGCGCGATGAAGCGCGGGTTTTCCTTGCGCGTGGCGTCCACCCAGATGTTGCCGGCGTGCGCATCGGCATGGAAGAAATTGTCGCGGAACACCTGCTGGTAGAACAGGCGCACGCCCTTGGCCGCCAGCCGCTTGCGGTCGATGCCGGCCTCGTCCAGCTTGGCGATGTCGTCGGACGGGATGCCGCGCACGCGCTCCAGCGTCATCGCGCGCTCGGCGGTGTGCGACCAGATCACTTCCGGCACGTACAGGTCCGGCGAATCGATCCAGTTGCGGCGCAGCAGCGAGGCGTTGCCGGCCTCGCGCTGCAGGTCGAGTTCGGCGGCCAGGGTGTTCTCGATCTCGGCCACGATCTCGCGCGGGCGGATCTTGTCGGCGCTGGGATGGGTGCGCTCGACGATGCCGGCCACGCTCTTCAGCAGGGCGATGTCGGCGGCGATCTGCTGGTCGATGCCGGGACGCAGCACCTTGACCACCACCTCGCGTCCGCCCGGCAAGGTGGCCGCATGCACCTGCGCGATCGAGGCCGAGGCCAGTGGCGTGGTGTCGAAGCTCTCGTAGGCGTCGCCCACGCTGCGGCCCAGCGCCTGCTCCACCAGCGCGCGCGCCTGTTCGCCGTCGAACGGCGCGACCCGATCCTGCAGGTGGGTCAGCTCTTCGGCGATGTCCGGCGGTACCAGGTCGCGGCGGGTGGAGAGGATCTGCCCGAACTTGACGAAGATCGGCCCGAGGTCCTGCAACGCCAAACGCAGGCGCGCGCCACGCGGCAGCGCCGCGATCTGCGCCGGTGCCTTCGGCACGAACGGGCGCATCAGCTTCAGCCAGCGCTCGGCCGGCGTGCCGTCGAGCAGGTCGTCGAGCCGATAGCGCAGCAGCACCCGGCCGATCCGCATCGCGCGCAAGGCGGACTTCATGCGGACGCTCCGCGCGCACGCTGCAGGCGCGCGATCTTCGCGGCGATGCGCTCGACGTCGTCGCGCAATGCGTCCACGTCGTCGTGGAAGGCATCGAGCTCGGCGCGCGGCACCACGTCGCGGCTTTCCTCGGTCACGTATTCGGCGGCGGTTTCGGCGAGGTTCCTGCCGGCGACCTGCGCCTGCTTCAACCCCGCGGCCAGCGCCTTGGCGATCTGCACGCCGGCGATGTCGCCGAACACGCGCACGAACGGCAGTTGCCAGTCGGGATCGAAATTCTTCGCCAATTGCTGCAGGCGGCGCGCGAGTTCGGCATCGCCTTCGATGCGCAGCTTGCCGATCGGCGGCGCGTCGTCGCGGCGGAACATCGGCAACTGCCCCAGCAATCCCATCAGCGTGCTGCGCACGCCGAGGTCGGGCTCGCGCTCGGCATCCAGCGGACCGACGCGCAGGGCATCGCCCTCGACGCGCACCTGCACGGCCAGCGGCGGCGAGGTGAGCGTGACCGCGACGCATTGGCCATCCAGCGCCTTCAATGCCGCGCGCGTTTCCTCGTCCAGCGCCAGCGCGCGGTTGAGCGCGATTTCCAGCGCCTTGCCGGCGGGTTGCTTCCAGTTGAAGGGCGCTTCGGTCATGCGGGCATTGTATGGGCTTCGTCTCGCGACAGTGATCGGGAGCGCCGTCTCGGTTGGCGGGCGTGCGCAGAGCGGGCCATGGATGGCCCGCGCCCGCGACTCAGTCGTGGATGACTGGATGGAGCGGCTGCGCATGCCCGCCAACCGAGACGGTGCGTCAGCGATGAAACGACGCCCGCAAGCGCTCCAACCCTTCCGCCATCGTCACCTTCGGCACGTACCCGAAATCGCGCGTGGCCGGCGCCATCGAATACCAATGGCTGGTGCTGAGCTGTTCGGCCAGGAAGCGCGTCATCGGCGGCTCGCCCTGCAGCGGCAGCACCGACCACAGGCCTTCGCACACCACGCCGACGGCGTAGGCCACGCGGAACGGCAGGTGCTTGTGCACTTCCGGGGCGCCCGCTGCGCGCAACAGGCCGTTGAGCACGTCGCGCATCGGCCACGGCTCGCCGTTGCTGATGAAGTAGGCCTTGCCCGCGCAGGCCGCGCCCGGGGCGAGATGATCGAAGGCATCGAAATGCGCCTGCGCGGCATTGTCGATGAAGGTGGTGTCGACCTTGTTGCCGCCGCTGCCGACGATGCGCAGGCGCCCGGCCTTCGCGCGTTCGACCAAACGCGGCAGGATTTGGTTGTCGCCCGGGCCCCAGATCAGGCGCGGGCGCAAGGCGACGGTCGCGAGGCTGGCATCGTTGGCCGCCAGCACCGCTTTCTCGGCGATGGCCTTGGTGGTCGCGTACGGTGCCTGGAAGTGTTCGCCGTAGGGCACGGTCTCGGCGGTGCCGCCTTCGACCGGATGGGTCGCGCGATGGGTGACGCTGGGCGTGGAGGTGTAGACCAGCCTGCCGATGCCGTGTGCGCGGCAGGCCTCCAGCACGTTCTGCGTGCCGACCACGTTGGCCTGGTGATAACTGTCGTAGCTGCCCCAGGCGCCGGCTTTCGCGGCGTTGTGGAACACCGCGTCGAAACCGCCCGCGAATGCCGCCATCACCGCGTCGCGGTCGGCAAGATCGCCCGCGATCTGCTTCACGCTGATGGCATCGAGCGCCGGGTAATGGCCGCGATTGAAACTGGCGACGTCATGCCCGCGCGCGACCAGCCCGCGGCACAAGGCCTGCCCGAGGAAACCGCCGCCGCCGGTCACCAGAATCTTCATGCGCTGTCCTCGAGGGCTTGGGTGGCCGCCCATGCCGCGAGCTTCTCGCGGCCGATCTTGGCGTTGTGGCGGATATCGACCGGAAATGGCTTCGGATAGTGCAGGAAGGCGTCGACCTTGGCGGTATGCACCAGGCCATCGGCCATGCGCCGCAATTCCCGCTGGATGCGCGGCCATTCCCGCCTGCCCGCACCGGGACGCAGTTCCACGCACAGCACCGGCCGCTGCGCGCCCTTCGGCCCAACCCCGACCAGCGCGCTGCGCGCCACGTCGGGATGGGCGTTGAACACCGGCTCGACCTGTTCCGTGCACAGCGTGGTGACGGCGTCGACCACCACCCGCTGCGACTTGCGCCCGCAGAACCACAACCGGCCCTCGCCATCGAACCAGCCGAGATCGCCCATGCGATGCACGATGCGGTCGCCTTCGCGGATCTTCGCCAGCCGCGTCTGCGCATCGCGGTTGAAGTAGGCATCGGTGGCGCTGGGCCCGGCCACCGTGATTTCCCCGACCACGCCATCGGGCACCAGGGTCGCCTGCCACCAATCGGCGATCGGCTCGTCGTCGATGGCGATGATGCGCACGTCGTTCGGCGGCACCGGCCGGCCGATGCAGGTGCCGCTGCCGCTTTCGGTGCGTTCGCGCAGGGTCAGCAGCTCGCGGCCTTCGATGACGGCGACCGGCAGGCATTCGGTGGCGCCGTAGGGCGTCCACAACTGCGCATCGGGCGGCAGCAGTTCGAGCATCTTCGACACGACTTCGGGCGGCACCGGCGCGCCGGCACTGGTCACCCGCTTCACCGTGGGCAGCGGTTCGCCATGTTCCGCGAGCACGCGCATCAATGCCGGCGAACCGAACAATTGGGTGATGCCGAAACGCTTGATCGCCGCATGCAGCTTGCGCGGATCCGCCTTGGCCGGTCGCGTGGGATCCATGTCCGGGATGATCGAGGTCAGGCCGAGTGCGGGATCGAACAGCGCGAACGGCGGGAAGGTCGGCAGGTCGATGCCGCCGGCCTCGATCCCGAACGCGTCGCCCAGCATCGCGATCTGCGCGATGAAATGCCGATGCCGGTACACCACGCCCTTCGGCACGCCGGTGCTGCCGCTGGTGAACAGCAATGCCGCAACATCGTCCGGTCGGGTGTCGGCCAGCTGCGGGCCGCCCGCTTCGAAAAGCGTGCCCGCGCCGTCGCGCTCGACATCGCCCAGCGTCGCGTCGGCCAGCCATGCACGCCTGCCGGTGGTGATGCGCACGCGCGCCGACTTCGCCCAACCCAGCAGCGCCTTCGCCAGCAGCGCCAACGGGATGCCGATGAACGCCTCCGGTTGCGCTTCGTCCAGGCATTGCTTCAGCGCGCGCCGGTCGATGCCGGGATCGACCAGCACCGGCACCGCGCCGGCCTTGAACAGGGCAAACATCAGCAGGAAAAACTCGGGCGTCGGCCGCACCATCACCACCGCGCGGGTGCCGCGGACGATGCCGCGCCTGGCCAGGCCGGCGGCGATGGCGTCGCTGCGCGCGTCCAGTTGCGCATACGTCAATTCGACCTCGTACGCGCCATTGCGGCCGGGGCAGCGCATCGCCACCTGGTCGGGACGCTCGCGGGCAAGACGGGGCAATGCGGCCGCGATGTTGCAGGGTTCGCTCATGCCGCCATTGTCGCCGACAATGCGCGCCATGCCCGTCGAACACCCCTGCCTCACCTGCGGCGCCTGCTGCGCCTTCTTCCGGGTCAGCTTCCACTGGTCGGAGGCCGACCCCGCACTGGGCGGCGTGGTGCCGTTCGAACTCACCGAACCGCTGCGCACCCACGAACGCGTCATGCGCGGCACCTCGCAGGCGCAGCCGCGCTGCATCGCGCTGGATGCGGACATCGGCCGTTACTCGCGCTGCACCATCCACGACCGGCGGCCATCGGTGTGCGCGCTGGTGCCGGCCTCGTGGGAATTCGGCGCCGCGAGCGCGCAATGCGACAAGGCGCGGATCGCGCACGGATTGCAGGCGCTGACGCCCGACGACTGGATCGGCGTGGACGAGGCCGAGAAGAACCCGCTGCCCGAGGCCTGAGGCCTCAGCCGAACTGCTGCCAGAGCTTCTCGAACTGCAGGCCGAACACCCGCACCAGGTTGGCGTCGTCGCTGACCACCAGGTTCTCGTCGTTGTCGCGGGTGGCGCTGCGGGTCCAGTTGAAGCTGCCGTTGGCCAGCACCCGGCCGTCGAACACGGCGAACTTGTGGTGCATGTGCGCCGGGCTGTCGTCCAGCCGCACCTCGATGCCATGCGTGCGCAGGCGTTCGATGTCGCTGCCGCTGTCGTACTGCTTGTCGTTGTCGCTGAGCACGCGCACCCGGATGCCGCGCGCGTGGCAGTCGAGGATGGCGTCGGTCAGGCGGTCGTCGGCGATGGTGAACACGCAGATGTCGAGCGTGCCGCGGCAGCCGCGCATCAGGTCGGACAGCCGGCGCAGGCAGGTGTCGCCGGGCGAGAAATAGGCGCTCGACACCACCGTCGCGGTCTCGTTCGCCACGTCCAGGGTCTTCACCACCTGCTCCAGCCAGCGCAGCGCGTCCAGGGTTTCGCCGGGCTTGGCCAGCATCGCCTCGCGGGCGATGTCGAAGGCGCGGTTGCGCAGGAAACGGATGCGCCCGGCATCGAGCTGCTGGCCGAGCTCGCGCAGCTGCTGTTTCTCGCCGGCGTCGAGCGCGAAGTCCAGCGCGGTCTCGCGCAAGCTGCGGTCGAGCGCGGCGAAATCCATCAAGCGCCCGCAGCCAGCGGATTCGCGTCGAGAAAGCGGCGGATCGCCGGCACCAGCACCTCGTGCTTGTCCTCCAGCACGTAATGGCCGGCATCGTCGAAGTCGCGCACGATCGCCCGCGGCAGCGCCTTGCGGAAGCCGTCGAGGAAGTGCACGTCGAACACGAAGTCGCGCAGGCCCCAGCCGATGAACACCGGCCGATCCGAATAGCCGGGCAGCGCGGCGGCGGCGGCCTGCACCAGCGGCCATGCGCGGTCGCCTGCATGCAACGGAATGTCCTGCATGAAGCGCTGCGTGCCGATCGCGTTGTCCCAGCCGTCGTACACGCCGGCGTAGGCCTCGCGCACCGGTTTCGACAGCGCACGCTCGGTGCCGAACCAGGCCGCGCCGCGTGCGAACAGGTTGAACCTGCGGATCAGCCAGCCGCCCAGGCGCGAATCGCGCCCCATCGCCAACCGTTTCGGGAAGCGCTTGGCCTGCGGCAGCGGGAAGCTGGCGGTATTGGTGATGACCAGTCGCTTGATCCGCGCCGGATCGCGCAGCGCCCAGCCGAAACCGATCATCCCGCCCCAGTCGTGGACCGCCAGCGTCACCGGGCCGTCGATGCCGAGGTGCTTGAGCAGGGCATCAACGTCGTCGATGCGCGACTGCAATGTGTAGTCGTAGCGCGGCTGCGCCGAAGCCGCGTCATCGGGACGATCCGACAGGCCCATGCCGACATGGTCCGGCACGATGCAGCGGTACTTGTCGCGCAAACCCGCGACCAGGTGCCGCCAGTAGAAGCTCCACGACGGATTGCCGTGCAGCATCACGATCACTTCGCCGTCGCGCGGGCCTTCGTCGAGGAAGGACATGGCGATGCCGGGACGCACGTCGAAGCGCTGCGGCTGGAACGGATAGTCGGGGAAATCGCGCATCGGATCCTGCAATGAAAAGGGCCGGCGAACCGGCCCCTGGAATCGAAACCGCGGCCTTACCAGACCACTTCGGCCATCGAGCAGTTCAGGCCCGAACCGATGCCGAGCAGGGCCACGCGGTCGCCCTTCTTCAGGCGGCCGAGTTCGCGCAGCTTGGACAGCACGATCGGCACGCTGGCCGGGCCGATGTTGCCGTGCTCGCCGAAGATGGTCATGACCTTCTTCGGGTCGATGCCGATCGCCTTGGTGAAGGCGGCGGTGTGCACCTTGCTGACCTGGTGGATCACGAACTGGTCCAGTTCGTCGGAGACCCAGCCCAGCGCCTGCTTGGCCGCGCCGAAGGTCTTCTGCGCCAGCTTGATGCCCTCGATCAGCAGCATGCGGGTATCGGTGACCATGCCGTCCAGGTTGCCGCGGCACAGCTTGTTCCACTCGGTCGCGGCGCGGGTCACCCCGCCCTTGTAGCGCGGCGCGCCCGGGGCCAGTTCGGCGCGGGCCAGCACCATCGCGGCGGCGCCCGAGCCCAGGGTCAGGGTGGCCAGCTCGTTGCGGAACTGCTCCTCGGTCGCGTCCTCGCGGCCCAGGCGTTCGAGGGTCTTCTCGTAGGCGAGGTTGGCGGTTTCGCCATCAACGATCAGCGCGTAGTCGATCTCGCCGCGCTCGATCATCCGGCTGGCGATGTCCATGCCGTTGATGAAGGCCAGGCAGGCATTGGCCACGTCGAAGTTCTGGCAGGTGTCCGGCAGGCCCAGGTTGCCGCTGACGATGGAGGCGGTGGACGGCTCCAGGTAGTCGCGGCTGACCGAGGTATTGACCAGCAGGCCGACCTTGTCCGGGTCGATGCCGGCATCGCCCAGCGCCTTCACGCCAGCAAGCGTGGCCACGTCCGAGGCCTGCACATTGTCTTCCCACAGGTAGCGCGCATGGATGCCGGCGATCTCGCCCAGCACGTCGGTCTTGATGCCGAGGCGGTCCATGGTCGGCTTCAGCCGCGCATTGATCTCTTCCGAGGACAGCCGGCGCGGCGCGTCGATATGGGCCAGGCCGGCGATGGCAACATGTTGGAACAGCATGGGCGAACACTCACGCAGGCGCGAGGCTCGCACCGGAACCGCGCAGGATAGCGGTTTTCATCCCAGTACGCTGGCGTATCGAGCAAACCGTGACCGGGGTCGAAGCCCGGTTCAGCCGGCGCAGCGCCACATCGCCCAGCGCTGCTCGCCGTCCCTGGGCGGGGTGATCGGGCTGATGCTGTCGGCGCCGACGCCGGGCGCCTCGTTGCGGGCCAGGGTCTCCAGTTCGTCGCGGACCTGCGATTCGCTGCGCTCGTAGGGCCCAAGCCGGTCCTTGACCGAGACCTCGACTTCGCCGCGCTTCTCGCAGCTCGGCGCGGCGGCCAGCACCTTCACCTCGGCCGCGCCGGGGGCCATGTGCACGAAGGTACAGCCCGAGGTCGCCAGCAGCGCGGCCAGCAGCAGGATCGAACGCATTCCGCTTCTCCAGAAAGCACGATGCCGGCAGTGTCGCCGGCATCGTGCGCTCATGGCTGAACGGTTCGCTTACTTCTTCGCCACCGGCTTGCCGTCGGCATCGACCACCTGCACCTCGCCCAGGTTCAGCGCGCGCACGCCGGCCTCGATCTTGGACAGGTCGCCGACGATCACCCAGGTCAGCGCATCCGGCTTGACGATGTCCTTCGCCGCGGCCTGCACGTCGGCATCGCGCTGCGCTTCCATGCGCTGCTTGAGGGTCGCCACGTAGTCGTCCGGGCGGCCGTACAGGGCGTTGTCGGCCAGCGCGCCGGCGACCGCACCGATGGTCTCGTAACCGCCGGGCAGGCTGCGCACGCTGCTGTCCTTGACCTTGGCGATCTCGGCCGCGGTCAGCGGACGCGACGAAATCACCTCGCGCGCTTCCTTCAGCAGCTCGGCGGCGGATTCGGCGGTCTTGTCGGTCTGCACCGGCGCGTACAGCATGTACGGACGCTGGCCCTTGGCATTGCTCATGAAGCTGTAGGAGCCGTAGGCCCAGTGCTTGTCCTCGCGCAGGTTCATGTTGAGGCGCGCGGAGAACAGGCCGCCGAACGCATCGTTCATGGTCTCGATGTTGAGGTTGTTCGGCGCGGTGGTCGACGGCGCCAGCAGGCCGGCCAGGATCAGCGACTGCTGCGCGCCGGGCTTGTCGATCAGGAACACGCGCGGCTTGGCCTGCGCGGCGACCTGCGGGATCGACTTCGCGCCCTTGCTCGCCGCGGGCGCCTGCCAATCGCCGAACACGACATCCAGCTGCCTGGTGATTTCCGGCAGGGTGGTATCGCCGGCGACGATGATCCGCACGTTGTCGGGACGCAGCCACGCCGACTGCCAGGCGCGCAGGTCGGCGGCGCCCAGCGCCTTGATCGAGGCCTCGTTGCCGGTGCCGGAGAACGGGATCGCGTACGGATGGCCGGCGCCGTAGACCAGCGGCGGCAGCACGCGCAGGGCCAGGCCGACCGGCTGAGTCTTCTCCTGGGCGATGCCGGCCAGCCATTGCGCGCGCTGGCGCTCGATGTCGGCATCGCGGAACGCCGGGTTGCGCACCACGTCGGCGAGCAGGGCCAGCGACGGCGCCATGTTGGCCTTGAGCAGGTTGGCGTTGGCGGTGCAGGCGTCCAGCCCGCAGCCGGTGGACAGGTTCAGGCCCAGGCGCTCGCGGGTCTGCGCGATCTGCACCGAGTCCAGCGTCGCGGTGCCTTCGTCCAGCATGCTGGCGGCGAAACTGGCGGTGCCGAGCTTGCCGGCGGCATCGCTGGCGTAGCCGGCATCGAACTGCAGGGCCACATTGACCACCGGCACGCTGTGGCGTTCGGCCAGCACCACTTCGATGCCGTTCTTCAGCTTGCCGCGCTGCACGGCCGGGAAGCTCAGGTCGGGGAAGCTGGAGACCTCCGGCACGCCCTTGCTGCGATCCACGGCGGAGGCGGTGGTGGTGAACTTGTCGGTCGGCGCGCCGGGGATGTCGGCCGGGCGCTTGCCTGCCGGCAGGCTGACGATCGGCGCGTCCTTCGGCTCGCCGGCGGCCGGCACCACGGTCAGGGTGAAGTCGCCCTTGCTCAGCCAGCGCTTCGCCGCGGCCTGCACGTCGGCGGCGGTGGCGGACTGGTACCAGTCGAAGTCGCGCTTCCAGCCATCCGCGCTGCCGAGGTAGATCAGCGATTCGGCCAAGCGGCTGGCCTTGCCGCCGACGCGCTCCAGGCTGCGCACGTTGGCCGCGTAGCTGGTCGCCTTGTAACGCGCCAGTTCTTCCTCGGTCGGGCCCGTGGCGATGAACTTCGCCAATTCCTCGTTGACCGCGGCCTCGACCTTGGCGGGATCGACGCCCTGCTTCACGTCGGCCTCCCAGTTGAAGCTGCTGACCAGCTCGAACGGCTGGACGGAGACGGACACGTTGTCGACCAGCTTGTCCTGGTAGACCAGGCGCTGGTACAGGCGGCTGCTCTTGCCGCCGCCGAGCACGTCGGAAGCAAGGTCGAGCAGGGCCAGGTCGCGATCGCCGCGGCCAGGGATGTTCCAGGTGCGGGTGATGCGTACCTGGGCCACGCGGTCCTCGATCTGCGCGCGGGTCGAGGCCTCGCGCGGCGCGGTCCACTTGGCCTGCTGCGGCACCGGTTTGCCGGCCGGGATGTCGCCGAAATACTTCGCCACCTTTTCCTTCGCGGTGGCGACGTCGATGTCGCCGGCCAGCACGATCACGGTATTGGCCGCGCCGTAGTAATCGCGGAACCAGCTCTTCACGTCCGCAAGCGACGCCGCGTTGAGGTCTTCCATCGAACCGATGGTGCTGTGGTGGTACGGGTGGTTGGCCGGCACCGTGCCCGCCAGCATGTAGTACTCGCTGCGGCCGTAGGGCTCGTTGTCGCCCTGGCGCTTCTCGTTCTGGACCACGCCGCGCTGCTCGTCCAGGGTCTTCTGGTCGATCGCGCCGAGCAGGTGGCCCATGCGGTCGGATTCCATCCACAGCGCCATGTCCAGCGCGGTGGTCGGCACGGTCTCGTAGTAGTTGGTGCGGTCGAACCAGGTGGTGCCGTTGATGTCGGAGACGCCGGCCTTCTCGAACGGGTCGAAGTACTCGCCCGGGTGGTTCTCCGAGCCGTTGAACATCAGGTGCTCGAACAGGTGGGCGAAGCCGGTCTTGCCCTTCGGCTCGTCCTTGCTGCCCACGTGGTACCAGACATGCACCGAGACCACCGGCGCCTTGCGGTCGGTGTGCACCACCACGCGCAGGCCGTTCGGCAGGGTGAACTGCTCGTAGGGGATGTCGATGGCGGCGGGCTGCGCGGCCTGCACCTGCGGCGCGTAGAGGGCGCCGGACAGCGCGGCGGCGAGGGCAAGGCTGAGGATGGCGGTCTTGGGCATGGCGTTCTCGGATGGGTTGCGATGGAAACGCGCAGCCCGCCGTGGCGGCGGGCTGCGCGGCTTGCTGGCGATTACTTCGCGGCGGGCACCGGCTTGCCGTCGGCGTCGAGGATGGTGACCTCGCCGAGGTTCAGCGCACGGATCGGCGCCTCGGTCTTCTTCAGGTCGCCGACCACGACCCAGGTGATGCCGTTCGGATCGAGGGTCTTCGCCGCGGCGTCGACCTGCGCCGGGGTGATCGCCTCGATCGCGGCCTTGCGCTGGAACACGTAGTCGTCCGGGCGGCCGTACAGCACGTTGCTGCCGATGGTGTTCATCACCGCGCCGGCGGTCTCGTACGCACCCGGCAGGCTCAGGGTCATGCCCTTCTGCTGGCGCGCCAGTTCCTCGGCCGTGGTGCCGCGCGCACCGCCGAAGAACTCGGCCATCTCGCGCTTGATCTCGGCCACCGATTCGGCGGTCTTGTCGATCTGCACCGGCGCCGAGGCACGCCACATGCGCTGGCCCACCGCGCCGCCGGCGCGGCTGCTGGCGCCGTACGACCAGTGCTTGTCCTCGCGCAGGTTCATGTTGAGGCGGGCGGTGAAATCGCCGCCGAACACCATGTTGGCCATGTCGAAGGCGATCGCGCCGGGGTCCTTGCTCGACGGCACCAGCTCGGCGGCGAAGATGTTGGCCTGCACCGCACCCGGCTGGTCGATCAGGAACACGCGCGGCTGCTTGACGTTGGCCACCGCCGGGATGGCCGGGGCGCCGCCGGCGCCATCGACCTTCCAGTCGCCGAAGTGCTTCTCCAGCACCGGCACGATTTCCTTCAGGGTGGTGTCGCCGACCACGATCACGGTCGCGCCCTTCGGCTGCATCATCCGCTGGTGGAAGGCGACCAGGTCGGCGCGGGTCAGCGCGGAAATCGCCGCCTCGGTGCCGGTGCCGCTGAGCGGGTTGCCGTACGGATGGCCGGCGCCGAACATCAGCGACGGCAGCACGCGCATGGCCGCGCCGCTGGGCTGCGCCTTCTCCTGCCTGATGCCGGCGATCCACTGGCCCTTCACGCGGTCGATCTCGGCTTGGTCGAAGCGCGGCTTGCGCAGCATGTCGGCCAGCAGCGCCACCGACGGCTCCAGGTTCTTCTTCAGCGCCGACAGGGTGGCGCCGTTGCTGTCCAGGCTGGCGCCGGCGCCGATCTGCGCGCCGAGCTCTTCCTTGCGCGAGGCGAAGCCGAGCGCGTCGAGGTCGCCCGCGCCTTCATCGAGCAGGCCGGCGGTGAAGTTGGCGATGCCGGGCTTGCCGGCCGGATCCGCCGAATAGCCGCCGGCGAACTGGTAGTCCATCTGCACCACCGGGATGTCGTGGCGCTCGGCCAGGATCACCGTGGTGCCGTTGGACAGGGTGGCGCGCTGCTGGGTGGGGAACTTCAGGTCGGGGAAGCTGGCCGGCATCGGCACGCCGGCCTTGCGGTCGACCGCGCTGGCCGTGGTCTTGTACTTCGCATCCGGCTTGGGCAGCGCGAACGGCGCCGGGGTGCCCGCCGGGTCTTCCGGCAGGTCCTTGCGCGCACCCGGCTTCACGGTGAACACATGGCTGGGCTTGTTCAACCACTTCGACGCCGCCGCGCGCACCTGCGCCGGGGTGGCGCTGGCGACCGCCTTCAGCGAATCGCGGAAGCAACCCGGGTTGTTCTCGTAGATCGCGCAGGAGGCCAGCACGTCGGCCTTGCCGCCGAAACCGCCAATGCGCTCGATGCCGCGGATGAAATTGGATTCGTAGCTGGTCTTGGCGCGCGCCAGCTCCTCGGCGGTCGGGCCTTCGGCGATCAGCTTGTTCAGCTCCTCGTCGATGATCGCCTCGACCCTGGCCGGGTCCACGCCCTGCTTGACCATCGCGGTGACGAAGAAGTTGCCGCCCAGCTGCGAGGCCCAGTTGCCGGTGCCGACGCTGTCGACCAGCTTGTCCTGGTGCACCAGGCGCTTGTCCAGGCGCGAGCTGGCGCTGCCGCCGAGCACGTCGGAGAACAGGTCGAGCATGTCGGTGTCGCGGCTGCCGACCTGCGGCACGTTCCACATGCGGCGCACCATCACCTGCGGGACCTTGTCCTCCAGCTCGGTGCGGCCGTTCGCCTTCAGCACCGCCACGTCGACCTTCGGCTGGGCCATGGTCGGGCTGGCCGGGATGTCGCCGAAGTACTTCGCCACCTTTTCCCTGGCGGTGGCGACGTCGATGTCGCCGGCCAGCACCAGCACCGCGTTGTTCGGGCCGTACCAGGTCTTGAACCAGGTCTTCACGTCCTCGAGCTTGGCCGCGTTGAGGTCGTTCAACGAACCGATCGTGGTGTGGTGGTAGGGATGGCCTTGCGGATACATGGTGTGCGAGATGATCTCGCGCAGCTGGCCGTAGGGCTGGTTCATGCCCTGGCGCTTCTCGTTCTGCACCACGCCGCGCTGCTCGTCCAGCGTGGCCTGGTCGATCGCGCCGAGCAGGTGGCCCATGCGGTCGGATTCCATCCACAGCGCGGTGTCGAGCGCGGTGGTCGGCACGTTCTCGAAGTAGTTGGTGCGGTCGGTGTTGGTGGTGCCGTTCTGGTCGGTGACGCCGACCGCCTTGAACGGGGTGAAGAACTCGCCCGGATAGTTCTCCGAACCGTTGAACATCAGGTGCTCGAACAGGTGGGCGAAGCCGCTGCGGCCGCTGGGCTCGTCCTTGCTGCCGACGTGGTACCAGAGGTTGACCGCGACGATCGGCGCCTTGCGGTCGGTGTGCACGATCACCCGCAGCCCGTTCGGCAGGACGAAGCTGTCGTAGGCGATGTCGACCGCAGGCGCGTTCGCCGCCTGCACGACGGGCGCATAGGCGCCGGCGGACAGCGCGGTGGCGAGGGCAAGGGCGAGCGCGGCGGGACGGAACACGGACATGCAGGACTCCAGCGGACGGCAAAGACTTCCGATGTTAGCCGTCCGTCGGGGCCGATACACTGTGCCGGAAGCCATCCGGGAGCCGGCAATGCCTCGTAACGTCTTGATTTCAGGCGCCAACCGCGGGATCGGCCTGGAATTCGTCCGCCAGTTGCTGGCCCGCGGCGAGCATGTGGTCGGCGCCTGCCGGCACCCGGGCAAGGCGACCTCGCTGAATGCGTTGGCCGGCGAATACCCGGGCCGCCTGCATGTGCTGCCGCTGGACGTGGCCGAGGCGAAATCGCGCGCCAGCCTGGTGCACGACCTGCCGCTGGTGCTGGGCGACGCGGGCCGCATCGACCTGCTGGTCAACAACGCCGGCGTGCTGCATTCCGGCGAGCGCTTCGGCCATGTCGAACAGGCGACCCTCGAGGACAGCCTGCGCACCAATGCGGTCGGCCCGTTCCTGCTGGCGCAGGCGCTGGCGCCGCTGCTGGCCGATGGCGGCCGCATCGCCAACATCAGCTCGCAACTGGGTTCGATCGGCAACACCGCCCGCTTCGGCACGCCCAGCTACGACATCAGCAAGGCCGCGCAGAACATGGCCAGCGTGTTGCTGGCGCGCGCGCTGGAGGAACGCGGCATCGTGGTGCTGGCCCTGCATCCGGGCTGGGTGCAGACCGAGATGGGCGGCGCGAACGCGCAGGTTGCCCCGGCCGATGCCGTCGCCGGCCTGCTGCGCGTGATCGACGCGGCCACGCCCGGACAGTCGGGCCGCTTCCTCGACTGGCGCGGCGAGTCGTTGCCGTGGTGAGCGCACGCTGATGTTCCACGTCATCCTGCACCGCCCCGAGATCCCGCCCAACACCGGCAACGTGATCCGCCTGTGCGCCAACACCGGCGCGCAACTCCACCTGGTGAAGCCGCTCGGCTTCGACCTCGACGACAAGCAGCTGCGCCGCGCCGGCCTCGACTACCACGAGTACGCGGCGATGCAGGTGCACGACGAGCTCGCTGCCGCGCTTGCCGCGATCGCCGCGGTCAATGGCTCATCGCCGCGCGTGTTCGCGTTGTCCACGCGCGGCACCACCCGCTTCGACCAGGTCGACTATCGCGCCGGCGACGCCTTCCTGTTCGGCAGCGAAACCGCCGGCCTGCCGCAGGATCTGCTGGATGCGATCCCGCAAGCGCAACGCCTGCGCCTGCCGATGCAGCCGAACAACCGCAGCCTCAACCTCTCCAATACCGTCGCCGTGATGGTGTTCGAGGCCTGGCGGCAACGGGGCTTCGCCGGCGGCGCCTGAGCGCGCCGGCGGGCTCAATGCGCCCGCGCCGCCGCGCGTTGCGGGAACAGCAGGATGCCGGCGGCGATGAACGCAAGCAGCGCCAACGATGCGCTGTAGCGGCTCAGTTCCAGCCCGCCCCTTGCCACCGGCTTGTCGAGGAAATCCCCGAGCACCGCACCCAGCGGGCGG
Source organism: Thermomonas aquatica (assembly GCF_006337105.1). NCBI lineage: Bacteria > Pseudomonadati > Pseudomonadota > Gammaproteobacteria > Lysobacterales > Lysobacteraceae > Thermomonas > Thermomonas aquatica. Next base: position 1,952,303 of record NZ_CP040871.1, on the reverse strand, counting down.
GTGAGGATGAATGCCGCCCAGAACAACGGCGTGCGCGAGGTCTTCGTCCAGAAATACAGCGCCGCGACGACGGCCAGCAATCCGCCGAAGATCAGCATGCCGCCGGTATAGCCAAGCCCGGCGGTATCGGCCACCCAATCGCCCAGCGCGGTGCCCAGCGTCTGCGAACACATGATGGTCAGCCAGTAGAAGGCCTCGGATTTCGGATCGCCCACGCTGTCCACCGACACCGTGCCCAGCGTGCGATGCCACAGCCACAGCGAAGCCAGCACCATCGCCAGCAGCAGGCCGGAACCGCCGGTGTAGCCGATCCCGAGCGAGCGGGTGACGTAATCGGCCAGGGTGGTGCCGACCGTGGTGCTGGCGATGATCGCGAACCAGTACAGGAACGGGTGGAAGCGCTTCGCCCGGATCTGCGCCCACACGGCAAGGGCGAACACCACGGCGAAGATCGCCGTGCCGATCAGATAGCCCAGGCCGGTCGCGCCCGGCGTGGTTTCGCCCAGCCAGGACATGCTGACCGCGTCGCCACCGGTTTCGCCCAGGGTGGTCGCGGCGATCTTGGTGATCCAGAACAGCAAGGTGACCTGCGGCACCTTGCTTGCCCATTCGCGCCGGACTTCGCTCACTTGCCGGCAGCCTGCATCGGTACGGTCGTGCTGCGCGCGGCCGGAGGTTCCGGCAGTCGTTCCGGCATCCGCATCTTGCCGTTCGCGAATTCCTCCGCAGCGGTCTGGTAGTAGCTGATCGCCTGCAGGGTCAACGCAGGATCTTCCGGCAACGGCGGTTGTGGCTCATCCCAGCCGTAAGCCGGGCGCAATGTCTCCACCTCGCGATGCGGCGCCAGCTGCACCAGCTTCCCATTGCGCAGGTATCCAAGCAGCTGGTAGGTGCCGAGGAAGGCGCGCTCTTGGCCCGGCGCCTGCTGGAACACGTCCACGCCATAGAACTGGCTGTAGTAGTCCATGCCGAGCAGGCCGAGAATCGTCGGCGCGATGTCGATCTGGCTGGTCATCCGGTCATGCCGCCCCGCGGCCACTTGCCCGCCCGGCGCGTAGATCCACAGCGGGATGCGGTAGCGGAACGCCGGCAGCGAGGCGATCCCGCCGCTGGACGCGCAATGGTCGGCGGTGATCACGAACAGGGTGTCCTTGAACCACGCGTGCGTGCTGGCGCGGCGCAGGAAATCGCCGACCGCCCAGTCGGTGTACGCCACCGCGCTTTCGCGCTCGCCCTGCGGCCATGGCCCGCGGCCCGCCGGGAACGTGTAGGGGCGGTGGTTGGAGGTCGTCATCAGGTGGGCGAAGAACGGCTTGCCACGCGCGGCATCGGCGTCGAAGCGCTTCATCGCCATCGTGTACAGGTCTTCGTCGGCCACGCCCCAGATGTTGGCGTGGTGGATCTCCTTGTCCGGGATCTCGGTGCGGTCGTGCACCTCGTAGCCGTTGTGGCCGAAGAAATAGTTCATGTTGTCGAACGCGCCGTAGCCGCCGTACAGGAATTGCGCGTCGTAACCCTTGCCGCGGAACACCTCGCCGAGGGTGAACAGGCCTTCGTTGTGTTCGCGCTTGACGATGGATTCGCCCGGCGTGGGCGGCACCGACAGCGAGAGCGCCTCCAGCCCGCGCACGGTGCGCGTGCCGGTGGCCCACAGGTCGCCGAACACCAGGCTGTCCTTCGACAGCGCATCCAGGTTCGGCGTCAGCGAGGTTCCCTTGCGCCCGTAGGTGCCGGAATATTCGGCCGAGAGGCTCTCGATGCTGACCAGCACCACGTTGAGCCGCCGCTCCGGCGCCTGGTTGCGGATCCAGCGGGCGATGCCGGCGGGGCCGACGAATTGCGCATCCGGCGTGGCCACCTGCGCGCGCACCTGCGCCCAGGCTTCATCGGCGGGGATGGTGCGGTAGTAGCGCGGGTAGTCCAGCGAGGCGCTGCGATAGGCGGCGAAGAACTGGTAGATGCCGTTGCCGGCGAGTTCGTTGACGTAGGTGTTGCCGGTACGGTCCTTCATGTCGCCGGTGACCAGCCAGGTGCCGAGCACGCTCAACGCCAGCCATGCGGCCGCCACCAGCGAACGCGCGCCGAAGTGCGCGCTGTCGTTGCGCACCAGCCGCCAGCGGCGGGTGGCGACGAACAGGCCGGTGCCGACCAGCGCCAGCGCGCTCAGGATCCAGCCCACCGGATAGGACTCGCGGATGTTGCCGATCACCTCGGTGGTGTAGACCAGGTAATCGACCGCGATGAAGTTGAAGCGCGCCTGGAATTCCTCCCAGAACGTCCATTCCGAGACCGCGACGAACAGCATCACGAACAGCAGCAGCAGGCACAGCGCACCCACCAGGAAGCTGCCCCAGCGCCGCGCCAGCCAGCGCCGCGGCAACAGCCACAGCAGCAGCAGCAATGGCCAGGCGAAATAGACGAAGGTCAGCAGGTCGTAGCCCAGGCCCACGCCGAAGGCGTAGGCCCAATTGCCGAAGGTGGCCGGCACGCCGCCGCCGGTCGCCAGCAGCAGGGCGAGCCGGCTCAACGCGGAAACGGCGAGGAACACGATGCCGAGCCACAGCAGCGGTCGGAACCGCGAATACAGGGGATGGTGATCCAATGGAGCTCCCGCACGGCCTCTGCGCGCCGGCGCGGCGCCCGCGCACGGTGCGCGATCCGGCGTAAACGAAGCTCAACCATTTCTCAGCGGCCCGTTAACACCGGCGCCGCGCGACGTGGCAGGCTGCGCGCAGGAGGTGATCCCGATGCACGCACATGCCGCCAACACCGCAACCGGCCTGCGCGTGCTGGTGATCGAAGACCAGCACGACATCGCCGCCAACATCTGGGATTTCCTGGAACGCCGCGGCTACCTGGTCGACCATTGCGCGGACGGCGCCAGCGGGCTGGCGCGCGCGCTGCGCGACCCGTTCGACGCGATCGTGCTCGATCTCGGCCTGCCGCGGCTGGACGGGCTCGACCTGTGCCGCCGGCTGCGCGCCGCCGGACACGGCGTGCCGGTGCTGATGCTGACCGCGCGCGACACCCTCGACGACAAGCTGCGCGGCTATGCCGAGGGCGCGGACGACTACATGGTCAAGCCCTTCGCCATGCGCGAACTCGACGCGCGCCTGCGCGCGCTGACCCGCCATGCCGCGCCGCCGATGCAAGCCCTGGCGGTCGCCGGCCTGCATTACGACCCGCAGGCGATGCTCGCCAGCCGCGAGGGCCAGCGCATCCCGCTCACCCGCCTGCAAGGCGCCCTGCTCGCGGCGCTGCTGCGCAACCACCCGAACGTCAGCACCCACCAGTCGCTGCTGCGGGCCGGCTGGGGCAACGAGGGCGGCGACCTGCCCGCCCTGCAGACCCAGGTGTACGAACTGCGCGCGCTGGTCGACCGCCCGTTCGCGCACGCGATGATCCAGTCGGTGCGCGGGGTCGGCTACCGCCTGGTCGCGCCGCCGTGAGCGCGACGCCGCTGCCGCTGCGACGCCGCGTGGCGCTGGCCATGACCGTGCTGGGCTTCCTGCTCAGCGCCTTGTTCGCGCTGACCACCCTCGCCGTCACCGAGGACTACGAATACGTGCTGGCCAACGAAATCCTGCGCGGCCAGGCCGAGGACTACGGCCTGCGGCTGTCCACCGGCCTGCCCGCGCGATTGCCGAGGACGCATCGCCTCAGCGGCTACACGGGTGCGGATGTCCCTGCCCGCTACGCGCATTTCCCGCTGGGCGTGCACGAGGACGATTCCGACGACAGCGTGCACGTGGGCGTGTTCGACACCAGCGCGGGGCGGCTGTATTTCATGATCGACCTCAGCGACATCGAGGCGCTGGAACAGCACCTGGGCTGGGTTGCGGCCGCCACCGTGATCGCCGGCACCCTGCTGGCCGGCCTGCTCGCCTGGCTGTTCGCCGGCGCCGCGCTGAAACCGCTCGGCAGGCTGGCGCAGGCACTGGACGCGCTGCCGGTGCAGCCGCAGGCCACCGCCCTGCGCGCGCGCACCAGCGGCGACGAACTGGGCCGCCTGGCCGGCGCCATCGACGACTACCAGCGCCGGCTGGTCGAGGCGGATGCGCACGAACAGGCGTTCTTCGCCGACGCCAGCCACGAACTGCGCACGCCGATCGCGGTCGTGCAGGGCGCGACCGAAGTGATGCTCGACGATGTCGATGCCGGCACCGACCCGCGCCGCATCGAACGCCTGCAGCGGCTGGATCGCGGCGTGCGCGAGATGACCGACCTGGTCGAGATGCTGCTGGCGGTGGCGCGGCGGCGTTCGTTGCAGTACGAGCGGATCGACGCATCCGCCTTGCTGCACGAGGCGGTCGACGCGCTGCAGGCCGATCCAGCGCGAGCGGCGGGGATCGCCGCATCCGGCGCCTTGCGGATTCCCCGCCGCGAAGCCTTGCTGTTGCTGCGCCATGCGATCGGCAAGCTCGGCTGGCCGTCCTCGGGCCGGGCACTGTCGTTGCGGCTGGATGGCGACAGGCTGGAGATCGCGACCGATCCGGGCGACGGCGCCGCCGCACCCGCGCAACGCAGCGATGGCGGCGGCCTGGGCGCGCTTGCGCAACGGCTGACGGAGCGGCTCGGCTGGCGTTGCGAACAGGCGGCCGGACGCATCGTGTACGTGCTGCCGCCCGCGGCTGGGGACGGCGCGCGAACATCGGGATGAGGCCATGAGCGCCAGCGGATGGATGTTCTGGGCGGTGCTGTCGGCGGTGTTCGCGGCCCTGACCGCGGTGTTCGCCAAGCTCGGCGTGAGCGGCGTGGATTCCGACCTGGCCACCCTGATCCGCACCGCCATCGTCCTGTTGCTGCTGGCGCCGCTGGTCTGGGCCAGCGGCAAATGGAGCGACCCCTTCGCCCTGCCGCCACGCGTCCTGCTGTTCCTGGCCTTGTCCGCCGCCGCCACCGCGGCCTCGTGGCTCTGCTATTACCGCGCCCTGCAGGTCGGCGATACCGCGCAGGTGGCCGCCATCGACAAGGCCAGCGTGGTCCTGGTCGCGCTGTTCGCGCTGGCCTTCCTCGGCGAACGCCTGTCCTGGCTGTCGTGGCTGGGCGTGCTGCTGATCGGTGCCGGCGCGGTCGTGCTCTCGGTCGGTGCCTCGCGCGGACATTGAGCAGGGACGCCCGGCCGGCGGCCGGCCCCTGACCTGAATCTGCCCCGAATAGTTCCTGTACCGATCAGTTCTATATTCAGCCTGCGTTGTGACCGCCTCGACAGAATGCGCCCCACGCCATCCCCCATGGCGTGACCAATAACAACAACGAGGTTCCCCCATGAAGCGTTCCCTGATTGCCCTTGCCCTGGTCGCCGCCCTTCCGTTCGCCGCCTCCGCGCAGGACGCGGCCCGCCCGAATTACAACTTCGTGCAGGGCAGCTACGTCTCCACCAATACCGACGCCGGCAACGCCGACGGCTGGGGCCTGGGCGGCTCGGTCGCGGTGCACCCGAACGTGCACCTGTTCGCCGACTACTCCAACCAGAAGATCGACCACACCAGCGTCGATTTCGACCAGTGGCGCGCCGGCGTGGGCTACAACCGCGCGATCGGCGCCAGCACCGACTTCGTCGGCAACGTGGCCTACGAGAAGTTCGATGCCGGCGCCGGCATCAAGGTCGACGGCTATAGCGCCGAAGCCGGCGTGCGCAGCGTGCTCGCGCCGAAGTTCGAGGGCTACGCGATGCTCGGCTACGAGGACGGCGACAACTACGACGGCGACGTCTACGGCCGCCTTGGCGCGCAGGTGAAGTTCAACCAGAACTGGGGCATCGGCGCCGACGTCAAGGTCGCCAATGGCGGCGACACCCAGTGGACGGTCGGCCCGCGCATCACCTGGTAAGCGGCGCCCGTCCGAAGAAAGGGACGATGCCCGCCGCTCCCCTCGGCGGGCATCGCCGGTCGTCGCGGCCCTCCCCCTCCGCGATGTCCATGCAAGAACGCCCGGCACTGCCGGGCGTTTTTCTTTGCGTGGCTCAGGCGTCGATCGCGCCCGCGAACGCGGCCACGCGCTCCAGCACGGCGTCGGCCTGCTCGCGGTGCGGCACGTGGCCGCAACCGGGCAGGATCATCGCCTCGGCCGGGCCGCCGGCATGCGCGACGATCCGCTGCGGGAACGCCAGCGACCCGTATTCGTCGCGCTCGCCGTGGATCGCCAGCAGCGGGCAACCCACCCGCGCCAGCGCTGCGTCCAGGTTCCAATCGGCGAATGCGGGCGACAGCCAGACCCCGGTCCATGCCGCCAGCACCCAGCGCGCCTTGTCGCCGTGCACGCGTTCGAGCCGTTCGAAACGCAGCGGATCCGCGAACGCCGCTTGCGCCGCGCGTATGCCTTCCAGCGTGCGCGGCTCGACGAACGCCTGCGCGGATTCGCTGACCACGGCCAGGCAGTCGTCGCCCGCATCCGCGGCGATGCACAGCGCCATGCCGCCACCGACGCTGTGGCCGAACAGCAGGTGGCGTTCGATGCCGAGCGCGGCGCGCAACGCGGGGAAGTCGCGCCGCGCTTCCTCGTCGATGAATTCCGGACCGGGGATCGCGGCGCGCGGCGCGGACTTGCCGAAGCCGAGCCGGTCGTAGGCCAGCACCGGGCGTTGCAGGCGCTGCGCGAGCAAGCCGGGGAAATCGCGCCAGAGTTCGACGCAGCCCAGCGAGTCGTGCAGCAGGATCAACGGCGCCCGCGACCCGCCCGCGACCGGCATCCAGCGGCGGACGAAGACGTCGCCAGCGGGAATCGCGACGTGGCGGTCTTGGATGGCGACCCGCGGCGTCACCGCGCGTTCAATCGAACAGCGACTGCGGGTATTCCGCCTTCTGTTCGCGCGCCATCAGCCGCTTCAGGCCTTCGCCCGGGCTGATGTCGCCGTGCAGGACGTCGCGCACGTTGCCGGCGATGGGCAACTCGACGCCATGCGCATCGGCCTGGCGCATCACTTCGTCGGCGGTCTGGATCGATTCCACCACCTGGCCGATCTCGCGCACCGCATCCTCGATCGACTGGCCTCGGCCCAGCGCCAGGCCGAGGCGGCGGTTGCGCGAGAGGTCGCCGGTGCAGGTCAGCACCAGGTCGCCGAGGCCGGCCAGGCCCATCAGGGTTTCCGGGCGGCCGCCGATGGCCTTGTTGAGCCGCAGCATCTCGTTGAGGCCGCGGGTGATCAGGCCGGCGCGCGCGTTGAGCCCGAGGTTCATGCCGTCGGCGACGCCGGTGGCCACCGCCAGCACGTTCTTCATCGCGCCGCCGAGTTCGGCGCCGCGCATGTCGTCGCCGGTGTAGGCGCGGAACGCCGGGCCGTGCAGCACCGCGGCCACCTGCTGGGCGAAGCCGGCATCGTCCGAATGCACGGTCAGCGCGGTCGGCAGGCCCTGCGCCACTTCCTTGGCGAAGGACGGACCGGTGACCACCGCCAGCGGCACCTCGTCGCCCAGCACCTCGCCGGCGACTTCGTGCAGGAAGCGGCCGCTGCCGGGCTCGAAGCCCTTGGTCGCCCAGGCCACGCCCGCGCCCGGCTCGCGCCACGGCGCCAGCGCGCGCAGGGTTTCGGCGAAGGCATGCGAGGGCACCACCACCAGCACGAGGTCGGCATCGGCCATCGCTTCGGGCAGGGCGGTGGTCGCGCGCAGGTTGCCCGGCAGGGGAATGCCGGGCAGGTAGCGCGGGTTCTCGCCGGTCGCTTCGATCGCCGCGATGGTGGCCGCATCGCGGCCCCACAGCACCGTGCGGTGCCCGTGGCGGGCGATCAACGCGGCGAGCGCGGTGCCCCAGGAGCCCGCGCCCAGTACCGCGACCGCCGGTTTGGCTGACTGCGTCATGCAGCCGGCAGCTTACGCGTTGCCGGCGGCTTCCGCGTTGGCAAGGCCGGCAGCGCCGCCCTGCTGCGCGATCTGCTCGGCGCGCTGGCGCAGGCTTTCGCCATACAGCGCATCGAAGTTGATCGGCTGCATCGGGAACGGCGGGAAGCCGCCGTTGACGATCAGCTGGCCGATCGCGGCGGTCGCGTACGGGTACAGGATGTTCGGGCACTGGGTGCCGAGCATGGCGTCGAGGATCTGCTCGTCGAAGCCGGCCAGACCGAACACGCCGGCCTGCTCGACTTCCGCCAGGTAGGCGGTCTTGCCGTTCAGGGTGCAGGTGATGGTGATGCCCAGGCTGACCTCGAACGCGGCCTCGGCCAGGCGCTGCACCTTCTGGCTGAGCTTCATCTGCAGGTCCGGCTGGCCCTGTTCGTTGAACACCTGCGGCGCGTTCGGCGCCTCGAAGGACAGGTCCTTCACGTACAGCTTCTCGACGGTGAAGGAAGCGCCTTGCGGCTGCGCTTGGGACTCGGCGGCGGCGCCGTTCAGGATTTCATCGGACATGGGTGACTCCAGGGAATGCGTGGCGTGCGGAAAGAGGGCGCGGAACCAAACGGGCATTATCGCACCGAACGGCACGGCGAATCTGACTTGGGGTGCCTCGGCCCTGCTTGCAAGGGCCCGCGGCAAGCGCCTCAGCCGCGTCCTTTCACCAGCGGCAGGTCGGCCGACTGCCAGGCCTGGATGCCGCCTTCGAGTACGTTGACGTTGGTGAACCCGGCCTTGCGCAGGCGCTTGGCGGCGCCATCGGCGCTTTCGCCGGCCTTGCAGACCAACACCACCGGCAGCGCCTTGGCCGGCGCCAGCTGCTTGTTCTCGGGATCGAACTGGCTCATCTGCACGTTCTTGCTGCCGGCGATATGGCCCTTGTCGAAGTCGGCGATCGGGCGCAGGTCGACCACCAGCGCGTTGTCGCGGTTGATCAACGCGGTCAGCTGGGCCGGGCCCAGGCGGCGGTATCCGGACAGGCGGCCGGCGATCTCGTTGTAGATCAGGGCCAGGGTGATGCCGGCCAGGGCCAGCGACAGCAGCGGGTGGCGGCCGGCGAAGGCCATCAGTTCGGCAAGGGTCACGGGCTCGGCCGGTGGATGCGGGGGCCGCGATTGTAGGCGATTGCCGGCGGCGCAGATGCGGGGTTCAGTCGCCCCACAGATCCGGCAGGCCGCTGACCAGCCACCAGGTCTTGGCCGCCTCGTCGTAACGCCAGCGCTCGCGGTAGCGCACGCTGCGCTCGGCCAGGGTATTGCGGTTGATCACCCCGATCTCGATGTCGCGCACCACCTCGCCGCTGCCGAGCACGGTGCCGCCCTGGTCGCGGTAGCCGGAGATCTGCACCTGCTTGTAGCGGGAGAAGTCGATGTCGCTGAGCGGGTGCTGCTTGCGCACCTCCGGGTCGACCAGGTTCCATGCGCCCTCGAAATCGCCCCAGCGGATCGCCGCCGAATAGGCGTACTGGACTTCGTCCAGGGCGGTGCCCTTGCTCGCCGACTTCGGGCAACCGGCCAGCAGGGCCAGGCAGCAGGCCAGCAGGCAGCGCAGCAACAACTTGCTCATCGGGAAGCTCCGCGGGGGATGGCCCATCCTACGCGAGCGCAGGCGAGCAGCGCTCAATCGCGCAAGATCGCCACGTAACGGCCGACGAAGCTGGCCGCCACCCCGCCATCGGCGAGCAGCGATTCCGATTTCAGGCGAATGCTGGCGCGGCCCTGCTTGCGCAGGACGTCGACCAGGCTCGCGCGCTCGCCGGCATCGTCGAAGCCCGCCTCGACCACGATGTCCTCGAACACCGGCTTCAGGTAACGCACCCGGCTGTCGGCGACGAAGATGTCGGCCTCGATGCCGGCCTGCGCCAGCTCCAGGAACACCAGCCCCCAGGCGCCGATGGTCATCAGCGAGACCAGGCTGCCGCCGAAGGCGCAGCCCTTGTCGTTGACGTTGGCGGAAAGCGGCGCGGACAGGCGCAGGTGGCCATCGCCCCAGGCGGCGATGGCGGGATCGAGCGCCGCGACCGGCGGCATGCCGGCGAAATGCGCGGCGAGCGCGACCAGCGGGGAATCGTTGTGCTTCATGCGCGCAGCCTGACGCAAACGCCAAGGCCATGCCAAGCTGGCGGCATGCCGCGCATTGCCGATCAAGCACTTCCGCTTCAAGACTGGTGCGTACTGTCGCTGCGTCCGCGCGGACAGCACGCCAGCCTGCGCGCCGCGGCGGCGCGCCTGGGCGCACGCACCCTGGCGTTGTCGCCGTTCGCGATCGAAGCCCGTTCCGATGCGGCGACGCGCGCCGCATTGCGGCAAGCATCGGGTGGCGACATCGTGCTCTACACCAGTCCGAATGCGGTCGCGATGGCGGCGGCGATGCAAGCGCTGCGGCCGCGCCGCGGACAGGTCGTGCTGGCGGTCGGCAGCGGCACCGCGCGCGCGCTGCGGCGGCACGGCGTCGATGCGCGGGCACCGCGACGGATGGACAGCGAAGGCCTGCTGGCGATGGCGGAACTCGGCGCGGTCGCGCAGCGCCGCATCGGCCTGGTCACCGGCAGCGGCGGACGCAACCTGCTGGCGCCGGCCCTGCGCGGGCGCGGCGCCGAGGTGTTGCGGGCGGACGTGTATGCGCGGGTCGCGTTGCCGCCCGCGCCGCAGGCGCTGGAAAGGCTGCGCATCGCACTGGCCGATCCGCGGCGCCTGCTGCTGCCGCTGGGCAGCGGCGAGGCCTTGCAGCAGGCGATGGCCGCGCTGCCGGCGCCGCTGCGCAAACCGTTCGCCCGGGTCGCGGTCGTTGCCGCCGGCGCGCGGCTGGCCGCGGTCGCGCGCGACGCCGGTTTCCGCCGCATCGCGATCGCCGCCGACGCGCGCCCCGGCTCGCTGCTGCGCGCCGCGGCCGGGACCTTCGGCTAGCGGGATTCGTTTAGGATCGCCGGGTGGACGCATCGCCTTCCCCCGCCGCCGCACCGCCCGGGCGCTCGCGCGCCGGCGGCCTGTTGTTGCTGCTGCTGTTCGCCATCGCGCTGGCCGCCGCGGCCTGGTACGGCCTGCAACAGTGGCGTTCGCAGCAGGCGCGGATCGCCGAACAGGCCTTGCAGCTGCGCGAAGCGGAGCAGGCGCGGATCGATGCCCTGCGCAACGCGCAGCAGGCGCAGGCGCAGCGCCTGCAACAGGCGGAGGCGACCAACCGGGTACTGCGCGACGAACTGCTCGGCATCGGCCAGCGCGCCGCCCTGCTCGAGGACAGCGTATCGAAACTGGCCGATCCCGACCGCCATGGCGCGCAATCGTTGCGGCTGGACGAGATCGAATTGCTGCTCGGCATCGGCCAGCAACGCCTGCAATTGGCGGATGACGTCGACGGCGCGCGCCGCGCGCTGGCGCTGGCCGCGCCGCTGCTGGCCGGGATCGACGATCCGGCCTATCTCAACCTGCGGCAGACGCTGGCCCAGGAGCAGGCGGCGATGGAAGCGCTGGGCGCGGATCCGCGCGTCCATGCGAATGCCTTGCTGGAGAAACTGACGACCGGCGTGCAGGCCGCGCCGAGCGCAGGCACGGCCAGCGACGCGCGCGCGCCCTGGTACGAACGCCTGCTGGCGCGGGTGATCCGCGTGCAGCCCACCGCCGGCAGCGGCCTGCAACAGCGCCCGGACCGCGAGGCCGCACTGGCCGCATTGCAGGTCGAAGCCAGCCTGGCGCGCGCGGCGATCGAACGCCGCGACGGCGCCGCGCTCGGCATCGCGCTGGCGCGCATCGACGCCGGGCTGCAGCGCCTGCTGGCCGGTTCGCCGGCCTTGCCGCAGAAGCGCCGCGTCGTCGCCGAACTCAGGGCCTCGCCGCTGCGCGCGGACTCGCCCCTGTCCGGCACCACGCTGCAACAATTGCGCGCCCTGCGCGGGCAATGACGCGCTCACGCCATGCAAGCATCGCGCTTGCGATGCTTGCATGGACAACCGAAGCACCGGAGGCCACATGAACCTGTTCCGCAGCGTGCTGTTCTGGCTGGTGCTGGCGGTGCTCGGCGCGCTGCTGGCGCAGGTGTTGCTGCAGGATCCGGGCTATGTGCTGGTGCGTTACCGCGGCAGCGACTACACCACCACCGTCGCCGCCGGCCTCGGCATCCTGCTGGCGGCGCTGTTCGTCCTGGTGCTGGCGTGGAACCTGCTGCGGCTGCCGTTCCGCGCGTGGAAGCGGCATCGCGAACGCCAGGCCCGCGCGAAACTCACCGAAGGCCTGGCCGCCTACCAGCGCGGCGATTACGCGCGTGCCGAACAGCTGCTGAAGCAGGCCGCGGACAACGGCGATGCCGAGGCCGTGGCGCGCGCGCATGCCGCACGCGCGGCGCAGGCGCGCGGCGACGATGCCGCCGCCGCCGCACATGCACATGCCCTGGGCGAACGCCACCCAGCCGCGCAGGCGGTGCTGCTCGCCCAGCAGGCGCTGGCGCGCGGCGATGCCAGCGCCGCACTGGCCGCGCTCGATGCGCCCAATGCGCAGCCACTGCCGCCACGCGGCCTGCGCCTGCGCGCCGATGCATTGGCCGCGGCCGGCCGCAGCCACGAGGCCTACGGCCTGCTCGGCGCGCTGCGCCAGCAACAGGCGCTGCCGGCGACGCAGCTGGATGCGCTGCAGGCCGACCTGGCCGCCCGATCGCTGCAAGAGGCCGGCGACGCGAACGCGCTGGCGGATCGCTGGGATGCGCTGCCGCAAGCGTTGCGCACCACGCCTGCGGTGGTCGCGGCGTATGCGCGGCGCGCGGCGGCGCTGCGCTGGGACGAGGCGGCGACGCGCAGCCTGGAACAGGCATTGGATGCGCAATGGAGCGAGGAGCTCGCGGAGCTGTACGGACGCTTGCCGGTATCGCGCCTCGAGCATCGCCGCACGCAGGTCGAGCGCTGGCTGCCCGCCCATCCGTCCAGCCCGGCGCTGCTGCTGTCCGCCGCGCGCATCGCGCAGACGCAGGGGCAATGGCCGCAGGCGGACAGCTGGCTGCATCGCGCGATCGGCCACGGCGCGGGCGCGCCGGCGTGGGAAGCGTTGGGCGATGGCGCGCTGCAAGCCGGCGACGAATCGCGCGCGCGCCTGGCCTATGCCAACGCCCTGCGCAGCCAGCGCGGCGATGCCCTGCACGAACTCCCGGGCCGCGACCTGCGCCAGCAGATCGCCGACACCGCGGCGATCGAGGAACGCGACGAACACGGGATGCCGCGGCTGCGGGGGGTGAGCAGGGATTTCGAGCAGCGTTAGCTGCGAGCCTGCGAACGCCTGCCGGCTTGCAAGCCGGCAGGCCGGAAACGCGGGGATTCCGGGCAGCGTTAGCCGCGAATCTGCGAACGCCTGCCGGCATGCGCCAGGCGGATGGACGGGTGGCCGGTTCGCCACGCCCCCTACAATGCGCGGATGACGCAGATCCCCGACATCGACACCGTCCGCGATTACCTGACCGGCCTGCAGGACCGTATCTGCGCGGCGATCGAGGCCGCGGACGGCGGCGCGCGCTTCGCCGAAGACGCATGGACCCGCGCCGAAGGCGGCGGCGGCCGCACCCGCGTCCTGCGCGAGGGCGCGGTGTTCGAGCAGGCCGGGATCGGCTTTTCCGATGTCTCGGGGACCAGGCTGCCGCCATCGGCCAGCGCCGCGCGGCCGGAACTGGCCGGGGCCTCGTGGCGTGCGGTCGGCGTCTCGCTGGTATTCCACCCGCGCAATCCCTACCTGCCGACCACGCATGCCAACGTGCGCCATTTCCGCGCGATGCGCGACGGCGAAACCGTCGCATGGTGGTTCGGCGGCGGCTTCGACCTCACCCCGTTCTATCCGTTCGACGAGGACGTGCGGCATTGGCACCGCACCGCGCGCGGCCTGTGCGAGCCCTTCGGCGGCGGCGAGCGCTATGCCGCGCACAAGCGCTGGTGCGACGAGTATTTCTTCCTCAGGCACCGCGACGAGACCCGCGGCGTCGGCGGCCTGTTCTTCGACGACCTGCACGGCGATTTCGACGGCGACTTCGCCTACATGCGCGCGGTCGGCGACGGCTTCCTCGATGCGTACCTGCCGATCGTCGAACGCCGCAAGGATGCGCCCTACGGCGAGCGCGAGCGCCAATTCCAGTTGTACCGGCGCGGCCGCTACGTCGAGTTCAACCTGGTGTTCGACCGCGGCACCCTGTTCGGCCTGCAGAGCGGCGGCCGCGCCGAATCGATCCTGATGAGCCTGCCGCCGCTGGTGCGCTGGGAATACGGCTACGCGCCGCAGCCCGGCAGCGACGAGGCGCGGCTGGCGGACTACCTGCGGCCGCGCGACTGGCTGTCGGAAGCGGGCGGCGAGCTACCGTCGAAATAGGCGAGGTACTGCGCGGCGCGATCGCCGCCGCCGCCGTGCCGCGGCACCACGCTGATGCTGCCGTTGGTCTCGAGCAGCGCGAGGGCGACGTCCGACACTTCCGACACGTCGTGCTGGCGCAGCGCCTTGTGGAAATCCGCGTCGCTGACCAGCTGCTCGCGCAACACGCGCTCGAACACCTTGCCATCGCGCGCCAGCACCACCGGCACGCCCTCGATCAGGCGCTCGACGCGACGGCTGCGCGAGGTACTGAACGCCACGGCGTAATTCAACGCGATCAGGGTGGTGGCCATGATCACCGCGCCGGTCAGCGAGTTGTCGCCGCCATTGATCCCGTTCTGCACCGCATTGCCGATCAGGATCAGCAGCACCAGGTCGAACGGCGTGAACTGTCCCACCGCGCGCTTGCCGGACACCCGCACCAGCACCATCACCAGCACGTAGACCGCGACCGCGCGCAACACGAACACCCACCACGGCGCGGACAATTCGAATAATGCGGACATCGGAAGTCCTTATCTGTGACCTTACGACCACGATATTCCCACATGGAGCAAAGCCCCCTTGGTAAGGGGGCGCGCCGAAGGCGCGGGGATCGGAGGCACTAGCCGGGGCCCAAAGTTTGCGCAGCAAACCTTTGGGTTTTTATGCGCCGCCAAAGGCGGCACATAAAAAAGCCCCGCAAGCCAGGGGGAGGGCTGCGGGGCCGGGGGGTGGAACGCAGGTCGGGGAGTACCTGACAGTTCCGGGATCACACCAGGGGAGGGGTAGTGATCGGCGACAGACGTTGCATCTGTCGCGAGTGATATGACCACTCCCCACCTTGATGGTTCGTGAAGATTGCAGTTAAAGAACCGTTGGGTTCAGGAATGATTCATTCCAGCCCCGATGGTCGCCGGAAAACCGCTCTGCAAGGCCAATCTCACGGGTTTCGCGACGACTCAGTGGGCCTCGTCCCAGTTGTCGCCGACCCCGGTATCGACCACCAGCGGCACCCGCAGCCGCGCAGCGCCCGCCATCCGCGCCGGGACCTCGGCCAACAGGGTCGGCAGGAAGGCCTCGTCGGCCTCGAACACCAGTTCGTCGTGGACCTGCATCAGCATCAGCGCACGGCCGCCCTGCCCGGCCAGCCAGCCGTCGATATCGACCATCGCGCGCTTGATGATGTCGGCGGCGGTGCCCTGCATCGGCGCGTTGATCGCGGCACGCTCGGCGCCGGCGCGCTGCGCGGCATTGCGCGAGTGGATGTAGTCCAGCGCCAGCCGGCGGCCGAACACGGTTTCGACATAGCCTTGCTCGCGCGCCTGTTCGCGGGTGCGCTCCATGAAGTCGCGCACGCCCGGATAGCGGCTGAAGTACAGCGCGATGTAGTCCTGCGCCTCGCCGCGCGCGATCCCCAGCTGGCGCGCCAGCCCGAACGCGCCCATGCCGTACATCAGCCCGAAGTTGATCGCCTTGGCGGCACGGCGCTCGTTCGACGTGACCTCTTCCAGCGGCTTGCCGAACACTTCCGCAGCGGTGGCGCGATGGATATCGGCGCCGGACTCGAAGGCGCGCACCAGGGTCGCGTCCTCCGACAGGTGGGCCATGATCCGCAGCTCGATCTGCGAATAGTCGCAGGCCACCAGCTTGCGCCCGGGCGGCGCGACGAAGGCGGTGCGGATACGCCGGCCTTCCTCGCTGCGGATCGGGATGTTCTGCAGGTTGGGATCGGACGAGGACAACCGCCCGGTCGCCGCGCCGGCCTGGTGATAGCTGGTGTGCACGCGGCCGGTGTCCGGGTTGACCATCTCCGGCAGCTTGTCGGTGTAGGTGCTGCGCAGCTTCGCCAGGCCGCGGTACTCGAGGATGATCCGCGGCAGTTCGTGCTGGTCGGCGATCGCTTCCAGCGCTTCTTCATTCGTCGAGGGCGCACCGCTGGGCGTCTTCACCAACGCCGGCAGCTTCAATTCATCGAACAGCAGCGCGCCGAGCTGCTTGGGCGAATCCAGGTTGAAGCTGCGGCCGGCGAGTTCGGTCGCCTTCTGCTGCGCGGCCAGCATGCGCCGCGACAGTTCGGCCGATTGCCGGCGCAGTTCGTCGGCATCGATCATCACCCCGTTGGCTTCGATCCGCGCCAGCACCGGCACCAGCGGCATCTCGATGTCGCGGTACACCGACAACAGCTTCGGTTCCGCCTCGAGCTTCGGCAGCATGACGCGATGCAGCCGCAGGGTGATGTCGGCGTCTTCCGCGGCATAGCGGGTGGCGTCGTCCAGCGCGACCTGGGCGAAGCCGATCTGCTTGGCACCCTTGCCGACCACGTCCTCGTACTTCACGGTCTGGTAGCCGAGGTGGCGCAACGCCAGCGAATCCATGTCGTGGCGGGCGATGCCGGCATTCAGCACGAAGCTTTCCAGCATGGTGTCGTCGGCATAGCCCTGCAGGTCGATGCCGTGGCGGCGCAGCACATGGATGTCGTACTTGCCGTGCTGGCCGAGCTTTTTCTTCGCCGGATCGGCCAGCAGCGGACGCAGCGCGGCCAGCACCACATCGCGCGGCAGTTGCGCGGCGACGCCGGGGGCGCTGTGCGCCAACGGGATGTAACAGGCCTTGCCGGGTTTGACGCTCAGGCTGATGCCGACCAGGTTCGCGCGCATCGGATCCAGCGAGTCGGTTTCGGTATCGAAGGCGAATTCTTCGGCGGCATGCAGCTGCGCCACCCATGCCTCGAGTTGCGCCGGCGTCAGCACGCATTCGTAGTCGCCGGGCGCGGACAACGCAGGATCGATCCCGGTTTGCGCGGCGGGGGCGGCGGGGGCGACGAAGCCGCCACCGCGCGCGACGCCCGGCTCTTTCTCGTCGGCCTTGACCGATGCGCTCGCCGCGCCGCCATCGAGTTCCTTCAATGCCTGGTTGAAACCGTAGCGCGTGTACAGCACGCGCAAGGCCTCGACATCGCGTTCGCGCAGGTGCAGTTCGCCCGGCGCCTCGTGCAGGGCGAGGTCGGTCTTGATGGTGGTCAGCTCGCGATTCAGCGGCAGCCGCGGCAAGGCTTCGCGCAAGCTCTCGCCGATCTTGCCGCCGATCTTGCCGGCGTTGGCGATCACGCCATCGAGCGTGCCGTACTCCGCCAGCCATTTGGCCGCGGTCTTCGGCCCGCACTTGGGTACGCCGGGGATGTTGTCCACCGTGTCGCCCATCAGCGCCAGGTAATCGACGATCTGGTCGGCGCGCACGCCGAACTTGTCGAGCACCGCGGCATCCGAATCCAGCTTGCCGCCGCTCATGGTATTGACCAGCGCCACACCTGCGCCATTTGGAGCGCGGCGCACCAGCTGCGCCATGTCCTTGTCGCCGGTGGAGACCACCACGTCGATGCCCTGCGCCGCGCCCTGCACCGCCAGCGTGCCGATCACGTCGTCGGCTTCGACGCCGGATTCGCGGATGATCGGGATGCCCAGCGCGGACACGATCGCCATCATCGGTTCGACCTGCGCGCGCAACTCGTCCGGCATCGGCGGGCGATTGGCCTTGTACTCGGGATACAGGTCGTCGCGGAAGGTCTTGCCGGGCGCATCGACCACGAAGGCGATGTACTCCGGCTTCTCCTTGAGGTGCCCGCGCAGCATGTTGACCACGCCGAACAGCGCGCCGGTCGGCTCGCCGGCGGCATTGCTCAGCGGCGGCAGCGCGTGGAAGGCGCGATACAGGTAGGACGATCCGTCGATCAGTACGAGCTTGGCCATGCACGGATTCTACGCGGCGGCGCGCTGGCACAATGCCCGCACATCGTACGGATGAAGATGATGCTGCGCTGGTTCGAATCCCGCCTCGACCCCTTCCCCGACGCGCCGCCCGCGCAGCCGCCGGCCAGCCTGTACGCGTTCTGCCGCCACTACACCCGCGGCGCCGAGCCCTGGCTGCTGGTGCTGACCGTCACCACCGGCCTGATCGCGCTGGCGGAGGTGGCGTTGTACGCCTATGTCGGCGCGCTGGTCGATCGCATGACCGCGCTGGGCGCGGCCGGCTTCCTGGCGCAGGAAGGCGCGCGGCTGGCGTGGATGGCGGCGCTGGTGCTGGTCGGCCTGCCGGCGCTGGTGCTGCTCAATTCGCTGGTGCAGCACCAGACCCTGCTCGGCAATTTCCCGATGCGGATCCGCTGGAACGTGCATCGCTACCTGCTGCGGCAGTCGATGGGCTATTTCCAGGACGAGTTCGCCGGGCGCATCGCCACCAAGCTGATGCAGACCTCGCTCGCCGTGCGCGAGACCGTGGTCAAGCTGCTCGACATCGGCAACTACGTGCTGGTGTATTTCGGCGGCACGCTGGTGGTGGCCGCCAGCGCGGACTGGCGGCTGATGCTGCCGTTCGCCGGCTGGCTGCTCTGCTACGGCCTGCTGATGCGCTGGTTCGTGCCGAAGATGGGCAAGGTCTCGCAGGAGCAGGCCGACGCGCGCTCGACCATGACCGGGCGCATCGTCGACAGCTACACCAATATCGCCACCGTCAAGCTGTTCTCGCATTCGCAGCGCGAGCAGGCCTACGCGCGCGAGGCGATGGGCGGCTTCCTGCAGACCGTCTATCGGCAGATGCGGCTGGCGACCAATGTCTACAGCCTGCTGTACGCGCTGAACATGGCGCTGCTGTTCGCGGTCGGCGCGCTCGGGATCTGGTTGTGGCTGCACGGCCACGTCAGCGTCGGCGCGGTCGCGGTGGCCTCGGCGCTGGCGCTGCGCCTGCTCGGCATGTCGCACTGGATCATGTGGGAGCTGTCGGCGCTGTTCGAGAACATCGGTACCGTGCACGACGGGATCAGCTCGATCTCGCTGCCGCCGACGGTGGACGATGCCCCCGGCGCATCCGCATTGCCGCGCGCCGCCGGCGACGTGCGCTTCGAGGACGTCGCCTTCCACTACGGCAAGGGCAGCGGCGTCATCGAGCACCTGAACCTGCACATCGCGCCGGGCGAGAAGATCGGCGTGGTCGGGCGCAGCGGCGCCGGCAAGTCGACCCTGGTGAACCTGCTGCTGCGCTTCCACGATGTCGAAGCGGGCCGGATCACGGTGGATGGCGTGGATGTCGCGTCCGTGCAGCAGGATTCGTTGCGCGCGCAGATCGGGGTGGTGACGCAGGACACGTCGTTGCTGCATCGCTCGGTGCGCGAGAACATCCTGTACGGACGCCCCGATGCGACCGACGAGGAGATGATCGAAGCCGCGCGGCAAGCCAATGCGGACGGCTTCATCGCCGAGCTGGTCGATGCCAAGGGCCGCCGCGGCTACGACGCCCAGGTCGGCGAACGCGGGGTCAAGCTGTCCGGCGGCCAGCGCCAGCGCATCGCCATCGCCCGCGTGCTGCTGAAGAACGCGCCGATCCTGGTGCTGGACGAGGCGACGTCGGCGCTGGATTCGGAAGTGGAAGCGGTGATCCAGGAAAACCTGTATCGGTTGATGCAGGGCAAGACGGTGATCGCGATCGCCCACCGGCTGTCGACCATCGCCGCGATGGACCGGCTGGTGGTGATGGACGCCGGCCGCATCGTCGAGGAAGGCACCCACGAGCAGTTGCTCGCGCGCGGCGGCCTGTATGCGCAGCTGTGGCAGCGGCAGTCGGGCGGCTTCCTCGAACTGAACGCCGAAACAGCGGAGGCGACCGAGGCCTGACGCTTCACCGCACGCCACGTCCGCCATCGCGCATACTTTCGTCCACCCCATGCCGGAGCCGGCCATGCGCCCGATCCTTCCCCTGCTGTTCGCGCTGGCGCTGTCCGCCTGCGCCACCGTGCCGCCCGAGGACATGCTGGCCAACGCCGAGCCGGTCACCCGTACCGAAACCAACGGCGACGTGATCACCGAATACCGCGTGGCGGGCGCGTTGAAGATGGTGAAGGTGATGCCGTTCCGCGGGCCGACCTACTACGTGTACGACCGCGACGGCGACGGCAAGCTGGATTGGGGCAAGGGCGAAGCGCCGATGACCTACTACAAGCTGTACAGCTGGTAGGGATCCGGCGACAAGGCATCGCCGCCGGCGCGGCCCTCACTCCGGGCGCACATGCCTGAACGCGCAGGATCCTGGTGCGGACGCAGACACCGCCGTCACATCGTCCATCGCAAGCTCCGGGCGTGGCATCACCCGGCGCAGCGGCGTCTTGTTTCGACTCAAGGAGTGCAACATGGGCTTGATCATTTGGTTGATCATCGGCGGCATCATCGGCTGGCTGGCCAGTCTGGTCATGAAGACCGACGGCCAGCAGGGCATCATCCTCAACGTGGTGGTCGGCATCATCGGCTCCTGGATCGGCGGCCAGTTCATCGCCCCGATGATCGGCGGCGCGGGCTTCATGGGCTATGTGTCCGCGTTCATCGGTGCGGTCATCCTGCTCGCCATCGTCAACCTGTTCCGGCGCGGCCGCGTGCGCTGAGCCGCGCGCCGGGCAACGGCGTTCAGATCACAGGGAAGTGACGAGGCCCGGTTCGCCGGGCCTCTGTTTTACGTCCGCCGGGAGGTTCCGCCGGGAGATCAGGCGTCGGCGATCTCGACGAACACCGGGGTGTGGTCGCTCGGGCGTTCCCAGCCGCGCGGTTCGCGGTCGATGCCGGCGCCGGTGCAACGCGCCTTCAGCGCCTCGCTGACCAGCACCAGGTCGATGCGCAGGCCCCAGCCGCGCTCGAAGCCGGACAGGCGGTAGTCCCACCAGCTGTGGTGGCCGGCCTCGTCGTTGAACAGGCGGAAGCTGTCGTGCAGGCCCAGGTCCAGCAAGGAACGATAGGCCTCGCGCTCCGGCGTCGAGCACAGGATCTTCTCGCGCCAGCGCTTGGGATCGAACACGTCGCGGTCGTCGGGGGCGATGTTGAAATCGCCGAGCACGACCAGGTTCGGGTGCGCGGCGATTTCCTCGCGCAGCCATTCGCGCACCGCCGCCAGCCAGCGCAGCTTGTAGTCGAACTTCTCGCTGCCCACCGCCTCGCCGTTCACGACGTACAGGTCGACGATGCGCAGATCGCCCACGGTCGCCGCCAGCACGCGCTTCTGCGGATCCTCGAAGCCCGGGATCGCGGTCACGCATTCGCCGGCGAACGGCAGGCGGCTGACGATGGCGACGCCGTTGTAGGTCTTCTGCCCGCAGAACATGCTGCGGTAGCCGAGCTCGAGCAGCGCGTCCTCGGGGAACTTGTGGTCTTCCTGCTTGGTTTCCTGCAGCGCGACCACGTCCGGCTTCGCCTCGTCCAGCCAGCGTTGCAGGTGCGGCAGGCGCACATTGAGCGAATTGACGTTCCAGCTGGCGATCTTCATGGGCGACCTCAGCGCACGATCAGGTCGATCAGCCACTGCGCCTCCCTGTACGGCGGCTTCAGCAGGTCCGCACCGGTGCGGCGCGCCTGCCACAGGATCGGCAGCTGCTTGCTGGTCGCGTCGAAGCCGGCGCGGCCGTGGTAGGCGCCCATCCCGCTGGGGCCGATGCCGCCGAACGGCAGGCCGCTGACCGCGAAGTGGAACAGGGTGTCGTTGACCGACACCCCGCCCGCCAGCGTGCTGCGCAGGATCTTCTCGACCGTCGCCCTGTCGTTGCTGAAGGGATACAAGGCCAGCGGCCGGTCGCGCCCGTTGACGTAGGCGATCGCCTCGTCCAGCGACTTGTAGCTGCGGATCGGCAGCAGCGGCCCGAAGATCTCGTCCTGCATCACCGTGGCGTCGTCGCCCGGCTCCAGCAGCAGGGTCGGCGGCAGCAGGCGCTGCGCCGGGTCGGCATGCCCGGCCAGGGTCACTTTCTCGATGCCGCGCGCCTTGGCGTCGTCCAGGTGGCCTTTCAGCCGCGCGTACTGGCCGTCGTTGATGATGCGGGTGTAGTCGCCGAGGTTCTCCAGGTTCTCGCCGTAGCGGGCCTGCACTTCCTTGCGCAGCGCCTTGACGAAATCGTCGCGCTTGCCCTTGGGCAGCAGCACGTAGTCGGGGGCGATGCAGGTCTGCCCGCCGTTGAACCACTTGCCGGTGGCGATGCGTGCGGCGGCCTGCTCGACCGGATAGTCCTCGCAGACGATCGCCGGCGACTTGCCGCCGAGTTCCAGCGTCACCGGGGTCAGGTTCGGCGCGGCCGCGGCCATCACCTTGCGCCCCACCTCGGTGGAGCCGGTGAACACCAGGTGGTCGAGCGGCAAGGCGGCGAAGGCGGCGGCGACCTCGGCGCCGCCTTCGGCCACCGCCACCCGCTCGGCCGGGAAGACCTCGGCCAGCAGGCTGCGCAGGAAGGCGCTGGTGTGCGGCGTGTGCTCGGACGGCTTGAGGTAGACGTGGTTGCCGGCCGCGATCGCGGTGGCCAGCGGGATCAGCGCCAGGTTGACCGGGTAGTTCCACGGCGCGATCACCCCGACCACGCCGACCGGCTCCGCGCGCGTCTCCGCGCGCGCCGGCAGGAAGCGCCAGCCCACGCCGACCCTGCGCGGCTTCATCCAGCCACGCAGGTGCTTGCGCAGGTGGTCGATCTCGTTGAGCACGGTCATGCCGTCGGCGATGCGCGATTCGTGCGGCGAGCGATGGCCGAAGTCGGCGGAAATCGCCTTGCCCATTTCGTCCAGCCGCCGCTTGAGCGCGTCGCGCAGGCGTTGCAGGTCGTTGCGGCGCTGCTGGTAATCGGGCTTGCGCGCCTGCCAGGCGGTGCGCAGGCGGGCCAGGGTCGGGGCGAGTTCGCTGATGGCGGTGTCCATGCGCGGCAGTGTAGTCGGGCCGCGCGGCTAGAATGGGCCATGACCGCGAAAACGTCCGCCCTGCGCCCCTACCTCGACCGCTTTCCCACCCTCGGCGTGCGCGCCTATGTCGATCCCGCGGCGACCGTGATCGGCGACGTGGTGCTGGGCGACGATGCCTCGATCTGGCCAGGCACGATCGTGCGTGGCGACGTCAACTTCATCCGCGTCGGCGCGCGCACCAACATCCAGGACGGCACCGTGGTGCACGTCAGCCATGATGGCCCGCACGCCAAGCTGGGCGGCTTCGCCACCGTGATCGGCGAGGACGTGACCATCGGCCACAAGGCGGTCATCCACGCCTGCCGGATCGAGGACGCGGTGCTGATCGGGATGGGCGCGATCGTGCTGGACGGCGCGGTGGTGAGGAAGCACGGCTTCGTCGGCGCGGGTGCGCTGGTCGCGCCGGGCAAGGTGGTCGGCGAAGGCGAGCTGTGGCTGGGCAATCCGGCGAAGAAGGTGCGGATGCTGTCGGATGCCGAGATCGAGGCGCTGTATTACAGCGCCGGGCACTACGTGCGGCTGAAGGACCAGTACCTGGGCGCCTAGTCCGCGGTCACCAGGGCCGCCGCGCGGCCGCTGAGCGCAGCGAACACGGCATCCGTGTCCGGCCGCACCCCGTGCCAGAGCGCGAAACTTTCCGCCGCCTGCTCGACCAGCATGCCGAGTCCGTCCACCGCGTCGTGGCAGCCGTTGGCGCGTGCCCAGGCCAGGAACGGGATCGCCGCCTCGCCGTAACTCAGGTCGACCGCGGCGGTGCGGCGGCCGACCAGCGCGCGCGGCAGGCCAGGCAGGCCGCCGCCGCGCGCCGCCGAGGTGGCATTGACGATCAGGTCGAATTCGCCGAACGCGGCGATGTCGCCGAAATAGCGCGGATGCACGCGGCCGGGTTCGCCCAGCGCATCGGCCAGCGCGTCCGCGCGTTGCGGGGTGCGGTTGACCACGGTCAGCTCGCCGATGCCGGCATCCAGCAGCGCCGGCGCCACCCCGCGCGCGGCGCCGCCGGCCCCGAGCAGCAGGGTCCGCCGCGCCCGCAGGTCCAGGCCGTGGCGTTCGGTGAGGTCGCGCACCAGGCCGGCGCCGTCGGTGTTGTCGCCGCGCCAGCTGCCGTCTTCATTGCGGATCACGGTGTTCACCGCGCCGGCGCGGACGGCGCGCTCGCTGCTGTCGCGGCACAGCGCGAATGCGGCTTCCTTCAGCGGCAGGGTGATATTGGCGCCGCTGCCGCCGGCGGCGGCGAACGCCTCGAGTTTCGCGCGGAAATCGTCCGCCCCGGCCTCGATCGCGACGTAATCGAGGTCGATGCCGGACTGCCCGGCGAACGCGGCATGGATGCGCGGCGACAGCGAATGGGAAATCGGCGTTCCGAACACGGCGTAGTGCTTGCGCATCGCGATTCCCCTTGGTGGCGTGGCGTCAGTGTGCCTCGTGCAGCCAGCGTGCCGCATCCAGCGCGAAATACGTGAGCACGCCATCGGCGCCGGCGCGCTTGATGCTGGTCAGCGCCTCCAGCGCGCAGCCGCGCTCGTCGAGCCAGCCGTTCCGCGCGGCGGCCTTGAGCATCGCGTACTCGCCGCTGACCTGGTAGACGAAGGTCGGCACGCCGAACTCGTCCTTCACCCGGCGCACGATGTCGAGATAGGGCAGGCCCGGCTTGACCATCACCATGTCCGCGCCTTCGTCCAGGTCCAGCGCGACCTCGCGCAGGGCCTCGTCCGAATTCGCCGGATCCATCTGGTAGGTGGTCTTGTTGCCCTTGCCCAGCGCGCCGGCCGAGCCCACCGCATCGCGGAACGGGCCGTAGAACGCGCTGGCGTACTTGGCGCTGTAGGCCAGGATGCGGGTATGGATGAAGCCCTCGCCTTCCAGTTCGTCGCGGATCGCGCCGATGCGCCCGTCCATCATGTCGCTGGGCGCGACCACGTCGGCGCCCGCGCGCGCATGCGACAGCGCCTGCTTGACCAGCGCCTCCACGGTTTCGTCGTTCATGACGTAGCCGCCGGCATCGACCAGCCCGTCCTGGCCGTGGCTGGTGTACGGATCCAGCGCCACGTCGGTGATCACCCCGAGTTGCGGGAAGCGCGCCTTCAGCGCGCGCACCGCGCGCTGGCACAGGCCATCCTCGTCCCAGGCCGCCTCGGCGGTCAGCGATTTCGCCTCCGGCGCGGTGACCGGGAACAGCGCCAGCGCCGGCACCTTCAGCTCGCTGGCCTGTTCGGCCACGCGCAGCAGCTCGTCGATCGACAGGCGTTCGATCCCGGGCATCGAGGCGATCGGCTCGCGCCCCTGCAATTCATGGACGAACACCGGGTAGATCAGGTCGTTGGCGGTCAGCACGGTCTCGCGCATCAGCCGGCGCGAAAACTCGTCGCGGCGCATCCGCCGCGGGCGGGTTGAGGGGTAGGTCATGCGCGCAGTTTACCCCTGCGCAAAAAAAACCGGCGCCTTGCGGCGCCGGTTGGTGTTGCGCGGTCGTCCGGGATCAGCGACCCCAGTTGTCCGACGTGCGGCGGGCGCAGGTCTGGATCTTGCTCTTCTGGGTGCCGTTGATCAGCCCATCCGTGTACAGCTTGCTCGCATAGGCGTTCATGCAGCTGTAGTACGTCGTGCGGGTCGCACCGATCTTGCAGGTGGCGTCGGCGCCGGCGATGTTGGCGCCGATAGCGATGCCGCCATCGGCGGCGGCCGGCACGCCGGTATCGCATATGCCGTTGAACAGCTTGGTATTGCCATTGTTCATCGGCCAGCCGATGTCGCGCAGCAGCGCCGGGGTCAGATCGAGCGTAAGCTGGGCCTGGACTTCCGGCGAATCGAACGGTTCCATCAGCGCATCCGGGTGCAACACAGTGTCGAAGTGCGAGAAGGTCGAGCCCGGGGCGACCACCCAAGGCGAGTAGAGGCGGGTGCGGCCGTTGGTATCCATGCCGGCCAGAGTGACCGGGCCCAACACCATGCCGCCGGTGATCGGGGCGTTGGCTTTGAATGCGATGCCGTCGACTTGCTGCACGATCACCGAGGGGATGGTGATGGTCGGATCGGTGCCACCCATGGCGCCCCAAGTGCTTGCGCTGTTCAGCACGACCACAGCGGTGGCGCCAGCGAGCTGCGCATTCTTCACCTTGACGGCGAAGCCGCAATACCCGCGGTCGACCATTGCGATCTTGCCCGCGATGGCAGCGGCATTGGTGAACGGCGAGCAGCCATCCGTTGTTGTCCCGGGCAATCCGGGCGGAACGGCCGGTTCGACCACATCGGTGGCAAGCACCCATTGCCCATTGAAATTGGCAGGAGTCGGGGCGGGACCGAAGCTGGCGGTGTAGAAGCCGTAATCGCGCGCCATCGCCGCAGGCGCAGACACATGCAACGCAAGGGCATTCTGGTAGTTCGAGTCCAGCAACAGCGCCGCCTGCTGATTGACATTGGCACCGGTCCACACGGTGGCGCCATTGGTTCTCATCGCGATGGCGCGCTGGGTGTTGGTCATGGTCGGATCGCTGAACAGCATGCCCGTGATGTTGTCGCGGGCCTTCGCCGAATAGACGTCCGGGCCGCCGAGGAACAAGGCGCCAGTCGTCTTGTTGAGGAATCCAGCGGCTCCAAGTCCATGGGCAATTTCGTGCATCACCACATTGAGGAAATTGATCTTGCCCGCCGGGGTATTGCCGTCCAGACCGTAGTACCAGCCCGAGCCAGCGAGGCAGTTCGCGGCGCCCAGGGCGCCATTGAACTGCGAGTTGATCGCAGGGGCGCCTGGGTTCTGCTCGCTGCCGTAAAGGGCGTTGACCAGCGCACCGGGGCGCCAGGGATCGGCGGCGGTGCCGGTAGGCAAGTTGTAGTCGAGCGGCGACACCCAATTCGCACCGGCGGAGCCAAGCACTGCGGACGTCGCGGTGCAGGTCAAGGGCGCAAATTTTGCCGACACGACCACAGGTGCATTGCTGCCCAGGACGCTGCCCCATGTGCTCAGCGCATGACGATAAACGAACTGGCGCTGCGCCCCGATGGTGGTGCCGGTGTTGCCACCAACCGGTGCAGCGGGGGTGGGATCGTTGAGGCCGACGTTTGCGGGATCTGCATTGAACAATTGCAGGTCGGCGGCCTGGGCAATGCCACAGGAGAGCGAAATGGCCAGCGCGGGCGCGAGAAGGCGCTTATTCATTCGCGGCCTCCACGGCACCCTGCAGGGGCTGGCCATCGTGGCTGACGATAACCTTGCCATCGGCGCCGATGGTCGCGTGGATTTCGATCATTTCAGACTCGGGCAGATAGGTGATGTAACGGCCGTTGACGATTTCGGTGGTTACGCCTTCCTTGGCGGCGACCTTGCCCTTCGCCATTGCGGCGGCTGCCTTCCGGTTCTTGGCGGTGAGGACATCCAAATTGGCGCTTTCCGCCGCAGTCAGGCGACGCAGCTTGCCGGTCTTGGGATCAATACCAACCTTCATGCCGCTGTCGGCGGTCAAGTTGTTGTCGGTGTTCTGGACCTGCTGCGGTTCCGCGGCAAGCGACGTGCCGGCGAACAACAATCCGCCCAGCACGATCAGGGTCGTGGCTTTCATTTCTGGAATGTCCTCTGCTTGTAGCAACGGGCTTGGAGCGGGGATGTCCCGTCAAGCGTGGTTTTCACGTTTTGCCAGAGTTCCCCCCTGACGGGGCGAGTGTGCAATGACCGTCGCGGTTTCACAACATGTCCACAAGGCTGAATGGGCATATCCACTGTTGCGGATCGTGAACGGTTTGAACCAGGCATGCCAGGCAGAGCGCAGCGCCGCCGCCGCGATCAGGTTGCCGTTGGGAGGCGGCCGGCTGGCGCGGTCGAGATGATGTGCCCGCCGTGACGAGGACGAGGCTCCGGCAGCGGCGGGGCCAGCAGCCGTTGGCTTGGCGATGCAGGAATGGCCGGGAGCGGCGCCGGCACCATCAGGCCAAGGCGACGAAACCCACGCCGATCGCCCTCGTTCGCTTCCCCGCCACGCGCGGCATGCGCCTGCCGCCCGGTCGCGGCGAGTCCGTGGCTCAGGCGTGGGTGCCGTCGATCTCCACCGCGAGCTCGCGCCGGCAGACCTGCCCGTGCAGGACGATCCGCGGCACCGCCGCCGGCAGGCGTGCCTCGAGCAACGCGGCGACCTGCGGCAATGCGGCGGCATCGCGCACGTAGACCTTCAGGCGCGAGTCGGCGCCGAAGTGCGTCGCCAGCGCGGGGCGGCGCGCGCGCGCGGTGGCGACCAGACTGTCGAGGTTGGCCAGGGTCTCGTCCAGTTGCGCCGCCGGCGAATCGCCGTGCTGCGAGGCATGCCCGACCACCGCGGCGGTACCCGACAGCAGCAGCGGCATGCCGGCATCCGCCGGCAGCATGGCGCGGGCGAAGCCCGGCGCCTGTGGACCGTATTGGCGCGGGTAGCGCCAGGCCTGGGTCTGGCGCGGATTCTCCAGCGGGATGCCGGCATCGCGCGCCGCCAGCCAGTACAGCTGGAAGCGGCTGCTGCGCCGCGGATGACCGATCGCGGTGGCGGCCGGCAGTTCGCCCGGCGCCAGTTCGCGGCCGATGCCGCGCGCGCGACCCACGCAGAAACGGCGATAGCGCTCGTCATCGCCCTCGCCCTCGGTGATCGCATCCATGTAGTTCCAGATCCGCAGCGGGTGCGGATAGTCGCCGCGCGCCAGCCAGGCTTGCAGGCGCGCATACGCGGCGGCGGCGGCGGATTCGATGTCTCCCTGCTCGTCGATTTCCAGCGCGCCGAACTGCAGCAGGCCATCCGCGCTCCAGGCAATGCCCGCATCGCGCCCGCATTGCACGTCACCGGCCACGAACCAGCACTCGAACGGCGCATCGCCATGGGCTTGCAGGGCGACATGCAGGTAGCGCGGATCGGCATGGATGGCAGCTGCCGCATCGCCGAAGCCGAACACGGCGAGCAACCTCGGATCGGCCAGCAGCGCGTCCAGCGGATCGCACCGGTATTCGACGCGCAAAGCGGCGGGGCGTGGGGCGGTGTCGGTCATGGCAGGCATCGGGGCGCGGATGATAACGCGCGGCCCGCGGGCGACCGGCTCAGCGTGGCTGCGCCAGCGGCGAGGCGGCGGCGAATTCGCCGGACGGGTCGTCGATCACCGGCGGATTGGCGCGCGCGCGCCTGTGCACCTGCCACAGACCGCCGCGGCGCACGCACTGCAGGACGATATGGCTGGTGATCCGCCACAGGTCGCGCAGCGGGCGGAAATGGCTGGGGCGGAAATCGGGCGCGCCGTGGACCTGGTTGTAGCGCGCCTCGATCGGCACCGACACGCAACGCGTGCCCAGTTGCTGCGCGGCGGACATCACGATCTGCGCCTCGAACACGAAATCCTCGCCCGGGATGCCGCTGCAACCCAGCCGGCAGACCGCGGCCGGGTACAGGCGCTGCCCGCTCTGGCTGTCGGCGACCTGGTAGCCGGTGCCCCAGGCGATGCCCCAGTCGCCGAACTGGTTCGCCAGCCGGCGGTAGGTGGGCTGGTTGGCGCGCTTGCGCAGGCGTGCGCCGATCACGATCCAGCCGGGGTAGCGGTTGGCGGCGGCGAGCAGGCGCGGGATGTCGTCGCCGCTGTGCTGGCCGTCGCCGTCCATCGCCACCACGGCGTCGAAACCCTGCCGCAGCGCTTCGGCGAAACCGTCGCGCAGGCCGGCGCCCTTGCCCATCCGGCTGGGGTGGCGGAGCACGGTGACCGGCAGGTCGGCCACCGCTTCGGCGGTGCCGTCGTCCGATCCGTCGTCGACCAGGATCACGTTCGGGCAATGCCGCAACGCGCCTTCGACCACCTCGCGGATGCGCAATGCCTCGTTCAGGGCCGGGATGACCACGGCGATGCGGTCGGGCGCCAACGCCGGGGATGTGACGGTGTTCTCCATGCGCGCAAGTATGCCAGCCATGCCGTTCGTCACGCGCCAGCGCGGCGCGGCGCGCGCTAGCATCGCCCGATTGCCCGCGGGGCCGGTTGCCAGCGGGCGCTGAACGACGAGGATCGGGATGGATGCGAAATACTGGCTGTTGGGAACCCTGCTGGTGACTGGCGCGGGCGAGGCGATGGCGCAGGTGACCGCGGCCGACTACGAACGCGCGGCGCGGATGCTGGGCGACCGCACCGCGCCGTTGCTGGACCATGCCGTCAGCGGCGCGACCTGGCTGGACGACGGCAGCCTGGTCTATCGCGAGCGCGCCAATGGCGTCGAGCGCGTCCTCCGCCTCGACCCGGCCACCGGCAAGTCGACCGCCGCCTTCAACGCCAAGGCGCTGGCGGACGCGATGAACCTGGCCGCCGGCGGCAAGGGCAAGCCGGTGCTGGCGGAGAAGTTGCCGCCGCTGCAGGTCAGCCGCAATGCCGATGGCAGCCTGCGGCTGGCCGGCATGCAGGGCGCGTTCCGCTGCAACGACGACGGCTGCAGCGCGCTGGAAGGAGCGAAGGGCGGCGGCGAACCGGGCAGCACCTCGCCCGACGGCAAGCGCGAGGCCTTCGTCCGCGACTGGAACCTCTGGCTGCGCGATCTCGCCAGCGGCAAGGAGACCCAGCTCACCTTCGACGGCAAGCCCGACTACGGCTATGCCACCGACAACGCCGGCTGGAAACACACCGACGAGGCGATCCTGGTGTGGTCGGCGGACGGCAACAAGATCGCCACCTTCCAGCAGGACCAGCGCAAGACCAGCACCATGACCCTGGTCGGCACCAATGTCGGCGCGCCGAAGGTCGAGCAATGGAAGTATCCGTTCGTCGGCGACAAGGACGTGACGATGATCGAACGCGTCGTCATCGACCTGTCCGGCGCCGCGCCGAAGACCGTGCGCCTGCAGATGCCGGCCGACCAGCACCGTTCCACCTGCAGCGACGACATCGCCTGCGACAACGGCTGGGAAGACGTGCAGTGGGCGAACGACGGCAAGACCCTGGCCTTCGTCAGCACCGACCGCGGCCACAAGTCCGCCACCCTGCGCGTGGCCGATGCCGCCACCGGCAAGGTCCGCGACGTCTACACCGAAACCGTGAAGACCCAGTACCAGAGCGCGCCGGCGCTGTCCTCGGTGAACTGGCGCTACCTGCCGGAGAGCAACGAGTTCCTCTGGTTCAGCCAGAAGTCCGACTGGGGCCACCTGTACCTGCACGACCTCGCCAGCGGCAAGCAAAAGCGCCCGCTCACCGGCGGCGACTGGAACGTGGCCCAGGTCGCGCATGTCGACCAGGCCTCGCGCACCATCTGGTTCCGCGGCGTCGGCCGCGAGCCCGGGCGCGATCCGTATTTCGTCCACTACTACAAGGTCGGCATGGACGGCGGCGACGTCGTCCTGCTCACCCCGGAAAACGCCAACCACGACATCACCGTGTCGCAGGACGGCAAGCGCTTCGTCGATGCGTACTCCACCACCAGCGCGCCGCCGGTGGTGGTGGTGCGCGATGCCGACGGCAAGCAACTGGCCGAACTGGCGCGCGCCGACACCGCCCGCCTGAAGGCCGCCGGCTGGGTCGCGCCCGAGGATTTCACGGTCAAGGCGCGCGACGGCAAGACCGAGCTGTACGGCCTGATGTTCAAGCCGTCCAACTTCGATGCGAACAAGAAGTACCCGATCGTCACCTACATCTATCCGGGCCCGCAGGTCGGCTCGGTCGGCAAGCGCGGCTTCGCGCCCTCGCGCGGCGACCACCAGGCGCTGGCCGAACTCGGCTTCGTCGTCATCGCCCTAGACGGCATGGGCACCCCGTTGCGCAGCAAGTCGTTCCAGGACGCGTGGTACGGCAACATGGCGGACAACACCCTGCCGGACCAGGTGGCCGCGCTGAAGCAGCTGGCGGCGAAATATCCGTGGATCGACGCCACCCGCGCCGGCATGTGGGGCCATTCCGGCGGCGGCAACGCCACCGCGACCGCGATGTTCCGCTACCCGGACGTGTACAAGGTCGGCATCTCCGAATCCGGCAACCACGACAACCTCAGCTACGAGGACGACTGGGGCGAGCGCTATCACGGCCTGATGGAGAACAAGGCCGACGGCACGAACAACTACACCGGCCAGGACAACGCCGGCTACGCCAAGAACCTCAAGGGCAAGCTGTTCCTGCTGCACGGCCTGATGGACGACAACGTGCCGCCGCAGTCCACCCTGCTGGTGGTGGATGCGCTGGTGAAGGCGAACAAGGACTTCGACCTGCTGCTGCTGCCGAACGCGCACCACGGCTACGGCAAGGACAGCTACTACGTCATGCGCCGGCGCTGGGACTACTTCGTGAAGAACCTGCTCGGCGCGGAGCCGCCGGCGCAGTTCGAGCTGAAGCCGGCGATGTAAGGCGGGAACGCCGAAGGACAGGCACGACGGCGCCCGCGGGCGCCGTCGTCGTTTCTGGCGTCAGCGCGCGCCCTGACCGAACAGGATCTTCTTTTCTTCGTCCGAGAGTTCCTTGCCGGCCTGCGGATTGACCTGCTTCGACAGCGCATACGCGCGCTGCGTCGCCGGGCGGGCGCGGATCGCCGCCTGCCAGCGCCGCACGTTGGCGAACGGCGCAAGGTCCAGCGGCGCCTTGTCGTACGGGCTGATCCACGGATAGCAGGCCATGTCGGCGATGCTGTATTCGCCGCCGGCGATGAAGTCGCGGCCGTGCAGCTGCTTGTCGAGCACGCCGAGCAGGCGTTCGCTCTCCTTGCGGTAGCGTTCCTTCGCGTAGCCGATGTCGACCGGCGCATACACATTGAAGTGACCGTACTGGCCGGTCATCGGGCCCAGCCCGGCCATCTGCCAGAACAGCCACTCGTTGACGACGATGCCTTGGCGCAGCGCGGTGCCGGCATCCGCACCATCGGCGATGCCAGTGAAGCGCCCGGTCTTGCCGGCCAGGTATTGCAGGATCGCCCCGGATTCGAAGATCGAGATCGGCGCGCCGCCGTCGGCCGGGGCATGGTCGACGATCGCCGGCATCTTGTTGTTCGGCGAAATCTTCAGGTAATCGGCATCGAACTGCGCGCCCTTGCCGATGTCGACCGGCACGATGCGGTACTCCAGCCCGGCCTCTTCCAGGAACAGGGTGATCTTGTGCCCGTTCGGGGTGGGCCAGTAATGCAGGTCGATCATCGACGGGATCTCCAACGTGGGCCGCCACCTTATCGCCGCGGATGTGTCGATGCCGGCAACGCTGCGTTGCACGCGCTTGGCAGGGTCGGCCGTGCCCGCTACCCTGCGCGGGATTTTTCGCCAGAGCCGCCCATGTCCGCCGACCACGATAGCCGCCTCAATCCGCTGCCCGCGCTGATCTTCTCCTCGCGCTGGCTGCAGCTGCCGCTGTACCTGGGCCTGATCGTGGCGCAGGGCGTGTACGTGATCCTGTTCCTGAAGGAGCTGTGGCACCTGGTGCACGGCGCCACCAGCCTCAGCGAGCAGGACATCATGCTGCTGGTGCTGGGCCTGATCGACGTGGTGATGATCAGCAACCTGCTGATGATGGTGATCGTCGGCGGCTACGAGACCTTCGTCTCGCGGATGCGCCTGGAGCGCCACCCGGACCAGCCGGAATGGCTGAGCCACGTCAACGCCAGCGTGCTCAAGGTCAAGCTGGCGATGGCGATCATCGGCATCTCCTCGATCCACCTGCTGAAGACCTTCATCGAAGCCGGCACCCTGGGCGGGCTGCCGCTGTGCGGGACGCAGGCGGCGTTCGAGGCCGCGCAACTGGCGCTGCAGTCGGGCTCCGGCGGCGCCTGCACCAAGGTCACCCAGGCCGGGGTGATGTGGCAGACCATCATCCACACCATCTTCATCCTGTCGGCGCTCGGCATCGCCTGGACCGACAAGGTGATGAGCGCGGTGCCGGGCAAGCGCGCCGCGCACTGAGGTTTCGATCCATGCGCGCCGGTAGAATGGCGCGATGGATGTCTCCCACCTCCTCGACGGGCTGAACCCGGCCCAGCGCGAGGCCGTGTCCGCCGCGCCGGGCCACTATCTCGTCCTCGCCGGCGCCGGTTCCGGCAAGACCCGCGTGCTCACCCACCGCATCGCCTGGCTGCACGAGGTGTTCGGGGTGCCGATGCACGGCATCCTCGCGGTGACCTTCACCAACAAGGCGGCCGGCGAGATGCGCGCGCGCATCGGCGCGCAGCTGGGCGGCGAGCCGCGCGGGATGTGGATCGGCACCTTCCACGGCATCGCCCATCGGCTGCTGCGGCTGCACTGGCAGGAAGCGAAGCTGCCGGAAAGCTTCCAGGTGCTGGATTCCGACGACCAGCAGCGCCTGGTCAAGCGCGTGGTACAGGCCCTGGAGATCGACGACAGCCGCTTCCCGCCGCGGCAGATCGCCTGGTGGATCAACGCGCAGAAGGACGAGGGCCGCCGCCCGCAACACATCCAGCCCCCCGCCAACGACGAGTGGAGCGACGTGATGCTGCGCGTGTACGCGGAGTACCAGGCGCGTTGCGAACGCGCCGGCCTGGTCGACTTCGCCGAGCTGCTGCTGCGCGCGCATGAGCTGCTGCGCGACACCCCGGCCTTGCTTGCGCACTACCGGCACCGCTTCGGCCAGTTGCTGGTCGACGAATTCCAGGACACCAACGCCATCCAGTACGGCTTCGTGCGGCTGCTGGCGGGCGATAGCGGGCAAGTGTTCGTGGTCGGCGACGACGACCAGGCGATCTACGGCTGGCGCGGCGCCAAGGTCGAGAACGTGCAGCGTTTCCTGCGCGATTTCCCGGGCGCGGTCACCCTGAAGCTGGAACAGAACTACCGCTCCAGCGCCAACATCCTCAATGCCGCGAACGCGGTCATCGCCCACAACGACGACCGCCTCGGCAAGCAGCTGTGGACCGATGCCGGCGAGGGCGAGCCGATCGACCTGTACGCGGCCTACAACGAGGTCGACGAGGCGCGTTACGCGATCGAACGCATCGCGCAGTGGGTGCGCGACGGCGGCAGCTACGGCGAAGCCGCGATCCTGTACCGCAGCAATGCGCAGTCGCGCGCCTTCGAAGAAGCGCTGCTGGCGGCGCAGATCCCGTACCGGGTGTACGGCGGCATGCGCTTCTTCGAACGCGCCGAAATCAAGGATGCGCTGGCCTACCTGCGGCTGGTCGCCAACCGCGACGACGATGCGGCGTTCGAGCGCGCGGTCAACACGCCGACCCGCGGCATCGGCGAGCGCACCCTGGACGAAGTGCGCCGTTGCGCGCGCGAACACGGCGTCTCGCTGTGGCGCGCGGTGCAGCGCGTGTGCACTGAAACCGTGCTGGCCGCGCGCGCGCGCAATGCGCTGGCAACCTTCGAGACCCTGATCGATGCGCTCGCCGCGGAAACCGCGGAGATGCCGCTGCAGGAAAAGATCGACCATGTGCTGGCGCGCAGCGGCCTGCGCGTGCACTACGAGAACGAATCGCGCGGTTCGCTGGATTCGCGCACCGACAACCTGGACGAACTGGTCTCGGTGGCCTCGCGCTTCCGTCGCGGCGACGACGAGGAAGCCGCGGCGCTGACCGAGCTGGTCGCCTTCCTCAGCTACGCCGCGCTGGAGGCCGGCGAAGGGCAGGCGCAGGCCGGCGCCGACGGCGTGCAGCTGATGACCCTGCACAGCGCCAAGGGCCTGGAATTCCCGCTGGTGTTCCTGGTCGGGCTGGAGGAAGGCCTGTTCCCCAACATGCGCTCGGCCGAAGAGCCCGGGCGCATGGCCGAGGAACGCCGGCTCGCTTATGTCGGCATCACCCGCGCGCGCCAGCAGCTGGTGCTGAGCCATGCGGAAAGCCGGCGCATCCACGGCAGCGACATGTACGGCCTGCCGTCGCGCTTCCTGCGCGAGATCCCGAAACCCTTGCTGCGCGAGATCCGCCCGAAGCCGCAAGTCGCGCGCGGGGTTACGCCACGCAGTCGAACCGCTTCACCCCACGCGACCGCGGCCACGCGGCGATCGAAGCGCCAGCGATCCGGCTCGGCGCCAATGTGCGCCACCCGACCTTCGGCACCGGCTTCGTCACCGACGTCGAGGGCAGCGGCGCGCACGCGCGGGTGCAGGTGAACTTCGAGGATGCCGGCAGCAAGTGGCTGGTGCTGGCCTACGCCAACCTCAGCCCGGCATAGGCGGCGCACCTACAATGCGCGCATGAACGACCTACGCCCCGACCTCGAGTCCGGCCTGCGCCAACTCCAGCTTGATGTCGCGCTGGCCGAGCCCCTGCTGGCCTACCTGGCCCTGCTGGCGCGCTGGAACGCGACCTACAACCTGACCGCGATCCGCGATCCGCGCGAGATGCTGGTCAAGCACCTGCTGGATTCGCTGGCGATGCACGCGCACCTGGACGGCATCGCGTCCCTGGCCGACCTCGGCACCGGGCCGGGCCTGCCCGGCATCCCGCTGGCGATCGCGCGGCCGCAGCTGCGGGTGACCCTGGTGGAGAGCAACGGCAAGAAGGCGCGCTTCCTGCGCGAGGCAGCGCGCCAGCTGAAGCTGGGCAACATCGAGGTCGCCGAATCGCGGATCGAGGCCTTCGATGCGCCGGGCCGCTTCGACGCGATCACCGCGCGCGCGCTGGCCACCCTGCCGCTGATCCTGGCGCTGGGCGGCCACCTGCTGGCCCCGGGCGGGCGCCTGCTGGCGATGAAGGGCGTGCTGCCCGAGGACGAGATCGCCGCCCTGCCCGCCGGCTGGCGGGTCGCGGCGGTGCACCCGCTGCAGGTGCCGGGGCTGGAGGCCGAGCGCCACCTGGTCGAAATCGTGCGGACGCCGGGCTGAGGCATAATCGACGGCCGCGTGCCGTTCGCCGGCACGCCCCCGCGCCAACACTCCCGAAGGAAACGCACGCCGCATGGCCCGCATCATCGCCATCGCCAACCAGAAGGGCGGGGTCGGCAAGACCACGACCGCGGTCAACCTGGCCGCATCGCTCGCCCGCGCGCCCAAGCGCGTGCTGCTGGTCGACCTGGATCCGCAGGGCAACGCGACCATGGGCAGCGGCGTCGACAAGCGCGAGCTCGAGGCCTCGATCACCGACGTGCTGCTGGGCGAAGCGCAGGCGCGCGAGGTGATCGTGCGCTGCGAGGACGGCTACGACCTGCTGCCCGGCAACATCGACCTGACCGCGGCCGAGATCCGGCTGATGGACGCGGCCGGCCGCGAGCAGAAGCTCAAGCAGGCGCTGGAAACGGTGCGCGCCGGCTACGACTTCATCATCGTCGACTGTCCGCCCTCGCTGTCGCTGCTCACCCTCAACGCGTTGAACGCCTCCGATTCGGTGCTGGTGCCGATGCAGTGCGAGTACTACGCGCTGGAAGGCCTGAGCGCGCTGCTCGACACCATCGAGGCGCTGAAGGGCCGGCTCAACCCGCAGCTCGAGATCGAAGGCGTATTGCGCACCATGTACGACGTGCGCAACAACCTGGCCAACGCGGTCTCGGCCGAACTCACCAACCATTTCGGCGAGCTGGTGTTCCGCACCATCATCCCGCGCAACGTGCGCCTGGCCGAGGCGCCCAGCCACGGCCAGAGCATCATCGGCTACGACAAGGCCAGCCGTGGCGGCGTGGCCTACCTGGGCCTGGCCGGCGAACTGCTGCGCCGCCAGCGCGAGCGCGAACAAGGCAACGCCAGCAAGGAGAAGGCCGCATGACCGCCGGCAAGGACGCTGCGAAAAGCGCGGCCAAGAAGCGCGGCCTGGGCCGCGGCCTGGAAGCCCTGCTCGGCCCCAAGGCCGCCGCCGAGGCGCCGCCGCTGCAGGCGATGCCGGGCGACCAGCTGCGCACCCTGCCGGTGGATGCGATGGTCCCGGGCAAGTTCCAGCCGCGGCGCTCGATGGATGACGCGCGGCTGGAGGAACTCGCGTCCTCGATCAAGGCGCAGGGCGTGATCCAGCCGATCGTGGTGCGCGAACACATCGGCGCCGGCGGCAAGGGCGGCCGCACCTACGAAATCATCGCCGGCGAACGCCGCTGGCGCGCCTCGCAACGCGCCGGCCTGACCGAAGTGCCGGCGGTGATCCGGGTGGTCGACGACCGCACCGTGGTGGCGATGGCGCTGATCGAGAACATCCAGCGCGAAGACCTCAACCCGCTGGAGGAAGCGCAGGCGCTGCAGCGCCTGATCGACGAATTCGACCTGACCCATGCCGCCGCCGCCGAGGCGGTGGGCCGCTCGCGCGCCGCGGTCAGCAACCTGCTGCGCCTGCTCGAACTGCCGGCCGAGATCCGCGTGCTGGTGCAGACCGGCGCGCTGGAAATGGGCCATGCGCGCGCCCTGTTGTCGCTGGCGGTGCCGATGGCGATCTCGCTGGCCAAGCAGGCCGCCGAACACGGCTGGTCGGTGCGCGAGGTGGAGCATCGCGTGCAGCAGCTGGCCAGCGGCAAGGTGCCGGCGGCGAAGAAACCGGCGGCGGCGAAACCGAAACCGCAGGCCGACATCCTCGCGCTGGAGCGCGAGCTGTCGGAAACCCTGGGCAGCCGGGTGGACGTGCAGCACGGCCGCGGCAACAAGGGCAAGCTGGTGATCCACTACGGCAACCTCGAAGCACTCGACGGCGTGCTGGAACGCCTGCGCAACAAGTCCTGAGGTCGAGCAGCCCATGAGCGCAACGCCGCAGCTTTCGGTCGTGGTGCCGGTGCACAACGAGGAAGACAACGTCGCCCCGCTGGTCGGCGAGATCGTCGCCGCGCTGCGCGGCAAGATCGACTTCGAGATCGTCTACGTCGACGACACCTCGAAGGACGCCACGCTGGCCCGCCTGCGCGAACTGCAGGCGACCGTGCCGGAATTGCGGGTGATCCGCCACCTCAGCAACGCCGGGCAGAGCACCGCGGTGCGCAACGGGGTCAAGGCCGCCCGCGGCGCATGGATCGCCACGCTTGATGGCGATGGCCAGAACGACCCCGCCGACATCCCCAAGCTGGTCGAAAAGCGCGATGCCGGCGACGCGCAGACCAAGCTGTACGCCGGTTGGCGGGTGAACCGCCAGGACTCCGGCAGCAAGCGCTGGGCCTCGAAGTGGGCGAACGCGATCCGCAGCCGCATGCTGCGCGATTCCACGCCGGACACCGGCTGCGGGATCAAGCTGTTCGAGCGCGAAGCCTTCCTCGACCTGCCCTACTTCGACCACATGCACCGCTACCTGCCGGCGCTGATGCAGCGCGCCGGCTGGAAGACCGTCAGCGTGCCGGTCAACCACCGCCACCGCACCGCCGGCGTGTCCAAGTACAACAACCTCAACCGCGCGCTGGTCGGGATCAAGGACCTGCGCGGCGTGGCCTGGCTGATCCTGCGCAGCCGCCGCACCGCGGTGGAAGAGTTGCCGCGATGATCGCATCGGCGCCGGATGTCATGAATACCGCCATCCCGTGGCTGGAATGGACCGGCATCCACATGTCGCCGTGGAAGCTGATCGGCCTGGTCGGCGCGCTGATGTTCGGCGGCCGCTGGCTGGTCCAGTTCATCGCCAGCAAGCGCCACGGCAAGCCGGTGATCCCGCGCCTGTTCTGGTACATGAGCATCCTCGGCAGCCTGATGACGCTGGCCTATTTCATCTTCGGCAAGAACGACGCGGTCGGCATCCTGCAAAACCTGTTCCCCAGCTTCACCGCCTGCTACAGCCTCTATCTCGACATCAAGCACCGCGGCTGGCACCGCGACCGCAACGACCATTGAGCCGATAGCGCGATGCTACGATCCGGCCACTTCGCCGCCGGATGCCGCCCCGTGAAAGCCTTCGCCCTCGCCTGCTGCCTGTTGCTGCCGATCGCCGCGCAGGCCGCGACGCCGCCCGCCGCGAACGCCGCCGACCAGGCCTTCGAGACCCTCTACAAGGCGGAGTGGGACTGGCGCATGCAGCAGGCGCCGGGCTACGACGAGGACAGCGACAACAGCAGCCGCAAGCCCTCGACCACGCTGGCCGATGTCGGCCCGGAGGCGCAGGCGAAGCGCTTGGCCTACCTCGATGGCGTGCTGAAACGGCTCGACGGCATCGACGCGGCGAAGCTGTCGCCGGCGCAGCAGGTGAATTTCGCGGTGTACCGCCCGCAGATCGCGCACATGGCGGCCTCGATCCGCTTCCGCGACTACGAGATGCCATTCAATTCCGACAGTTCGTTCTGGTCGGACCTCGGCTTCATGGCCCGCGCCGACCTGCGCGACGCCGACGCCTATCGCGCCTACGCCGCGCGCCTGCGCGACGTGCCGCGCTACTTCGACCAGCAGACCGCCAACATGCGCGCCGGCCTTGCGCGCGGCTTCAGCGTGCCGCGCGCGGTGCTGGCCGGCCGCGACGGCTCGATCGCGATGGTCGCGGAACTGAAGAACCCCGAGGACGCCGCGTTCTGGGGCCCGTACCGGAAGATGCCGGCGACGATTCCCGCGGCGGAACAGGAAACACTGCGCGCCGAGGGCCGCGCCGCGATCCGCGACGCGGTGATCCCCGCCTTCGCCCGGCTGCTGGCGTTCTTCCGCGACGAGTACATGCCGAAGGCGCGCAGCACGCTGGCCGCCGAGGCGATGCCGGACGGCGAAGCCTGGTACCGCGAGCAGATCGGCAGCTACACCACGCTGGACCTGTCGCCCGACCAGATCCATGCCATCGGCCTGCAGGAAGTCGCCGCGATCCGCGCCGAAATGGAACGCATCATCGACCAGGTCGGCTTCAAGGGAACCTCGAAGGAGACGCGCTTCGCCGACTTCCTCGCCTTCCTGCGCAGCGATCCGCAGTTCTACGCGAAGACGCCGCAGGACCTGCTCGATCGCGCCGCATGGATCAGCAAGCGGGTGGATGGCGAAGTCGGCAAGCTGATCGGCACCTTGCCGCGCGGGCGCTTCACCATCGTCGAAGTGCCGGCGGACATCGCCCCGTTCTGGACCGCCGGCCGCGGCGGTGCGGATACCTACTGGCTCAACACCTACGACCTGCCCAGCCGCCCGCTGTACAACCTGCCGGCGCTGACCCTGCACGAATCCTCGCCCGGCCATTCGCTGCAGCAGTCGCTGGTGCGCGAACAGGGCGAGCTGCCGGATTTCCGCAAGGAGTACATCAGCGCCTATGGCGAGGGCTGGGGCCTGTACTCGGAATGGCTGGGCAAGGAGATGGGCATCTACGAAACCCCGTACGAGGATTTCGGCCGCCTGACCTATGCGATGTGGCGCGCCTGCCGGCTGGTGATCGACACCGGCGTCCACCACAAGGGCTGGACCCGCGACCAGGCCATCGCCTACCTGCGCGACAACACCGCCCTGTCCGAACACGAGGTCACCACCGAGGTCGACCGCTACATCAGCTGGCCCGGCCAGGCGCTGAGCTACAAGCTGGGCGAGCTGGCGATCCGCCGCCTGCGCGCCGAGGCCGAGGCCGCGCTGGGCCCGAAATTCGATGTCCGCGCCTTCCACGATGCCGTGCTGTCGCAGGGCTCGGTGCCGTTGCCGGTGCTGGAATCGCAGAT
Organism: Thermomonas aquatica; assembly: GCF_006337105.1. Classification (NCBI taxonomy): domain Bacteria; kingdom Pseudomonadati; phylum Pseudomonadota; class Gammaproteobacteria; order Lysobacterales; family Lysobacteraceae; genus Thermomonas; species Thermomonas aquatica. Next base: position 1,911,015 of record NZ_CP040871.1, on the reverse strand, counting down.
CCGGGCGTATATCGCCAGCGCGAAGGCGGCGCCGGCGAAATAGCCCCGGCGCCCGGATTCGGGCCAAGTGCTTGCCCGCAAAGGGATTTGCCCGCATAATGCGCGGCTCGCTGCGTCCGGCACCGCCTTCTGGCTGGTTCCGGGCGGACCCGGAACACGACTCCGGCCCGCCATTGGCAGCGTGGAAACCTCCCGTTTCGTGTGCCGCAGACCCTCCGGGGAACGCGGCGGGGCCGCCGTCTCCCGGGCTACGGGCGACAACATTTGCGGATCCTTCCGCAAGAGCCTGGCCATCCATGGCCAGACTTTCCAATTTCATCGAGGTGCACAGTGTCCAAAGTCTGCCAAGTTACCGGCAAGCGCACGACGACCGGCAACAATGTCTCGCATTCCAACCGCAAGACCCGTCGTCGCTTCCAGCCCAACCTCCACGAGCGCCGCTTCTGGGTCGCTTCCGAGAACCGTTGGGTCAAGCTCCGCGTTTCCGCCGCGGCCCTGCGCACCATCGACAAGAACGGCATCGATGCCGTCTTGGCCGACCTGCGCAAGCAGGGCGACAAGGTCTAAGGAGATCACACCATGGCAAGCAAGCGCGACAAGATCCGTCTGATCTCCACGGCCGGCACCGGCCACTTCTACACCACCGACAAGAACAAGAAGAACACGCCGAACAAGATGGAGGTCAGCAAGTACGACCCCGTCGTGCGCAAGCATGTTCCGTACAAGGAAGGCAAGATCAAGTAAGCCTTCCGTTCCATCGGATGCAGAAGAGGCCCGCAGCGATGCGGGCTTCTTTTTTTGTCCGCTCGTTGCGTAATTCGCGCCGTTCGTCGGTGATGCAGAAATTTTGTTGCCAAACAAAAACGGCGCGCGTAAGGTGCGCCACCTTCGCCACTGCGGCGATTTCCTGAGCACACGAATTCCATGACGCAGTCCTTCCACATCGCAGCACCGACGCCATCGCGCAAGCGCGATGCGGGCCTGCGCGCGTGCGAATGGCGCGACGCGCTGTCGCTTCGCGGCATGCGGCATTACTTCGGCTCCACCTCCATCGACTGATCCTTTCGCATCGCGGAGATCGGTCACCCCGATCTCCCGAGGCCACGCGAACGCCCTCGGGCTCCAGCACCCGGGGGCGTTTCGTTTCCGGCGTTCGCAAAGGGATCCACCACACGATCAAAACGCGATTGCATCGCGCTCCCGAAGCATCCGGGCTCTTGCTGGCCCGAGGCAGGGAAACGTCGCGAAGGCGCTCAGGATGCGCCGTGCCTGGATGCTTCGGCACGGGCGGCAAGCGGATGCAGTCGCACACGGATTGGCGCTTTCGATGCACGTCGGAGACGCCAATGCGGAGCATCGCTCGTACGGTCCACAGCGGCGCGGGTTCACAAGGCCCGTCCGGTGCGCGCGGCGCTGCCGTGGCGCATGCCGGGGATCGGGAGAAGGTGTTCCGCGAGCGGACGAAAGCTCAGAGGTCGAGCAGCGGCGCAAGCCGTTGGCCACCGGTTCGAATCCGGTTCGTCCACCACTGGATAGCTCAGTTGGGTAGAGCATCGGTTCAACACCGAGAGTCGCGGGTTCGAATCCCGCTCCAAACCAGACTGTAAATCTGGAACCACGGGCGCAAGCCCGCACCAGGAAACGCCCCGTGCGTGTTCCGCTTCATCGCAATGCATCGCGATGTCGATGGATACGCAGCGGCGATGTCGCCGGGCCGCCGCCCTCGAAGCGCGCGGGCCTGCAGTGGATCGGGATCGCAGTGCATCGCGATACCGACCACGACACGGCCTCCGCGCGGACAGCGCGCCGGCTCCGCGGCATCGACGTCAGGGGCGTTTCCACCTTCTTCTCTTCCTGCGCCTGTCGCGCGGGATGCAACGCGAGCACCGATCCATCGCGCCCCAATCGGATCGGACCACCAGGACCAACAAGGAGAGTTACCCATGTTCTGGAGCAAGAGGATCGTGATCGGCGATGGCGAGCGCGCCCTGCTGTATCGCAACCGCCAGTTCGAGCGCGTGCTGGAGCCGGGCGTGCACCGCATGTTCGACCCGCTCAAGCGCATCGAGGTGCGTACCTACAACATCGCCGCGCCGGAGTACGCCGGCCACGACGTGGACGCGCTGATCGCGCGCCTCGGCGAGCGGCTGGGCGAGACCTTCGTGTTCGCCGACATCGGCGCCGACGAGGTCGGCCTGGTGGCGAAGAACGGCAAGCTGGAGGACGTGCTGGCGCCGGGTTCGCGTCGCTTGTATTGGCGCGGGCTGGTGAAGGTCGAGGTCGAGCGCGTGTCGCTGGCCACGGGCCTGGCGGTGCGCAGCGATGTCGCCAACCGCCTGCGCCAGCTCGGCACGCTGGGCAAGCTCGCCGTCGTGGCGGACGTGCCGGCGGAGTCGGCGGGCCTGGTGTTCATCGACGGCAAGCTGGTGCAGGTGCTGGGTGCGGGCAACCACGCGTTCTGGAACTTCCGCAAGAACGTGGCGGTGGACGTGATCGAGTTGCGCGTGCAGTCGCTGGAGGTCTCGGGCCAGGAGTTGCTGACCCGCGACAAGGTCAGCCTGCGCGTCAACCTGGCCGCCAGCATCCGCGTCACCGACCCGGTGGCCGCGCGCACCAGGGTCGCGAAGTTCGGCGACTACGTGTACCGCGAGCTGCAGTTCGGCCTGCGCAAGGCGATCGCCGCCAAGACGCTGGACGAGCTGCTCGGCGACAAGGCCTCGCTCGATGCCGACATCTTCGGCTACGTGCGCGGCCGGGTGACCGAGCTGGGCATCGAGGTGCTTGGCGTCGGCGTCAAGGACGTGATCCTGCCGGGCGAGATGAAGGACATCCTCAACAGCGTGGTGCAGGCGGAGAAGGCGGCGCAGGCCAACGTGATCCGCCGTCGCGAGGAGGCGAACGCCACGCGTTCCCTGCTCAACACCGCCAAGCTGATCGAGGACAGCCCGGTGCTGATGCGTCTGAAGGAGCTCGAGACCCTGGAGAAGGTCACCGAGAAGATCGACAAGCTCACCGTGTTCGGCGGCCTGGATGGCGTGCTGAAGCAGCTGGTGACGATGAAGTGATACCCCTGCGCGGGGCAAGGACGCATCGCGCAGGTTTCAATGGACTGAAGAGACATGAACATGCAAACCCAATCGCAATTCGAACTGCTGCACGCCGAGGACAGCGCCACCCCGATCAAGGGCTGGGTGCACGGCGTGCCGCTGGAGCCGCAGGCGCACGAGCAACTGCGCAACATCGCGTCGATCCCGTTCGTCGGGCCGTGGGTCGCGGTGATGCCGGACGTGCACCTGGGAAAGGGCGCGACCGTGGGCTCGGTGATCCCGACCCGCGGCGCGATCATCCCGGCCGCGGTCGGCGTCGACATCGGCTGCGGCATGGCCGCGGTGCGCACCACCCTGCGCGCCAGCGACCTGCCCGACGACCTCGGCCCGCTGCGCAACTCGATCGAGCGCAGCGTGCCGGTCGGCAACGGCCGCGGTGGCGAGCACTGGAAGCTGCCGGACGGCATCGAGACCCGCGTCGCGCAGTCGGGACTGGTCCAGCGGCTGGACGCGATCCAGCAGAAGCACCGCAAGATCCGCACCGACAAGCTCGACCGGCAGATCGGGACGCTGGGCGGCGGCAACCACTTCATCGAGTTGTGCCTCGACGAGAGCGATGCGGTGTGGGTGATGCTGCACAGCGGTTCGCGCGGCACTGGCAACCTGATCGGCAGCTACTTCATCGAGCGGGCGCGCGAGGAGCTGGGCAAGCGCGTGCTCGGTTTCCACGTGCCGGACAAGGACCTCGCGTTCTTCCTGCAGGGCGAGCCCCTGTTCGACGACTACGTGGAGGCGGTGTCGTGGGCGCAGGACTACGCCCGCGAGAACCGCGAGGCGATGATGGCGCGGGTGCTGCACGAAATGCGCCATCGCCTGCCGAAGTTCCAGCTGGAAAAGATGGCGGTGAACTGCCACCACAACTACGTGCAGCAGGAGATGCATGGCGGCGTGGACTTGCTGGTCACCCGCAAGGGTGCGGTGAGCGCGCGTGCCGGCGAGCTCGGGATCATCCCGGGCAGCATGGGCGCGAAGAGCTTCATCGTGCGTGGGCTGGGCAACGCGGACAGCTTCCACAGCTGCAGCCACGGTGCCGGCCGCGTGATGAGCCGTACCGCCGCGCGCGCGCAGATCACCCTGGCCCAGCATCGGCAGGCCACCGCCCACGTCGAGTGCCGCAAGGACGCCGGCGTGATCGACGAGTCGCCGGCCGCGTACAAGGACATCGACGCGGTGATGGCGGCGCAGTCCGACCTGGTGGAAATCGTGCACACGCTGCGCCAGGTGGTGTGCGTGAAGGGATGAGCCAAGACGCGCTTTGTGCGGCATTGCCGCGCAGCCTCGGCAAACGCACGGCCAGGGATGGCGGCAATGAAAACGCGTCGAAGCAGGATGCTTGCGGCCAAGGATGGCCACGAAACCCGCCGCAAGGCGGGTTTCTTTTTGCCTATGCGTATCAGGCCTCGCGGCGTTCGCGCACCAGCGCATCCACCACCGACGGATCCGCCAGTGTGCTGGTATCGCCCAACTGGTCCGGCGCGTTCTCCGCGATCTTGCGCAGGATGCGGCGCATGATCTTGCCGCTGCGGGTCTTCGGCAGGCCCGGTGCCCACTGGATGTGGTCGGGCGTGGCGGTCGGGCCGATCTCGCTGCGCACCTGCTGCACCAGCGCCTTGCGCAAATCATCATTGGCTTCGATGCCCTGCTTCAGGGTCACGTAGGCGTAGATGCCCTGGCCCTTGATGTCGTGCGGGAAGCCGACCACCGCCGCCTCGGCGACGTCGTGGTGCGAGACCAGCGCGCTTTCGACTTCGGCGGTGCCGATGCGGTGGCCGCTGACGTTGATCACGTCGTCGACGCGGCCGGTGATCCAGTAGTAGCCGTCTTCGTCACGACGGCAGCCATCGCCGGTGAAATAGCTGCCGGGATAGGTCTTGAAATAGGTGTCGATGAAGCGCTGGTGGTCGCCGTACACCGTGCGCATCTGCCCGGGCCACGAATCCAGCAGGACCAGATTGCCTTCGGTCGCGCCTTCGAGGCGCTTGCCCTCGGCATCGACGATGGCGGGTTGCACGCCGAAGAACGGCCTGGTCGCCGAGCCCGGCTTGGCATCGATCGCGCCCGGCAACGGCGAGATCAGGATCCCGCCGGTCTCGGTCTGCCACCAGGTATCGACGATCGGGCAACGCGCATCGCCCACGGTCTCGTGGTACCAGCGCCAGGCTTCCGGGTTGATCGGCTCGCCGACCGTGCCGAGCACGCGCAGCGACGCGCGCGAGGTCCGCTTCACCGGCGCGTCGCCTTCGCGCATCAGCGCGCGGATCGCAGTCGGCGCGGTGTAGAACAGGCTGACCTGGTGCTTGTCGATGGTCTGCCAGAAGCGCGAGGCATCCGGGAAGTTCGGCACGCCCTCGAAGATCACCTCGGTGGCGCCGTTCGCCAGCGGCCCGTACACGATGTAGCTGTGGCCGGTGACCCAACCGACGTCGGCGGTGCACCAGAACACGTCGTCGTCGCGCAGGTCGAACACCGCCTCGTGCGTGTACGCCGCCCACAGCAGGTAGCCGCCGGTGGTATGCAGCACGCCCTTCGGCTTGCCGGTGCTGCCGGAGGTGTAGAGGATGAACAGCGGGTCTTCGGCGTTCATGCGCTCGGGTTCGCACTCGCCCGGCTGGCCGTCGACCACCGCGTCGTACCAGCGGTCGCGCGGCATCTGCATGTCCACCGCGCCGTCGGTATGCCGCACCACCAGCACGGTTTCCACCGAGTTCGTGCCCGGCAGCTTCAGCGCCGCGTCCACGTTCGCCTTCAGCGCCACCTTCTTGCCGCCGCGCAGGCCTTCGTCGGCGGTGATGATCAGCTTGCTGCCGCAATCGGCGACGCGGTCGGCGATGGAATTGGGCGCGAACCCGCCGAACACCACCATGTGCACCGCGCCGATCCGCGCGCAGGCCAGCATCGCCACCACGGCTTCGGGGATCATCGGCAGGTAGATGGTGACGCGGTCGCCCTTGCCGATGCCGAGGTTGCGCAGCGCATTGGCCAGCTTGCAGACGCGCGCATGCAGTTCGCGGTAGCTGATGCGCTGCACGTCGCCGTCGGGCGAATCCGGCTCGAAGATCAGCGCGGTCTTGCCGCCGCGCGTTTCGAGGTGCCGGTCGAGGCAGTTCACGCTGGCGTTGAGCTCGCCGTCGGCGAACCAGCGGATGCGGAAATCCTCCAGCGCATAGCTGACGTCCTTGACCCGGGTAGGCGCGCGCATCCAGTCCAGGCGCTTGGCGGCTTCGCCCCAGAACGCATCGGGATCGCGTAGCGATTCGGCGTACAGGCGTTGGTAGTCGTCGCGGCGGATGCGGGCATTGGCCGCGAATGCGTCGGGAACCGGATACACGTCGGCGCTCATGGCGGCCTCCTGGCGGGGGGATATCGAGTGTAGCGCCCTGACTTCCTGCACATGTTCCCAACGCGGATCGGCGCAGGATGCGCGGGTCTTCCCGCCGAGGTTCCCGCATGACCACCGCATCCCTTCGCCGCGCCGCACTGGCGCTGGCCATCCTCGCTTCGCTGGCCGCCTGCGACCGCGGCGCCCCGACCGACAAGGCCGCAACGCCGGCCGCCGCCGAAGCCGCGGCCGCACCGGGCTCCGGCATCGACCTGGCCGGCATCGACAAGGCCGTGCAGCCCGGCGACGACTTCGACGAATACGCCAACGGCGCGTGGAAGAAGGCCACCGAGATCCCCGCCGACCGCGCCAGCATCAGCACCGGCTTCTACGTGTTCGAGAAGGCCGAGAAGCGCCTGTCCGACCTGATCCAGGGCTTCGACAAGGCCAACCCGGCGGCAGGCAGCAACGAACGCAAGATCGCCGACTACTACGCCGCGTACATGGACGAGGCCGGCATCGAGGCGCGCGGGCTTGCGCCGCTGCAACCGTCGCTGGACAAGGTCGCCGCGATCGCCGATGCCGCCGGCCTGTCGCGCTACCTCGGCGGACAGGTGCGCGCCGACACCGACCCGCTGAACGCCACCAATTTCTACACCGAGAACCTGTTCGGCCTGTTCGTGGCGCAGGGCCTGGAGGATCCGTCGAAGAACGTCGGCTACCTGATGCAGGGCGGCCTGGGCATGCCGGACCGCGAGTACTACCTCGCCGGCGACAAGGACATGGCGGCCAATCGCGTCGCCTACCAGAAGTACATCGCCGACATCCTCAAGCTCGCCGGCGACGCCGATGCGGACAAGAAAGCCAAGACCATCTTCGACCTCGAGACGAAGATCGCCAGGGCGCATGCCAACGTGGTCGACAGCCAGGACATCCACAAGGCCAACAATCCGTGGGCCACCGCGGACTTCGCCAAGAACGCGCCGGGCATCGACTGGGCCGCGTTCTTCGATGCCGCCAAGCTGTCCGGCCAGCCGACCGTGTTCGCCTGGCAGCCGGACGCGATCAAGAAGCTGTCCGCGCTGGTCGCCAGCGAGCCGCTGCAGGCATGGAAGGACTACCTGCGCTTCCACGCGATCAACCACAGCGCGGCGCTGCTGCCGAAGGCCTATGCCGACCTCAGCTTCGGCTTCTACGGCACCCAGTTGAACGGCACCACCCGGCAGCGCGACCGCTGGAAGCGCGCGATCGGCGCCACCGACGGCGCACTGGGCGATGCGATCGGCCAGGCGTACATCAAGCAGTACTTCCCGGCATCGTCCAAGGCCAAGGTCGAGGACATGGTCAACAACATCCTCGCCACCTTCCGCGAAGGCGTGGACAAGCTGGAATGGATGACGCCGGAGACCAAGAAGGCGGCGAAGGCGAAGGCCGAGACCATGCTGGTCGGCGTGGGCTACCCGGACAGCTGGCGCGACTATTCCTCGCTCGAGATCAAGCGCGACGATCCGCTCGGCAACCGCCTGCGCGCGGAGGAAGCCGAGTACCGCCACCAGACCGCCAAGCTCGGCAAGGCGCCGGACAAGAAGGAATGGTGGATGACCCCGCAGACGGTCAACGCGGTGCAGCTGCCGCTGCAGAACGCGATGAACTTCCCTGCGGCGATCCTGGAAGCTCCGTTCTTCGACCCGAACGCGGACGCCGCGGCGAACTACGGTTCGATCGGCGCGGTGATCGGCCACGAGGTCAGCCACGGCTTCGACAACCTCGGCTCCGAGTTCGATGCGGAAGGCCGCCTGCGCAACTGGTGGACCAAGGACGACGCGGCGCACTTCAAGGCCGCCACCGACAAGCTGGTCGCGCAGTACGACGCCTACGAGGCGCTGCCCGGCCTGCACCTCAACGGCAAGCAGACCCTGGGCGAGAACATCGCCGACGTCGCCGGCCTGCAGGCCGCGTACACCGCGTACCACAAGTCGCTCGGCGGCAAGCCGGCGCCGGTGATCGACGGCCTGACCGGCGACGAGCGCTTCTTCCTCGCCTTCGCCCAGGCGTGGCGGGCCAAGCAGCGCGACGCCGCGCTGCGCGCGCAGGTCATCGGCGACGGCCATGCCCCGGCGCGCTGGCGCGCGCTGACCGTGCGCAACATCGATGCCTGGTACGACACCTTCAAGGTCGCCGACGGGCAGAAGCTGTTCCTCAAGCCCGAGCAGCGGGTGAAGATCTGGTAAGCGGCATGCGATCGCGGGAACGCCGGCCAATGGCCGGCGTTCTTGCATGGAGCGCCGGAAACCGACCCGGACGGAGCCGCCCGGTCATCCCGGGCAGCGGCGGGCAGCGGCTCGGGACTGATTTCCAAGTCGTTGATCCGGCTGGGTAATTCGGCGAATCGCGGACGCGGCCAGCCGATCCGCGCCATTTATATTTGTGACGACTGTCAAAATTTTATTGACGGTGCCGCAGGCATGTTTGGACAATTGTCACAGTCCTCGCGTCCCGCCGCCGCATTCCGGCCAAGTCCTTGCCAACACCGCCGTGAAGCAGCCCTCCCGATCCGCCAACAAGCCCGCCATGCGCAAGCCGCCGACGCGGCAATCGCCGGCGCCTGCCGAGAAGTTCGAACTGCGGCGCAGGGAGCTGGCGGAAGTCACCCTGCAGACGCTCGCCGAACTGGGCTACGCGCGCACCAGCCTGCGCGAGATCGCGCAGAATTCCGAATACAGCCACGGGGTGCTGCACTACTACTTCAAGGACAAGCTGGACCTCATCAGCTGCAGCGTCCGCGAATACAAGACCAGGTGCGCCAACCGCTACGACGGCATCGTGGCGAATGCGCGCGATGCCGACGCGCTGGTGGAAGGCTTCCTCGCTGTCCTGGCCGAGACCCTGCGCAACGAGGCGCCGATGCACAGCCTCTGGTACGACCTGCGTGCGCAGGCCTTGTTCGAGGGCTCGTTCCGCGACGACGTGATCGAGATCGACCGCCTGCTGCAGGACATGGTGTGGCGGCTGGTCACCCGCCTCGCCGCGTTCGCGGGCAGGCCGCCGCGGCTGTCGCCGGTGGCGGCGTATGCCCTGATCGACGGCCTGTTCCAGAAGTACCTGCTGCTGCACATCGCGGGCGATGCGACCGCAGGCGATTCGCTGGCCTGCCAGCTCCGCCTGCTGCTTCCGGAGCTGTAGACGCCCATGCCTGGCCGAGGGGGAACGATGCGCCGACGTCCGACCGGGTTCGCCGCAGCCGCCTGCGCAGGCGCGCTGTTCGCCGCGCTCGCCGCATCCGCCACCGGCAGCGCCACCGTCCGAACCCCGCCAGGATCCGCTGGAGCTGCAGGCCCTGACCGATCCCGAGGCCGTGCTGGCGCGCCTGCCGGAAGCCTTCCGCCAGGCGCGCCTGGCCCACAACCGGGAACGCGAAGCCCTGCTCTACCTGGCCGAAGCGAACGCATGCCGGGTCACCGCCGACTGGCGCTGCCAGCGATCGGCGGGGGCGAACGCCGCCAAGCTGGCGGACGCCGTGCACGATCGCGCGCTGGCGATCCGCGGCATGATCACCCAGGCGCGGGCGGAAACCTCGCTCAAGAACTACACGATCGCGACCGAGCTGCTGGCGCGCGCCGAGCTGGACGTCAAGAGCCTGGGGCTGCCGGAGCTGGAGGCGGACATCGCGCTCGCCTATTCGTCGATGAGTTATTCGCTGGGCAAGATCAGGATGTCGGCGATGTATGCCGAACAGGGGCTCCGCGACCTCGGCCGGCAGGGCTCGCCGGCGATGCGCGGCCGCCTGCTCAGGAACCTGGCGCGGGCGCAGGTGGAGTCCGGGGACGTAGCGAGCGCGATGGCCACGCTCCAGGCGGGCGAGGCGGCCGCCGACCTGGCCGGCGACCCCAAGCTGCTGGCCGAAATCGCCATCGGCAGCGCCAGGATCGCCAAGTCGCGCGGCGACGTCGCCACCCAGCGGGAAAGCGCGGCGCGGATCTTCCGCTCGGCGGAACGGTTGAAGAATACCCAGTTGACCGGGCTCGGCCACGAAGCGCTCGGCGACGCATTCCTGGTCGGAGGCCAATTCGCCAACGCGGGCGCCGAGTACCGCAAGGCCACCGCTTCGTTCCAGGCCCTGCGCCTCGATCGCGACGAACTGCGCGCGCTGCGCAGCATGGCCGGGGCGATGCTCAAGTCCGGGGAACGCGACGCCGCGACGACCGCCTCGCTGCTCGAACGCATGATCCTGCTCGAGGAGCGGATCGAAACCAGCGACCGCGCGGAGGCTGCGGACGATTTCGCGGCGCGCCTGGAATATGCGCAGAAAGAGCGCGACTACGCCTTCCTGCAGCGCGAGAAGGACCTCCTCCAGCAGCGGGAAAGCGCATTGCGGCGGAACAACCAGTTGATGCTGCTGCTTGTCGCCGTGTCCGTGGCGGCGCTGGCCGGGCTCGCCTTCTTCTACCGCAAGCAACGCAAGATGTACTTCCGCCTGCGCGAAGCCAACCGCGCCAAGCAGATCAACGAATCGCGCATCTCCAGCCTGCTGCAGCTGAGCAAGGGGCTGGTCTTCATCCACGACGACCACGGTGCGGTGATCGCGACCAACCCGAAGACCGCCGCCGCCATGAACGCCACGGTGGATGGCGTCGTCGGGATGAACCTGAAGGACATGCTCGCCCCGGAAAGCCTCGAGGATTTCGCCAGCTACCTGCGGGACGTGGTGTCGAAGGATGCCGCGGACTGCATGCTGTACCTGAGGGACGCGGAGGACTGGAAGCGCTACTGGCACCTGAGCGGCTCGCGCTTCCAGCCGGAAGTGGGGGATGCCTACGCCATCTGCTATGCGGTGGACCTCACCATGCAGGCCCGCGAACTCGACGAACTGAACGAAAAAAGCCTGCGCGATGCGCTGACCGGCGCCTACAACCGCCGGATCATGCCGGTGTTCGAGCAGCGCCTCGGCAAGGACGCAAGCTGGGCCGTGATCATCATCGACATGGACCACTTCAAGCAGATCAACGACCTGCACGGGCACGAGGAAGGCGACCGGGTGCTGGTCTAGGTCGTGCGCTACCTGCAGGAGCGGATGCGCGACAACGACTACATCGTGCGCCTGGGCGGCGATGAATTCGCGATCCTGCTGGGGAACGCGACCACGGACGGCATCGATGGCCTGGTCGGTCGAATCCGCCGCGACATGGGCGCGCTGAGCGCCACCTTCTCGATGGGGCTTGCGGTCAGGAACGACGAAGAACCCTTGACGGCGACATTGGCCCGCGCCGACATGGAAATGCTGGCGTCCAAGGCCGCGTCCCGCGCGAACTAGCGCGGCGGCGCAGCCAGCTCCCGCGCGCTGAGGAACCCGTCGCGGTCGGCATCCTGCCTGCGGAAACGATCGGCGATGCGCGCGCGATGCTCGGCGATGGTCAATGCCGGGCCGCGCCCGCCGGGCTGCTCGGCCGGCGACAACACGCCGTCGCGATCGCGGTCCATCGCGGCGAAGGCGTAGCCGAGCCAGTCCTGGTATTCGGCCGGCGAGACGCGGCCGTCGCGGTCCGCGTCCATCTTCGACAGGTAGTCGCCGGTGCGCAGCACCTGCGCGCCCGCCGCCATCGGCAACGCGCACGCAAGCAGGGCGATGGCGAACCGCGGCATCACGCCGGCTGCAGCGCGTAGCCCTTCAGGCGCGCCGAATACTCCTGCAGGGCGCGCACGCCGCTGGCCTCGGCTTCGGCGCACCAGGCCTGCAGGCGCTTGAGCTTTTCGCTGGCGTCGTGGCTGCGGCTCTCCAGCACTTCGGCCAGGCGCGCGCGATATTCGATCAGCGTATTGATGCGCGGGCGCTCGGCGATCCAGCGCTGCAACTGCTCGCGCGATTCCGGCGACAGCCAGCGGCCATCATCGACCATGCCCTTGCGCAGCTTGCGCGGCAGCAGCGCGCGCAGCTTGGCGCCGGCGGCGGCGGCCTCCTCGCGCAGCGCCGGCTTGAGCACGTTGCGCTGGTAGTCGGTCATCGCCTGGAAGCGGCAGGCCAGCAGCGCCTTCACCGTTTCCGCGTCGGGCACCTTGATGTTCGGGCGCAGGTTCAGCGACGGCGCCACGCGCAACACCTTGGCCAGGCGCACCGAGGCGAACAGCTTGATCGCCGCCCAGCCGATGTCGAATTCCCACTTGCGCAGGGCGAACTTGGCCGACGACGGGAACGCATGGTGGTTGTTGTGCAGTTCCTCGCCGCCGACCCACACGCCCCACGGGCTGAGGTTGGTGGCGGTGTCGGTGGTCTCGAAATTGCGGTAGCCCCACCAGTGGCCGAGGCCGTTGATCACGCCGGCCGCCCAGAACGGGATCCACGCCATCTGGATCGCCCACACGGCCACGCCCTTGGCGCCGAACAGCACGAAGCTGGCCACCAGCAGCAGCACCACGCCGAGCGTGGCATGGCGGGTGTAGAGGTTGCGTTCGATCCAGTCGTCCGGGCAGCCCTTGCCGTACTGCTCGATGCTGGCGCGGTCCAGGCGCGCCTCGCGGTACATGTCGGCGCCCTTCCACATGACGTTGTGGATGCCCTTGTGCATCGGGCTGTGCGGGTCTTCCTCGGTCTCGCACTTGGCGTGGTGCTTGCGATGGATCGCCGCCCACTCGCGGGTGATCATCGAGGTGGTCAGCCAGCTCCAGAAGCGGAAGAAATGCGCGACCAGCGGATGGAAATCGACGCCGCGGTGCGCCTGGCTGCGGTGCAGGTACAGGGTCACGGTGAAGATGGTGACCTGGGTGACCACCAGCAGGTACAGCAGCATCGCCAGCCAGCCGAACTGGAACAGGCCGCCGGCGAGGAAATCGAGGAACGAAGCGGGCATCGCGGGGAAGTCTCGGCGGACGCGGAAAGGCGCGCGGCAATGATGCCACGGCCCGCCGCCGCGACCGCTGAACGGCGTCAGCCCGCGGTCGCCGCCGCCGCGTTCCGCCGTTGCTGCTCGGCCACGATCACCTGGTTGATCTGCGCGACCAGCCTGTCCAGCGAATCCTCGCCGTAACCGACATGGTGCGCGGCCACCTTGCCCTGCGGGTCGATGATCCACAGGTTCGGATACGCCTTCACCCCGTAGCCTTCGGCGATCTCGCCGCTGCGGTCGCGGGTCAGGGTGATGCTGAAGTCCTTCATCTGCCGCATCATCGTCCGGTAGTCCTCGGTGCTGTCCTGCACGTTGACCGCGATCACCTTGAGGATCTTGTCGCCGGCGTGCTTCTGCAGCGCATCCAGGCCCGGCAGTTCCTTGCGGCAGGGACCGCACCACGACGCCCAGAAGGTGACCACCACGATCTTGCCGCGATGCTGCGCGAGGTCCACCACATCGCCCTGGCGATCCCTGCCCAGCAATGCGGGCGGCAGCTCGCCGATCTTCGGTTCCGCCGCCTGCAGCGGCATCGCCGCGCACAGCGCCAGTGCAACGCCGAACAGGCCCGACCACGCATTGCGCATATGCTGTCCCCGGATGAAGTCCATGCAGTGTATGCAACGCATGGCGCGAATTGGTGAGCCGCGATGCCCGAACTGCCCGAAGTCGAGACCACCCGCCGCGGCCTGTTGCCGCATGTCGCCGGCCGCCGCGTCGAGCACGTGCTGCTGCGCCGCCCGGACCTGCGCTGGCCGATCCCGCGCGAGATCGAGGAGCTGTTGCCCGAGCAACGCATCGACGGCATCCGCCGCCGCGCCAAGTACCTGCTGCTGGAGACCGCCGCCGGCAGCGCGCTGCTGCACCTGGGCATGTCCGGCAGCCTGCGCGTATTGCCGGGCGATGCGCCGGTGCGCGCGCACGACCACGTCGACATCGCCCTGGACTCCGGCCGCGTGCTGCGCTTCAACGATCCGCGCCGCTTCGGCTGCCTGCTCTGGCAGGCGCCGGGCGAAACCCACGAACTGCTGGCCGGGCTGGGGCCGGAGCCGCTGGCGGACGACTTCGATGGGGCGGCTTTCGATGGGGCGGCTTTCGATGGGGATTACCTGTTCGCAAGAAGCCGCGGCCGCAGCGCGCCGGTGAAGGCCTTCCTGATGGACCAGTCGGTGGTGGTCGGCGTCGGCAACATCTATGCGGCGGAAGCCTTGTTCATGGCCGGGATCTCGCCGCTGCGCGAAGCCGGCAAGGTCTCGCGTGCGCGCTATGCCGCGCTGGCCGACGCGGTGCGGGCGATCCTGGGGCATGCCATCGCGCGCGGCGGCACCACCCTGCGCGATTTCATCAGCCCGGACGGCGCGCCCGGCTACTTCGAGCAGGAACTGCTGGTCTACGGCCGCGGCGGCGAACCCTGCCCGCGTTGCGGCCGGGCGCTGAAACAGGCCCTGGTCGGCCAGCGCGCCAGCGTGTGGTGCGGGCACTGCCAACGCTGAAAACGGTCACGGCCGGCCAGCGCTTGCGCGGGATTGGCCGCGCCGGGCTATAGTCCGCCTTCCCCCGCACCCCCTGTTCATTGCCGCGATGACCGAATCCGGTGAGATCACCGTCCTGCTGGATGCCGCGCACAAGGGCGACCGTGGCGCGATGGACCGCGTGCTCGCCACGCTGTACCAGGAACTGCATTCGATGGCGCGCCGCCAGCTGGCCGGCCAGCACGGGCATACCCTGGATGCCACCGCGCTGGTCCACGAGGCCTACCTCAAGCTGATCGGCCGCGGCAGCGGCGCCGCGCAATTCGACGACCGCGCGCACTTCTTCGCCTATGCCGCCTCGGCGATGCGCAGCGTGGTGGTGGATTACGCGCGCCAGCGGCTGGCGCAGAAGCGCGGCGGCGACCAGCACCGCGTCACCGACCTGCCGGAAGACATCGAGGGCGGGCTGCGCCTGGACGAGGACATGCTGGGCCTGGACACCGCGCTGACCCGCCTGCACGCGGTCGAGCCGCGGCTGACCCAGGTGGTCGAATTGCGCTATTTCGCCGGCCTCTCGGAGCTGGAGATCGCCGCCCTGCTGCAGCGTTCGGAACGCAGCGTGCGCCGCGACTGGCAGAAGGCGCGCATGTTCCTGCTCGCCTCGCTCAAGGACCCGACCGTCGCCTGACCGCAGGGACAGGCGAACCGGCGCTGACGATGGACGCCGAACGCTGGCAACGCCTGTCGCCGCTGCTCGACGCACTGCTGGAGCTGCCGGAGCAGCAACGCAGCGAACACCTCGCCGCCTTGCGCCGCGAGGATGCGGCGCTGGCCGACGAGCTGGAGAAACTGCTGGCGATGGAGGAAGGCGATGCCGACTTCCTCGCCGAGCCGGTGGTGGACGTGCCCAATGGCGCGCGCCCGGGCGCACGCATCGGCCCGTACCGGCTGGACCGGCTGATCGGCGAAGGCGGCATGGGCCAGGTCTGGCTGGCGGCGCGCGCCGACGGCCTGTACGAGCGCAAGGTCGCGCTGAAATTGCTGCGCCCGGGCCTGGCCGATCCGAAGCTGCGCCAGCGCTTCGACCGCGAGCGCGAGATCCTCGCCCGTTTCGCCCATCCCTACATCGCGCGCCTGCTCGATGCCGGCATCGACCGCGACGGGCAACCCTACCTTGCCCTGGAATACGTCGACGGCGAACCGATCACCAGCTACTGCCAGTCGCGCCAGCTGGACATCGCCGCGCGCATCGACCTGTTCCGCCAGGTCTGCGAAGCGGTCAGCCACGCGCACGCCAACCTGATCGTGCACCGCGACCTGAAGCCGTCCAACATCCTGGTGACCCCGGCCGGGCATGTGCGCCTGCTCGACTTCGGCATCGCCAAGCTGCTCGATGTCGAACCGTTGCCGGTGGAACAGACCCGCACCGGCGTGCGTACCTTCACCCTGCACTACGCCGCGCCCGAGCAGATCCGCGGCGAACCGGTCACCACCATGACCGACGTGTATTCGCTCGGCGTGGTGCTGTACGAGCTGCTGACCGGCAGCAAGCCCTATCGGCTCAAGCGCCAGACCGACGCCGAGTGGGAAGAGGCGATCCTGGCCGGCGAACCGTTGCGGCCCTCGCAGGCCGCGGCGCGCGCCTGCGACGAGGCGGCGCGCCCGTATTCGCCGGCGCGCCTAGCGCGCGAACTGGCCGGCGACCTCGACAACATCAGCCTGAAGGCGCTGGGCAAGCGCCCCGAGCAGCGCTACGTCTCCGCCGAGGCGCTGTCGCAGGACCTGCTCTGCTACCTGCGCGGCAGGCCGGTGATGGCGCGCGGCGAAAGCCTGGGCTATCGCACCCGCAAATACCTGCACCGGCACCGCTGGGCGCTGGGCGCGGCGACCATGGTGCTGGCGGTGATGGCGACCGCGCTCGGCGTGGTCAGCTGGCAGGCGCGGCAGGCGCTGCGCGAAGCCAACCGCGCGCAGGCGATGCAGAACTTTGTGGCCGGGCTGTTCGAGAGCGCCGGCAACGCGCCGATGGACACGCCGATGGACCTGCGCGCCCTGCTCGACCTCGGCATCGTCCGCGGCGAACGCAGCCTGGCGCGGCAGCCGCAGGCGCGCGCCGAACTCTATGGCGTGGTGGCGCGGCTGCGGCTTGGGCTGGGCGACTACCGCGAAGCCGGCGCCCTGCTCGACAGGCAGGCGCAGCTGCTGCGCGCACTGCCGGACGCGCCGACCAGCCTGCGGCTGGAAGCGGCCACCCTGCGCGGCAACGCCCGCCGCCAGCTCAGCGACATGCGCGGTTGCGAGCGGCAGATGCAGCCGCTGCTGGCGCTCGCCGAACGCGAGCAGGAACAACTGCCGGCGCAGGTCGCCGCGTTCTATTCGCAGTTGGCGCGTTGCCGGCGCGACCTCGGCCAGCGCAACCTGGCCAACCAGCTGTTCTCGCGCTCGCTGAAATTGCGCCGCGACAACGGCGACGACGTGGGCGTGGCCGAAAGCCTGCTCGACCTGTCCGCCCTGCATGCCGACGACGGCGATCCGCGGCAGGCGATCCGGATCCTGCGCGATGCCTTGGCGCAGTTGCGGCACGAGGTCGGCGACCGCCACCCGCTGGCGATCGACATGCTGCGCAGCCTGTGCTCGCTGGAACGCAACAACGACGACCTCGCCGCCGCCGAGCGCGACTGCCGCGAATCGCTCGCGCTGGCGCAGGATTTGCACGGCCGCGACCATCGCGCCACGGTCGACGCGCGTCGCCAGCTGGCGGCGCTGTACGTCGACCTCGGCCGCTTCGGCGAAGCCGAATCCGAATTCCTCGATACCTATGCCTGGATGCGCACCCGGCTGGATCGCAACCACCCCGACCTCGCGCGCACCTACAACAGCCTGGGGGTGGTCGCCTGGGAACGCGGCGACCTGCAGCGCGCGGTCCATTACCAGACCCAGGCGGTGGAGGCGTGGCGCAGCGGCACCAACCCCGGCCTGACCGCGTCCGGCGTCTACAACCTGGCGATGATCCTGCACAGCGCCGGCGAGGATGCGCAGGCGCTGCCGCTGATCCGCGAATCGCGGCAGCTGCGCATGCAGCGTTTCGGCGGCAACCACGAACTGGTCGGCGACAGCGATCGCCTGCTCGGCGAAATCCTGGCCAGCCTGGGCGAGAAGGACGCGGCCCGCGATGCCCTGCAGGATGCGGTCCGCCTGACCCGGGCCGGCTATGGCGAGGCGCATTCGCACACGCGGCGCGCGGAAGTCTCGCTGGCGCGCTTCGAGGCCGCGCAGGGCGATGCCGCGGCCCTGCAGCGCCTGCTCGGCTGGGCCGACTACGACGGGCGCGACATCGAGCAGCGCAAGGCCAGCTGGCTGGCGCGCGCCTATGCGACCGAACTGGACTGCCCGCGGCGCCCGGAGAAGGCCAGGGCGCAACTGGACGCCGTGCTCGCGCAGATCCAGCTGAGCCTGCCCGAAGGCGGCGCATTGCCGCGCGAGGTCGCGCAGATCCGCGCCAGGTGCAGCAGGCGCTGACTCAGAGCGGCAACGGCGCCTGCAGGGGCTCGATGCTGCCCTCGCCGCGCATCACCTTCTTGAACTCCACGCGGCTCACCGACACGTAGCGCTCGTTGCCGCCGATCTCCACCTGCGGCCCGTCCTGCAACGCATGCCCCTGGGCATCGATGCGCACGTTCATGGTCGCCTTCTTGCCGCTGTGGCAGATGGTCTTGATCTCCTGCAGCTCGTCGGCCCAGGCCAGCAGGTACTGGCTGCCCTCGAACAGCTCGCCGCGGAAATCGGTGCGCAGGCCGTAGCAGAGCACCGGGATGCGCAGCGCATCGACCACTTCGCTCAACTGCCAGACCTGCGGTTTGGCGAGGAATTGCGCTTCGTCGACCAGTACGCAATCGAGCTTGCCGCGGGCGGCGATGTCGGCGCGCACCAGCGCGTCGAGATCGGCGTCGCGGTCGAAGGCGATGCCTTCCGCCTGCAGGCCGATGCGCGAGGCCACGGTGCCGCTGCCGGCGCGGAAATCCAGCTTCGGGGTCAGGATCGCCACCCGCATCCCGCGCTCGCGGTAGTTGTACGCGGATTGCAGCAGGGTGGTGGTCTTCCCCGCGTTCATCGCGGAGTAGTAGAAGTAGAGCTTTGCCATGCACGGATTCTACCGGCGCACAAGGCTGGCGGCGCTGGCCGCGCGCTTCGACAATGACGGCGATGCACGGCAACGCCCTCCACGGATTGAACCCCCCGCAACGCCAGGCCGTCCTGCACGTGGAAGGCCCGCTGCTGGTGCTGGCCGGCGCCGGCAGCGGCAAGACCCGGGTGATCGTGGAGAAGATCGCCCACCTGATCCAGAGCGGCCGCTACCCGGCCAAGCGGATCGCCGCGATCACCTTCACCAACAAATCGGCGCGCGAGATGCGCGAGCGCGTGGCCAAGCGCATCCGCGGCGATGCCGCGCAGGAGCTGACCATCAGCACCTTCCATGCGCTGGGCCTGCGCATCCTGCAGATCGAGCACGCCAAGCTCGGCCTGCGCCGCGGCTTCTCGATCTTCGATGCCGACGATTCCAGCGTACAGCTGAAGGACCTGTTGCCGCCGGGCAGCAAGCCGGACGTCATCGACGCGGCGAAACAGCTGATCTCGCGCGCGAAGAACGCCGGGCTGTCGCCCGAGCAGGCCGCCGAAGCCGCGCGCAGCACCCGCGAGCGCGAGGCCGCCGCGCTGTACGCGCGCTACCAGCAGCGCCTCACCGCGTTCAACGCGGTGGACTTCGACGACCTGATCCGGCTGCCGGTGCAATTGCTGGAAACCGATGCCGAGGCCGTGGCCGGCTGGCGCGAACGCATCGGCTATCTCCTCGTCGACGAATGCCAGGATACCAACGACGCGCAGTATCGCCTGCTGAAGGCGATCGCCGGCGAGAAAGGCCACTTCACCTGCGTGGGCGACGACGACCAGAGCATCTACGCCTGGCGCGGCGCCAACCCGGACAACCTGCTGTCGCTGGGCACGGATTACCCGAAGCTCGAAATCATCAAGCTCGAACAGAATTACCGCTGCAGCAACCGCGTGCTGCGCGCGGCCAATGCGCTGATCGCCCACAACCCGCACGAACACCCGAAGACCCTGTGGAGCGATGCCGCCGACGGCGAGCGCATCCGCGTCTGGGAATGCAAGGACGCCGCGCACGAGGCGGAGAAAGTCGCCGCCGAAATCCAGTTCGTCGCGCAGAAGCACGCGGCGCCGTGGAGCGAGTTCTGCATCCTGTTCCGCGGCAACCACCAGAGCCGCGCGCTGGAAAAGGCGCTGCAGCTGCTGCGCATCCCGTACCACCTGAGCGGCGGCACCGCCTTCCTCGACCGTGGCGAAGTGAAGGACGCGCTGGCCTGGCTGCGGCTGTTGGCCAACCCGGACGACGACGCGGCGTTCCTGCGCGCGGTGCAGTCGCCCAATCGCGGCGTCGGCGCGACCTCGCTGCAGCGCCTCGGCGAACTGGCGAACAATGCCCACATGCCGCTGTCGCGCGCGGCCGACTCGATCAGCTTGGCCAAGCAGCTGCCGGCACGCGCCGCGAATGCGCTGCAGGGCTTCAGCGACATCGTCCGTGGCCTGCGCATCGATGCCAAGACGCTGGCGCCGGCGGAACTGGTGCGCAAATTGAACGAACGTTCCGGCCTGCTCGCCGCGCTGCGCGCGCTGTGCAAGGACGAGGCGCAGTTCCAGGCGCGCCGGCGCAACCTCGACGAACTGGCCGACTGGTTCGACGGCCCGAAGACCTCCGGCCCCGGCGAACTCGCCGCCGCGCTTGCCTTGCTCAGTCACGCCGACAAGGGCGATGCCGGCAACCAGGTGCGGTTGATGTCGATGCACGCGGCGAAGGGGCTCGAGTTCCGTTACGTCTTCATCGTCGGCGTCGAGGACGGCAACCTGCCGCACGAGGCCAGCATCGAGGAAGGCCGCCTCGACGAGGAACGCCGGTTGATGTACGTGGGCATCACCCGCGCCAAGGAACAGCTGTGGCTCTCGCACGCCAACGAAGCGCAGCGCTGGGGCGACCGGATGCGCCTGAAGCCGAGCCGCTTCATCGATGAATTGCCGGCGGAAGAACTGCAGCGCGACGGCGCCGACCCGGTGGCCGATGCCGCGCGCAAGAAGGAACGCGCCAGCGCCGGCATCGCCAATATCCGCGCCCTGCTCGGCGACTGAACGCGGTCACGGGCTGCGGGTACACTCGCGCGCATCCGTAGACGAGCCATTGCCATGCGCCTGATGTCCAGCCTCCTCGCTGCCGCCCTGCTGGTCGGTTGCGCCAGCCACGCCGCCAAACCGGAACCGCCGCCGGCGCCCGCACCCGCAGCCACCGCGGAAGCACCGGCAACCCCGCCGGCGGACGACAGCCTGAATGCGACCGCCTGGTTCCAGACCTCGGTGGAACGCGACCTGGTCTATCGCGCGATCTACCGCGCCGCCGCCGTGCAGCTGCCGGCGGCGCTGGCCGACAAGCGCTGGGACGCGCTGCAGAAGGAAGACCGCGGCAACGACCCGCGCAAGCTGCCGCCGGCGATCATCGTCGACGTGGATGAAACCGTACTCGACAACTCGCCCAGCTCCGTCCGCCAGATCCGCGAACAGCGCGGCTTCGACGATGCGAACTGGAACCTGTGGGTGAACGAACGCAAGGCCAAGGCGCTGCCCGGCGCGGCGGAGTTCCTGAATGCCGCCGCGAAGCGCGGCGTGACCATTTTCTACATCAGCAACCGCACCGCCGACCAGGCGCAGGCCACCATCGACAACCTGCGCAGCGCCGGGTTCCCGATCAAGGACGCCAGCCAGTTCCTGGGCCTGGGCACCGTGGTCGAGGGCTGCGAGCAGGAAGGCAGCGAGAAATCCTGCCGCCGGCAACTGGTCGGGCGCGGCTATCGCGTGCTGATGCAGTTCGGCGACCAGGTCGGCGATTTCGTGCAAATCCTGGCCAACACCCCCGAGGGGCGGCGCGCGGCGATCGCGCCGTACGCGGACTGGATCGGCCAACGCTGGTGGGCCCTGCCCAACCCGCTGTACGGCAGCTGGGAGCCGGCGCTGTTCAACAATGCCTGGTCGCAGCCCGCCGGGGAACGCCGCGCACAGAAGGAAGCCGCACTGGATGATGCCAAATAATTCAATTAGTTACGCAATATTTCATCAGGTATTGCATTAACAGCGAGGGCGGCGTAGCCTGCAGTCATCCGGCCTCGGCCGGAGCCATGCCACAACTGCTGTCCTCCGGCGCTGCCGGACTTGAAGAGGCCTTCGGGCCTCTTTTTTTGTGTGCCTCGCCCGCGCCTTCGGCCGCCAGCTTGCATCGGCCAGCACCGGCCGCCGACACTCCGGCAACGCCCCGGAGACCATCGATGCTCGATCGCCCCTCCATCGCCGCCTGCCGCACCGTAGTGACGACCGCCCTGCTCTGCCTGGGGTTGTTGACCGCCTGCCAGCAGGGCGATGCGCCCACGGGCGCGGCGATCGGCGTGGCCGCCCGGCAGGCGCCGCAGGCCGCGACGAAACCGGTGGCAGCCGCGGAGGTCCTGCGCGACCGCCTGCTGGCGCGCGATGGCGCCGGTTTCGCCCGGCTCGCGGTGCCGCCGGCGCTGCATGCGCAGCTGGTCGAAGGCTGGAGCGACGGCCGCAGCCGCTGGCCACTCGACGAGCTCCCACTGGATGCAAAATTGCCGAAAATGCTCGCCGCTTTGCAGGAAAAGAATGCGGAATCGAAGCTGATGGCGACATTTCGCCGCCAATTCGCC
Organism: Thermomonas aquatica; assembly: GCF_006337105.1. NCBI lineage: Bacteria > Pseudomonadati > Pseudomonadota > Gammaproteobacteria > Lysobacterales > Lysobacteraceae > Thermomonas > Thermomonas aquatica. Next base: position 1,888,464 of record NZ_CP040871.1, on the reverse strand, counting down.
GGCGCCGACCGCGACATCGACGACGCCATCCGGACCCTGGTGCAGTTTGCCGGCAGTTACGTGCAGGAAGAGGCCGATTACTCCCCGGAACAGCGCGAACACACCACCCAGGCCCTGGCGGCACTGGGAAGTTGGGCGCTGGCGGCGCCGCTGTCCGATCCGAAGCATGCGCAGCCCTTCTTCGCCGCGCTGGTCGCCGCGGCACGCCGCAGCGGGATCGACGGCAAGGCCGGCAACGCCGCCTTCGCCCGGCTGGGCATGCTGGCCAGCCTGAACCGGCTGTCGCCCTTCATCGCCACCCTGCTGGCGCAATTGCGCACGCAGTACGGGCTGGACGTCGATGCGGCCCTGCGCGGCATGGAGATACGCCTGCTGGAACAGACCGGCGATACCGCCCGCCTGCGCCTGCGTTACACCCTGGCCGGGCGCGAGATCGACGCGATCATGCCGGCGGTGCGGATCGACGGGCATTGGTACCTGGCCGATTTCGTCCGCCGCGCCGAGGCCTCGCTGGCCGGCAAGTCCGGCGGCAACCCGGGCGAAGCCGGCGTGAAAAACTTCACTTCGCCATAATGTCGGCGATGCCGAACCGCCCCAACCTCCCCAGCCAGGCCAGCCTGTTCGACGCCGAACCTGCCGTCGAACCCGCGACCATGCCCGAAACCCCGGCGAGCGATCCCTCGCAACCGGACGCATCCGCTGCGGCCGAGGCGAGCGCGCCGGCCCAACCCGGCGCGGACAGCCCACAGCTGCCGCTGCCCGCCTTCCTGTCGCAACCGCCCGAGCCCGCCGCGGCCGCGCCGCGCACCGGCAAGGCCAGGCCGCCGCTGTGGGCGCGCGTGCTCGGCAAGCTGATCGACCCCTGGCTCAAGCTCGACATCGAGCCGAACGAAGCCGACCAGTTCCAGCGATTCGACGACGGCCGTCCGGTCTGCTACGTGCTCGAGGACTATGGCCTGTCCAACGCGCTGATCCTGGAGCGCGCCTGCCGCGAGGCCGGCCTGCCCTCGCCGCTGCAGCCGATGGCGGGCGATCCGCTGGGCCGCAGGCGCGCCTACGTGGCGTTGTCGCGCCGGCATGCCAATGCGCTGGGCCTGCTGCCCGGGCCCGAGCACAAGACCCATTCCGGTTCGCTGGCGCGGCTGCTCGAGGCCCATCGCCGCGACCCGGCGCTGGACGTGCAGTTGGTGCCGGTCTCGATCTTCGTCGGCCAGGCGCCGAACCGCAGCAGCGGCTGGTTCAGCGTGCTGTTCTCGGAGAACTGGACCCTCGTCGGCCGCTTCCGCCGGCTGCTGGCGCTGCTGCTCAACGGCCGCGACACCCTGGTCCAGTTCGCCCCGCCGGTGGCGCTGCGCGGCATCGTCGGCGAAGACCTGCCGCCGGAACGCACGGTGCGCAAGCTCAGCCGCGTGCTGCGCACCCACTTCCGCCGCGTGCGCGAGGTGGTGGTCGGCCCCGACCTGTCGACCCGGCGCATGCTGGTGGACAAGGTGCTGGCCGCCGACAGCGTGCGCGAGGCGATCGCCGACCAGGCCCGCCGCGACAAGAGCAAGCCGGAAGCCGCCTGGCAGAAGGCGCATGCGATGGCCTACGAGATCGCCGCCGACTATTCGCACCCGATGGTGCGCTCGCTCAGCTTCATGCTCACCCCGGTGTGGAACCGGATCTACCGCGGCGTGCTGGTGCATCACCTGGACAAGTTCAAGCAGGCCGCGCCCGGCTACGAGGTGGTGTACGTGCCCACCCACCGCAGCCACATGGACTACCTGCTGCTGAGCTACCTGCTGTACACCCACGGGGTGGTGCCGCCGCACATCTTCGCCGGCATCAACCTCAACCTGCCGGTGGTCGGCACCATCCTGCGCAAGGGCGGCGCGTTCTTCGCCCGCCGCAGCTTCAAGGGCAACGCGCTGTATTCGGCGGTGTTCCGCGAATACATGGCGCAACTGGTCGCCGGCGGCTACTCGATCGAATACTTCATCGAGGGCGGGCGTTCGCGCACCGGCCGCCTGCTGCAGCCCAAGGTCGGCTCGCTGGCGATGACCGTGCGCGCCTACCTGCGCCAGCCCAGCCGCCCGGTGCTGTTCCAGCCGGTCTACATCGGCTACGAGAAGCTGATGGAGGGCCGCAGCTACCTGGACGAGCTGTCCGGCAAGCCGAAGGAAAAGGAATCGATCTGGCAGCTGCTGATGGGCATCCCCAAGGTGCTGCGGAGCAATTTCGGCCAGGTGGTGGTGAACTTCGGCGAGCCGATCAAGCTCGGCGACGTGCTCGACGCGCATGCCGGCTGGGACGGCAAGCCGGTGCCGGAGGACGAGAAGCCCGCGTGGCTGTCCGAGACCATCGATGCGCTGGCGCAGAACATCCAGGTCAACGTCAACCGCGCCGCCGACGTCAACCCGATCAACCTGCTGGCGCTGGCCTTGCTGTCCACCCCGCAGCACGCGATGGGCGAAGCCGACCTGCTGGCGCAGATCGCGCTGTCGCAGACCCTGCTGCGCGAGGTGCCGTATTCCGACTACGTCACCGTGACCCCGCACACGCCGGCGCAGATCGTCGCCCACGGCGAGGAGATCGGCACCCTGCTGCGCACCGCGCATCCGCTCGGCGACGTGCTCAGCGTCGGCGACGAGAACGCGGTGCTGCTGAGCTATTTCCGCAACAACGTGCTGCACCTGTTCACCGCCTCGTCGTGGATCGCGGTCTGCTTCCTCAACAACCGCCGCATGTCGCGCGCGCAGCTGCAGCGCCTCGGCCGCAGCCTGTACCCGTTCCTGCAGGCCGAGCTGTTCCTGCCCTGGGACGAGGACGGCTTCGCCGCGCGCATCGACCGCACCATCGAAGTGCTCGTCCGCGAAGGCCTGCTGCAGCAGGTCGGCGAGGACGACGGCGGCATCCTGCAGCGCAATGCCGGCCAGACCGACGAAGTGTTCCGCCTGCGCGCGCTGGGCCACTCCCTGCAACAGGCGTTCGAGCGCTACTACATCGCGATCAGCGTGCTGGTGAAGAACGGCAGCGGCACCCTCAGCGCCGGCGAACTGGAAAGCCTGTGCCAGCTCGCCGCGCAGCGCCTGAGCCTGCTGTACGCCAACACCGCGCCGGAATTCTTCGACAAGAGCCTGTTCCGCGGCTTCATCCAGAAGCTGCGCGAACTCAAGCTGGTGTGGGCCGACGGCAACGGCAAGCTGGCCTTCGACGAGCGCCTGAACGGCTGGGCCAAGGACGCGCGGGTGGTGCTGGGCCGCGAGCTGCGCCACACCATCGAGAAGGTCAGCCCGGACAGCACCCGCACCACCGGCGAGATCCCGGCGATCGCGGGCGAAACGGCCACCGGCAAGGACGGCACCGGCTCTTAACGCACGCCATGCCACGCTGCGGCATCGGTCGACATGCCGATGCCCCGCCAACATGGCCGCCCACGCCCGCCCGCTGGATGCGCCCGACAACGCATCCCTCGTCGATACCGCCCCGCGGCAGTGGGTGGCCGGCCTGCTCGGGCGCGCCGACATCCGCATCGGCGGCGAGCGCCCCTGGGACATGCGGCTGCACGACGCGGCCGCGCTCGACCGCGCGCTGGCGGAAGGCAACCTCGGCCTCGGCGAGGCGTACATGGCCGGCGCCTGGGACTGCGACCGGCTGGACATGCTGTTCGACCGCCTGCTGCGCGCGCACCTGGACCGCGAGGTGCACCCGGCGCGGCTGGCCTGGCGGGCACTGCAGGCCCGGCTGTTCAACCGGCAGACCCGGCGCCGCGCCTGGCAGGTCGGCCGCGCGCATTACGACCTCGGCAACGCGTTCTACGCGGCGATGCTCGACCCGCGGATGACCTATTCCTGCGGCTGGTGGCAGGACGGCGCCAGCGACCTGGCGCACGCGCAGGAAGCCAAGCTCGACCTCGCCTGCCGCAAGCTGGGCCTGCGCCCCGGCATGCGCCTGCTGGACATCGGTTGCGGCTGGGGCAGCCTGATGGGCTATGCCGCGGAGCATTACGGCGTGCGCTGCATCGGCGTCACCGTCTCGCGCGAGCAGGTCGGCTATGCGCAGGCGCGCTATGCCGGCCTGCCGCTGGAGTTCCGCCTGCAGGACTACCGCGAACTGGATGCCGATGCGCTGGGCGGGCCGGTGGACCGCATCGCCAGCATCGGCATGTTCGAGCACGTCGGCCGCCGCAACCACCGCGCGTTCATGCAGGTGGCGCGGCGCTGCCTGGCCGACGACGGCCTGTTCCTGCTGCACAGCATCGGCAAGAACCGGCGCGCTTCCACCCTCGACCCGTGGACCGAGCGCCACATCTTCCCGAATGGCGACCTGCCGTCGCTGGGCCAGGTCGGCGACGCGCTGGACGGCCTGTTCGTGTGCGAGGACCTGCACGACTTCGGCGCCGACTACGACCCCACGCTGATGGCCTGGCACGCCAACTTCGAAGCCGCCTGGCCGCGTTTCGCCGGCGAACTCGGCGAAACCTTCCGCCGCAAGTGGCGCTATTACCTGCTGTCCTGCGCCGGCGCGTTCCGCGCGCGCGAGTTGCAGCTGTGGCAATGGGTATTGTCGAAGGAAGGCGTGCGCGGCGGCTGGCGGCGGCCGCAGTGAAGACAAGGACGGGGCCGAAGCCCCGTCTTGTCGCATCCATGCGGATGATGGTTCAGGGCACCGCGCCCCAGCAGGTGCGCATACCGTCCTCGCGGGTGGCGCAGCTGTGCCTGTCGCCGCTGGTGACGTGCACGTAGCGGCCGGCGGGTGCATTGGTCTGTCCATAGGCGTTGTCGCCCCAGCAGGCCAGTTCGCCGGTATCGCGGATCGCGCAGGCATGACTCATCCCCGAGGCGATTGCCTTGAACGCGCCGGACGGCGGCGGCGTGGCGCCAATGCCGCCGCCCCAGCAGGCCAGCTGGCCGGTCGATTTCAATCCGCAGCTGAACTGGTTGCCGGCGCTGATCGCCAACCAGCTGCCAGCCGGGACGGTGGTCGCGCCAGTGCTGCTGTAACCCCAGCAGGTCCCGTTGCCATTGCTGAAGACACCGCAGCTGTGAGACGAGCCAGAGTCGATCCGCCGGTAGCGCACGGAACCCAATGGCAAGGCAAACGGCGGATAGGGCGGCGTGGCCTGGCCGTTATTGTTGTTGCCCCAACACGCCGCGGCGCCATCGGCAGCCAACGCACAGCCGCCCATGTAGCCGATCTCCATGGATGCGTACTGGCCTGCCGGCGGCGTGGCGCGGCCGGCGTCGTTGAACCCCCAGCAGGACAGGTTGCCGGTCGCCGCGCGCGCGCAGCTGAAAGCCGCACCAGCACCGATGTCGGCATAGCTGCCGGCTGGCGGGGTGGATTCGCCGCTGGTATTGCTGCCCACGCAGACCAGGGTGCCGTCCGCATCCAGATCGCAGGTATGGGAAACACCGGCAGCCACCGCACCCATGCCGAACGGGCCGCGCGGGACATTGGTCTGGCCATAGGTGTTGTCGCCCCAGCAGACGACATTGCTGCTTTGATTGAGCGCGCAGGTGTGGTCGGAGCCCGCTGCAAGCGCGGTGTATCGGTAGGCTCTGGTGAGGGGCGGATTGGCCTGTCCATGGGTGTTGACGCCGCCACAGACCGCATTACCGCTCGGGCTCAAGCCGCAGGTGTGAACGCCTCCCGCAGTCAAGGAGGTATAGACCTGACTTGCGCTGACGCTATTCCCGAGGCCGTTCCCCCAACATACGGCAGTACCGACCGCACGCAATCCGCAGGTATGGTAGAGACTGGTGGAGATGGCGGTGAACGTCTCACCCGCCGGCACCGCGGCACCGCCATAAGTATTCGAACCCCAGCACACGGCGACGCCATCTGCACGCAACCCGCAGGTATGGTCCTCGCCTGCCGTCAACGCGACGAACACCTGCCTGTTGATCGGTGGCGTGGCCTGCCCATCGGAATTGTCGCCCCAGCAAACGACACTGCCGTTCGCACGCAAGCCACACACATGGTACGTGCCGGAGGCGATGGCCGTGAATCTTTCGCCTGCGGGAACGGCCCTTACGCTGCTGCTTCCACCCCAGCATTCAACGCTGCCATCCGAATGCAAACCACAGCTGTGGAAATAGCCGGCTGCGACGGCGGTGAAATGCCCCCTGCTGGGTGCCGTGCTCTCTCCAGTCCAGTTGGAGCCCCAACACGCCACCGAACCATCACTGCGTAGCGCGCAGTTGTGGAAGGACCCCGCCGCCAGCGCCACCACCCGCCCGCGCCCATCCGGAATCGCCCCGGAACTGTTCTGCGCCACCGCCCCGCCCGACCAGCAACCCGCGGCCGCCAGCGCCAGCCACAACAGGCCGGACCATGCCCGCCGCCCCTTCGTCCCCGTGTTCATCGTCGCCCCTCGCCGCCGGCACCGCGCCGGCTCCATCCCGTCTAGCGGGATCGGGGGGCGAATCCAGTCATGCCGCTAGGCGGGCTCGTCCGGGATCAGCGCATTCTCGATCCAGGCGATCTGGTCCTTGAGCTGCAACTTGCGCTTCTTCAGCCGCTTCAGCGCCAGCTCGTCGGCCTGGATGTCGGCGGCCAGGCGCTCGATCACGGTGTCGAGGTCGCGGTGCTCCTGCCGCAGTTCGACCACGCGGCGCGACATGCGCGCCAGTTCGGCGGGATCGAGGGGCTGGTTCATGCGCCGAGCATAGCGCGGCGGCGCGATGGCGATGCCGGGTAAAATGGCCGACCGATGAACGCCGCCATCCCGCTCCCGCTCGCCGAACCCCAGTCCGTCGCCCAGCGCAAGAAACGCGAGGCCGACAAGCTGGCCAAGCGCCTGCGCCACCAGGTCGGCAAGGCGATCGCCGACTTCGGCATGATCGAGGACGGCGACAAGGTGATGGTCTGCCTGTCCGGCGGCAAGGACAGCTACGCGATGCTGGACGTGCTGCTGCAACTGCAGAAGAAGGCGCCGGTCAACTTCAGCATCACCGCGGTCAACCTGGACCAGAAGCAGCCCGATTTCCCCGAGCATGTATTGCCGGAGTACCTGCGTTCGATCGGCGTGGACTTCCACATCATCGAGCAGGACACCTACTCGGTGGTCAGCCGGGTGATCCCGGAAGGCAAGACCATGTGCTCGCTGTGCTCGCGCCTGCGTCGCGGCGCGTTGTACACGTACGCGGAAGACCACGGCTACACCAAGATCGCGCTGGGCCACCACCGCGACGACCTGGTCAATACCTTCTTCCTCAACCTGTTCTTCCACGCCAAGCTCAGCGGCATGCCGCCGAAGCTGTTGAGCGACGACGGCAAGCACGTGGTGATCCGCCCGCTGGCCTACGTGCGCGAGGCCGACATCGAGGCCTACGCCGAGGCCAAGCAGTTCCCGATCATCCCCTGCAACCTGTGCGGCTCGCAGGAGAACCTGCAGCGCGCGCAGGTCAAGAAGATGCTGGCGCAGTGGGAAAAGGACACGCCCGGCCGGGTGGAAACCATGTCGCGCGCGCTGGGCGATATCCGCCCCTCGCAATTGAGCGACCCGAACCTGTTCGATTTCCTTTCGCTCGGCAAGCGCGGCGATGCCGCCCTGCCCGATGCGCATGCGTGGCTCGCAAGTGGCGAGACGCACGCCACCGACACCGACGACGCGGCCTGAGCCGCGCCCCATCCGCATTCCGCAGGATCCTTGATGTTCTTCCGCAACCTGACGTTGTTCCGTTTCCCGTCCTCGCTCGACCTGTCCGACCTCGAGACCCAGCTCGCAGAATGCGCGCTCAAGCCGGTCGGCCCGCTGGAGCTGTCCAGTCGTGGTTTCATCCCGCCGTTCGGCCAGCATGGCGATGCGCTCAGCCACGGCATCCACGATGCGCTATGGCTGACCGTCGGCGGCGAGGACAAGCTGCTGCCCGGCGCGGTGGTCAACGACCTGCTGCAGAAGAAGCTCGCCGCGCTCGAGGAAAAGGAAGGCCGCAAGCCCGGCGGGCGCACCCGCAAGCGCCTGAAGGACGAACTGATCACCGAACTGTTGCCGCGCGCCTTCGTGCGCCCTGTGCGCAGCGATGCGCTGATCGACACCACGCTGGGCGTGGTCGCGGTGGACACGTCCAGCCGCAAGAACGCCGAATCCGTGGTCAGCGAAATCCGCCGCGCATTGGGCAGCTTCCCGGCGTTGCCGCTGAACGCCGAAGTCGCGCCGCGCGCCATCCTCACCGGCTGGATCGCCGGCGATCCGCTGCCGGATGGCCTGTCGCTCGGCGACGAATGCGAACTGCGCGATCCCACCGACACCGGCGCGGTGGTGAAGATCCAGCGCATGGAACTGGTCGGCGACGAGATCGACAAGCACCTGGAAGCCGGCAAGCAGGCGACGCGGCTGGCGCTGGTGCTGGACGACCACGTCAGCTTCGTCCTCGGCGAGGATCTGGTGGTGCGCAAGTTCAAGCTGCTGGACGGCGCGGTGGACCAGCTGGAATCGACCGACCGCGACGACGTCGCCGCCGAACTCGACGCCCGCTTCGCGCTGATGGCCGGCGAGTTCAAGCGCCTGTTCAACGTGCTGGAGAAGGCGTTCAGGCTCAGCAAGGCCGAATAAGCCGCCGCGCAGCGCCGTCCTTCCAAGCTCCGCCGATGCAGGCCTTACACTCGGCCGCATGCGTTCGCTGTTCCGCCTGCTCTCGCCCGCCCGCACCGCGCCGAAACCCGCGGTGGCGCAACGCGACACCGTCGGTTTCGTGCTCGATGACGGCCGCCGCATCGACGTGCTGCGCGTGCGCGACCCGCGCGCGCGGCGGATCAAGCTCAGCGTGGACGAACGCGGCGCGCGACTGACCCTGCCGCTGCGCGCCAGCCTGGTGTCAGGCGAGCGCTTCCTGCACGAACACCGCGACTGGCTCACCGCGCAATTCGCCGCACAGACCGTGCATGCCGGCGAACGCCTGCAACGCGATGCCACCGCTGCCCTGCCGTTGCGCGGCGACATGCTGCCCATGCGTTGGCAGGGCGGTCGCGCGACCCGGCTCGATGTCGATGCCGATGGGACGCTCTTGTTCACCGCGCCCGCCTCGGCCGGCGACGCCGCCCTGCAGCGCGCGCTGCGCGACTTCTACGAAGCGCAGGGCCGCGCCGACGTCGGCCGCTGGCTGCCGAAATACCTCGCCGGCCTGTCGCGCACGCCGCGCCGGATCGTGTTCAAGCGCACCTCCACGCAGTGGGGCTCGCTGGCGCCGGACGGCACGCTGGCGCTGGACCTGGCGCTGCTGCTGGCGCGCCCGTCCGCCTTCGAATACGTGCTGGTGCACGAGCTCTGCCACCTGCTGCATGCGGATCACTCGCGCCGGTTCTGGCGCGAGGTCGAGACCCGCTTCCCGGGCTGGCGCGACGAGCGGTCGTATTTCCATGCCGAAGGGCGGGCACTGAAGGCGCGCCTGCACGCGCTGCTGGCCGGTTGATCCGTCCGGCGACGTTGGCCTCGGTTACCCAGGGGAACCAGGACGACCGCAATGCCGCAACTTCCGACTTCGCAGAAATTGCTGCTGGCCCTCGCCATCGCCGCCGCGTTCGCCCTGCCGGGCTGCAAGCGCGCCGGCGAGGCCATCGCCGAAAAGGCGATCGAGACGGCCAGCGGCGACAAGGTCGACATCAAGCAGGATGGCGACACCGTCAGCATCAAGACCGATCAGGGCGAGATGAAGGTGGCGGCCGCGCAGGACGGCGGCAGCGTGGCCCTGCCGGCGGACTTCCCGAACGACGTGTTCCTGCCCGAGCCGCGCACGGTCAGCAGCGCGATGGACATGGGCGGGATGAAGGCGGTCAACATCGCCACCAGCGCCGCGCTGGCGCAGGTCTCCGCCGACGTCGAGAAGTCGATGCAGGGCCAGGGCTGGAAGCGCGAGATGTCGATGCAGACCAGCGCCGACAGCGCCACCCTGATCTACAGCAAGGACAAGCGCCAGGCGGTGTACCAGCTGATGAAGGCCGACGACGGCAGCACCCAGCTGGCGGTGCGCACCGGCGGCAGCTGAGGCGCGCGCGGCCGGCGGCGGATCACGCCTGGAAGAACCCGCCGATCGCCTCCGCGACTGCGCCGGGCGCCTGCATGTGCAGGTGATGCCCGCCGGGGATGACGATGAGCTCGCCCTGCGGCAGCAGGGCCACGCGGCGGCGGCGCAACTCGTCGGGCAGGTAGGGCTGCGCGGGGTCGGCGAAGATCGCGCGCACCGGGCATTCGATCCCGGCGACCAGGTCTTCGACCTGCGGCTCGGTCATGCGGGTCATGGTCGGCAGGGTCAGGCGCGGATCGCTGCTCCATTCGTAGCCCGGCCCCTGATCGGACTGAGCGACCCGGCGCACGCCGCGTTCCACCAGCAGGCGCACCAGCGATTCGTCCAGGCCGCTGCCCGGCACGCGGCTGGCGTAGGTGCGCGCGCGCACCGCGGTGTCGAGATCCGGGAACACGCGCAATCGCTTGTCCTTCAGCGCGCGGTTGGCGGCCACCGCCTCGCGCATGCGCACCACCGTGCGGCCCGGCGTTTCCGCCAATGCGCCCAGCGCCTCGATCGCGACCAGCCGCTCGATCCGCTGCGGGCAGGCCGCGGCGATCATGCTGGCGATGCCGGCGCCCATCGAATGGCCGAGGAAGGCGAAGCGTTCCCAGCCCAGTGCGTCGGCGACGTCGAGGATCGCGTTGATCGCGCCGACGAAGGAATAATCCGCGCCCGCCGCCAGGTGCGCGCTGCGGCCGTGGCCGGGCTGGTCGATCGCCACCAGGTCGAGCCCGCGCAGGTGTTGCGCAAGCGGGATGAAGCTGGCCGCATTGTCCAGCCAGCCGTGCAGGGCCAGCACCTTCGGCGCGCCGGGCTCGCCCCAGCGCAGCCCGGCGATGCGGCCGAGCGGGATCTCGATGCCGATCTCGCGCATCAGCGCCAACCCTCGTGGGCTTGCGCCAGCGCAGCCAGGGCATCCGCATGCGCGGCGCCGGCATTGAGGCAGGGGATGTAACGCAGCGCCTCGCCGCCGGCATCGCGGAACAGCGCCGCAGCCTGCATCGCGATCTCCTCCAGCGTCTCCAGGCAGTCCACCGCGAAGCCCGGGCAGGCGACATCGACCGTGCGCACGCCTGCGCCGGCGAGTTGCCGCAGCACCGCGACCACGTCCGGCTGCAGCCACTTGCCCTTGCCGAAGCGCGACTGGTAGGCCAGCTGGATCTCGCCGGGCGCCAGGCCCAGCGCTTCGGCGATCGCCGCGGCGCTGGCCTCGCACTGCCGCGCATACGGATCGCCGGCATCGACCACGCGCTGCGGCAGGCCATGGAACGACAGCAACAGGCGTTCGCCACGGCCATGCGCGGCCCAGTGCGCGCGGATCGAATCGGCGACCGCCGCGACCCAGCCGGCATCGCGGTGGTAATCGCGCAACAGCGAGACCTGCAGGCCGGCGCCATGCGCGGCGAGCGCATCGGCCACCGGCTCGGTGGTGGTGGTCGAATATTGCGGATACAGCGGCAAGACGCGCACCTCGCGCGCCCCGTCGGCGCGCAACCGCTGCAATGCCCCGGCCAGCGATGGCGCGCCGTAGCGCATGGCGTGCGCCACCCGCCAGCCCGGCATCCGCGCGCGCACGGCGGCGGCCAGGGCTTCGGTATGCACCGCCAGCGGCGAACCGCCCGGCAGCCAGACTTCGGCGTATTTCTTCGCCACCACCGGGCTGCGCCGCGGCAGGATCAGCTTGCGCAGCAGCGGCAGCCACAGCCAGCGCGGCAATTGCACCACCCGCGGGTCGGACAGGAATTCGTCGAGATAGGCGCTCACCGCCGCCGCGGTCGGCGCCGCCGGCGTGCCCAGGTTGACCAGCAGCAGCGCCGGCGTGTCGTTGCTCTCCCGCATGCGCATAGGATCGCATGCGTCGCGGAACTTCAGGCCGCGACTTAGGATCGATTCATTGCGGCGGCGCCACGATGTGGCATCGCCGCCCCCACGCCGGAGCCTCCATGAACATCGCCCCCACCCGCCTTGCCCTCGTCCTTGCCGGCCTGCTGGCCGCCACCGCCGCCGTCGCCGTCGCCGGCCAGCGCGAGGACGTGCGCGCCGACGATGCGGTGCGGGTGGTGAAGCAGATCCAGTCGATCCCGGAATCCGCGATCCCCGACCGCCTGCTCGACGATGCCAAGGCGATCGTCGTGGTCCCGGACACGATCAAGGCCGGTTTCATGCTGGGCGGTCGCCGCGGCCTGGGCCTGATGTCGGTGAAATCGGCGGACGGCACCTGGTCCAACCCGGTGTTCGTGAAACTGGCCGGCGCCAGCTTCGGCCTGCAGGCCGGCGTGCAGTCGGCCGACGTGATCCTGGTGTTCCGCAGCGAGCGCGGCGTGGATTCGATCGTCAACGGCAAGATCACCCTGGGCGCGGATGCCGGCATCGCCGCCGGCCCGGTCGGCCGCAATGCCGCCGCCGCCACCGATGGCGAACTGAAGGCGGAGATCTGGTCGTGGTCGCGCGCGCGCGGCCTGTTCGCCGGGGTGGCGCTGGACGGCGCGGTGCTGTCGATCGACAACGGCGCCAACCGCACCGCCTATGGCGAAGGCAGCACCCCGCGCGGGATCTTCGAGGGCCGCGCGGCGAGCGCGCCGTCGGCGGCGATCACCGGTTTCCGCGACGCGCTGGAAGAAGCCACCGCGGCGGCGCGCCAGGCGCGCGGCGGCAAGCCCGCGCCGGCGGCGAACACCGCACCGGCCGGCGAAGGCGTGCAGATCCAGCCGCTGGCCGGCGACAACCCGGCCACCACCACGCCGCTGGCGCCGGCCAGCAAGCCCTGACACGGCTTCGGACGATTTGATCGGCGTTAGAATTGCGGCACTCACTCAAGGCAAGGGCGCGATCATGGGCAGCTTCAGCATCTGGCATTGGCTCATCGTGCTGCTGATCGTGGTGCTGGTGTTCGGCACCAAGCGCCTGACCAGCGGCGCGCGCGACCTCGGCAAGGCCGTGGACGAATTCAAGAAAGGCATGAAGGGCGAGGACGACAAGCCGGCGGCCCGCCTCGGCGAGGACAAGGCGCCCGCGGCGTCGGCCGAACAGCGCGATCGCGACGACGTCGCCCGCTAAGCCACACGGCAACCGCCGCGGCTTCGAAGCTAGATGTTCGATTTCTCCTTCGGCGAGATGCTGGTCGTCGCCCTGGTGGCGCTGGTCGTGCTCGGCCCCGAGCGCCTGCCCAAGGCCGCGCGTTTCACCGGCCTGTGGGTGCGCAAGGCGCGCGCGCACTGGTACTCGGTGAAGTCGGAGCTGGAAAGCGAGCTCGCCAGCGAAGAGTTGCGCCGCAGCCTGCAGGACGGCAGGCAGGCGATGCAGGAGACCGAAGCGGAGTTGCGCAACCTCGCCACGGATGCCCGGCAGGGCATCGGAGCCGATGCCGCGGCCAGCGACGAACCGCCACGCGAACCGCGCGATGACTGACGCCGGCCTCGACAGCGAGCGCCCGCTGATCGCGCACCTGCTGGAACTGCGCTCGCGCCTGCTGCGCGGCGCCGCCGGCCTGCTGCTGGCGCTGGCCTGCCTGCTGCCGTTCGCCAACAGGCTGTACGCGCTGCTGGCGCAGCCGTTGCTGGACAAGCTGCCGAAGGGCGGCCAGCTGATCGCGACGCAAGTGGCCTCGCCGTTCTTCGCGCCGATGAAACTGGCGTTCTTCGCCGCCCTGATGGTCGCGATGCCGTGGCTGCTGTACCAGGCCTGGGCCTTCGTCGCGCCCGGCCTGTACAAGCGCGAGAAGAGACTCGCACTGCCGCTATTGGCTTCCGCGCTGGCGCTGTTCTACGCCGGCTGCGCGTTCGCCTATTTCCTGGTGCTGCCGATGGTGTTCGGCTTCCTCGCCCGGGTGACCCCGGCCGGGGTGGCGATGATGACCGACATCAGCGCCTACCTCGATTTCGTGCTGGTGCTGTTCCTGGCCTTCGGCCTGAGTTTCGAGCTGCCGGTGGCGCTGGTGATCCTCGCCCTGCTCGGCTGGGTGACCCCGGCGCAGCTGCGCGAGGGCCGCGGCTATGCGGTGGTCGGGATCTTCGTGGTCGCCGCCGTGCTGACCCCGCCGGACGTGGTCAGCCAGCTGATGCTGGCGATCCCGATGTGCCTGCTGTACGAAGCCGGCATCATCGCCGCCGCGATGGTCGCCCCGCGCCAGCCTGGCGATGGCGTCGACGCCGGCTGAGCCGCTGCCGAGGGCGGGCTTCTGGGCGCGCTATGCCGCCTGGTCGCTGGATGCGGCGTGCCTGTTGCCGCTGGTCGCGCTGCTCGGCGCCTCGCGCCTCGGCCATGCCCTCGCCGAGGCGCGCGATGCCCTGCATGCCCTCAGCGGCGAACTGCCGCGCCTGCTCGGCGATGCCCTGGGCATGGTCCAGGCGCCCACCGACCTCGCCCGGCACATGCTCTCGGATCCGCCGATCGTCGCCGCGACGGCACGCCTGGAGTCGGCGCTCGCCGGCATCGTCTACACGCCCTTGCTGCTGTACGCGCTGCTGGCCCTGCTGTGGTCGGTCGGCTTCGAGCAGTCGTCGTGGCAGGCGACGCCGGGCAAGCGCGCGCTGGGACTGGTCGTGGCCGATGCGCAGGGCCGCCGGCTGAAGGCGGGACATGCGCTGCTGCGCCATCTCGCCGCCGGCCTGTCGTGGCTGACGCTGAACATCGGCCATGCCCTGGCCGCGCTGCCGCCGCACCTCGCCCTGCACGACCGGGCCAGCGACACCCGCGTGCTGCGCCGCGCCGCGGGGCCGCGCTTGCCGTCGTGGGCGAAAGCCTGGCTGCTCGCGCAGCTGCTGGCGATGCTGGTCGCCTTCGGCTGGCTGTTCCTGTGGCTGCAGGCCGCGATGCAGGCGGCCATGCAGCAGGCGATGGGGATCTAGACTTCGATCCGGTCGTCGCGCGGGGCGTCGACCGCCGGCGCATCGCCGCAGATGTCGCGCCACATGAAATACATCACGCCGAACATCACCACGTAGATCACCAGCAGCATGCCGATGTAGACCGGCATGACCAGCAGCATGCCGAGCATCGCGTGGACCAGGCCGCCCAGCATCGCCAGGATGCCGCCGACGATGGTCACCACCAGCACCAGGGCGAACATCCCGACCACCGACAGCACCGCCAGCAGCACGATCGGCAGCACGTTCTTGAGGGTGCCGGCAAAGCCGTCGCCCAGCGCCTGGCCGACCGACCGACCGCCCAGCGCCACCTGGCCGAAGCCGATGGCGTACACGCCGCCCATGAACAGGGCGAACAGCGAGCCGATCGCCATGACTTGCCCGAAGCCCTCCGGCAGGGCCAGCAGTTCCGGCGAGATCGGCGCGCCGCCGGCCTGCTGCGCCTGCGCCGCGGTGATCAGCTGCCAGTACCAGCCCATGAAATCCTTGCCCAGCAGGCTGATCACCAGCAGGAACACGCCCAGGTAGATCGCCGTCATCAGCAGGCCGAAACCGATCAGCCGGCCGCGCCCGCCATCGGCATGGAAGGTGTCGAAGATCGCGCCGGCACGGGTCGGCCGGCCGTTCTCCGCGGCATCGATCACCCGCAACAGGCCGCCGATCAGCAGCGGATAGATCGCCAGGGACGCCAGCGTGGTCACCCCGATCACCGTCATCACCGCTTCCGGGCCCAGCCCCAACCCGTACTGCAGCGCCAGCTGCACCACGCTGGGGATCAGCGCGATGATCGCGAGCAGCGCCACCGCGCCGAACACCGCCTTCGGGTTGTTGCGCCCGAGGTTGATCGCCTGCCGCAACCAGCGCCAGCCGCTGCCGGGCGAAACCGCACGCGTCGTCATCCTTGCTTCCCCTTGTCGATCCGGAACGGGCGAATCCCCCGAAGTGCGCCCAGCATACTCAACCCGCGCGCGAACCCCGTGCATGGCGCACGAACCGGCGCAGCACCTGGCGCGCCTGCGGGGCGGCGCTGACCTCGCGCGCCAGCCGCTTGCCGCAGCGGCCCTCGCTGGCCAGCGCCTCGCTGCGCGCGCGGATGTAGCCGCGCATGTGGGTGGTGCTGAATTCCGGATGGAACTGCAGGCCCCAGACCGCAGCGCCCCAACGGAAGGCATGCGCCGCGTCCTGCGCGGATTTCGCCAGCACGGTGGCGCCGTCCGGCAGCCGCAGCACGCTTTGCAGGTGGGTGGCCTGCGCCGGGATGCGCGCCGGCAGGCCGGCGAACAGCGGGTCGGCCGCCGCCGGCGGATGCAGGTCGAGGCGGATCGTGCCCATCTCGCGACCGCTCGGATTCGCGCCCACCTCGCCGCCCAGCGCATGCGCGATCAGCTGGTGGCCGTAGCAGATGCCGAGCAGCGGCATCCCGGCATGCGCCGCATCGCGCAGCCATGCGGCGCTGCGTTCGCTCCAGTCGTGGCGATCGGTGACCATCGCCGCCGAGCCGGTGACGATGGCCCCGGCGAAGCCCTCGCGGCTGGGCAGGTCGTCGCCGCCTTCGACATCGACCACCACCGCCTCGTCGCGCTCCAGCCCCGCGGCCACCCGGATCCAGTGGGCGAAGCTGCCGTGCCGACGCATCGAGGCCACCGGCTGGCCGGTTTCGAGGATCAGGAACGGCGCGGTCATCGGGGCCTCCAAGGCGGGCGCGGGCTTCAAAACAAGCGCCCGTATACTAGCGGGCCCTGTTGCAAAGCCTAGCCTGCATGGCCGTCGCACTGCCCCCGACCGGTATTACCTTCCAGCAGCTCATCCAGCGCCTGAACGCCTACTGGGCGGAGCAGGGCTGCGTGCTGATCCAGCCGCTCGACCTCGAGGTCGGCGCCGGCACCTTCCACCCGGCGACCTTCCTGCGCGCGCTCGGCCCGGAGCCGTGGAATGCCGCCTACGTGCAGCCCTGCCGCCGGCCGACCGACGGCCGCTACGGCGAGAACCCCAACCGCCTGCAGCGCTACTACCAGTACCAGGTGGCGATGAAGCCCTCGCCGGACAACATCGTCGAGCTGTACTTCGACTCGCTGAAATCGCTCGGCATCGATCCGCTGGTGCACGACCTGCGCCTGGTCGAGGACAACTGGGAAAGCCCGACCCTCGGCGCCTGGGGCCTGGGCTGGGAAGTGTGGCTGAACGGCATGGAAGTCACCCAGTTCACCTACTTCCAGCAGGCCGGCGGGCTGGAGTGCAGGCCGGTGCTCGGCGAGATCACCTACGGCCTCGAGCGCCTGTGCATGTACCTGCAGAACGTCGACAACGTGTTCGACATCGTCTGGACCTACGGGCCGGACGGCACGCCGGTCACCTACCGCGACGTCTACCACCAGAACGAAGTCGAGCAGAGCGCCTACAACTTCGAACATGCGGATGTCGCCGAACTGTTCCACCGCTTCGACGCCTGCGAGGCCGAGGCGTTCAAGCTGATCGAACTCGGCCTGCCGCTGCCTGCGTATGACCAGGTGTGCAAGGCCTCGCACAGCTTCAACCTGCTGGATGCGCGCCGCGCGATCAGCGTCACCGAACGCCAACGCTACATCCTGCGCGTGCGCAAGCTGGCGCAGGCGGTGGCGGAAGCGTATTTCGCCCAGCGCGAGAAGCTCGGCTTCCCGGGCCTGAAGCACACGCAGGCCGCAGCCGCATGATCCTGATCGGCATGTACGACTCGTCGTACACCCGCCGCGTGGCGATCGCGATGGCGCTGTACGGCATGCCGTTCGAGCACCGCGCCTGGTCGGTCGGCAAGGACTTCGACCGCATCCGCGAATACAGCCCGCTCGGCCGCGCGCCGACCCTGGTGCTGGACGACGGCGAAGTGCTGACCGAGTCGGCAATGATGCTGGACTACCTCGACGACGTGGTCGGCCCGCAGCGCGCGCTGATGCCGGCCACCGGCCTTGCCCGCCGCGACGCGCAGCGGCTGATCGCGCTGGCCACCGGCGCCATCGACAAGGCGGTGCTGATCGTGCTCGAGCGGATCTTCCGCCCGGTCGAGATGCACAGCGAGCCGTGGCTGTCGCGCTGCCGGGTGCAGGTCGCAGGCGCGCTGGACGCGCTCGAGAACGCCTGCGCCGCGCGCGCCGGCCGCGACTGGCTGATCGGCGACGCGATGACCCATGCCGACATCGCCGTGGCCTGCTTCACCACCCACCTGCGCGAAGCGCTGCCGCTGGAGCTCGCGCCCTGGCCCGCGCTGCAGGCGCATGTCGGGCGCTGCGAGGCCTTGCCGGTGTTCCGCCGGCACTACCTCCCGTTCGATCCGCCGGTGCCGGCATGAGCGCGCGTTTCGCGCCTGCCGAGGCACTGGCCGCGCTCGCGGCACAGCCGGGTGCAGCGCCGTTCCGCGAACTGTTCGCGCACGGCACGCTGTCGGTGGAAATCTACAGGCCGGTCGGCGAAGACCGGCAGCAAGCGCACGCTCGCGACGAGGTCTACGTGGTGATCGCCGGCAGCGGCGATTTCATCTGCGGCGGCGAACGCCGAGCATTCGTCGCCGGCGAACTGCTGTTCGTGCCGGCCGGCGTCGCGCACCGCTTCGAACATTTCAGCGACGACTTCAGTACCTGGGTCGTGTTCTACGGGCCACAGGGCGGCGAGACTGCATGAACAAGATGAATCCCCTACTGATCGAACTCGGCACCGAGGAATTGCCGGTCAAGGCGCTGCCCGGCCTCGCGCAGGCGTTCTTCGACGGCGTGGTCGCCGCGCTGGACAAGCGCGGCGTGGCGATCGAGCCCGGCGATGCCAAGCCGCTGTATTCGCCGCGCCGGATCGCGGTGCTGCTGCCGGGCGTCGCCACCGAGCAGCCGGAACAGAAGTCCGAAGTGCTGGGCCCGTACCTCAACATCGCGCTGGATGCCGAAGGCAAGCCGACCAAGGCGCTGGAAGGCTTCGCCGCCAAGGCCGGGGTCGACTGGACGCAGCTGGAAAAGACCAGCGACGCCAAGGGCGAGCGCTTCGTGCACCGCGCGGTGAAGCCCGGCGCGCAGACCGGCGAACTGCTGCAGGCGGTGCTCGACGAGGCGCTGGCCGGCATGCCGATCCCCAAGCCGATGCGCTGGGGCGACCATCCCTACGGGTTCGCCCGCCCGCTGCACTGGCTGGTGGCATTGTTCGGCGACGATGTGGTCGGACTGGAAGCGCTGGGCATCCGCGCCGGCCGCAACAGCCGCGGCCATCGCTTCATGCACGACAAGCCGGTGTGGGTGCAGCGCCCCGGGGATTACCTCGATGCCCTGCGCGCCGCGCACGTGCTGGTCGATCCCGACGCACGCCGCGCGCGCATCGTCGCCGAAGTCGAAGGCGCGGCGAAGGCCGCCGGCGGCAGCGCGCGGATCGACGAGGACAACCTGCAGCAGGTGAACTGCCTCAACGAATGGCCGGTGGCGGTGGCCTGCTCGTTCGAGCGCGAATTCCTCGGCGTGCCGCAGGAAGCGCTGGTCACCACCATGGAGACCAACCAGAAGTTCTTCCCGGTGCTCGACGACGGCGGCAGGCTGACCGAGCACTTCATCGGCATCGCCAACATCGAATCGAAGGATGAAAGCGAAATCCGCAAGGGTTATGAACGCGTCATCCGTCCGCGCTTCGCCGACGCCAAGTTCTTCTTCGACGAAGACCTGAAGCAGGGCCTCGAGGCGATGGGCGCGGGCCTCGCCACCGTGACCTACCAGGCCAAGCTCGGCAGCGTGGCCGACAAGGCGCAGCGGGTGGCCGCACTGGCGGAAGCCATCGCGCCGCAGGTCGGCGTGGATGCCGCACTGGCCAAGCGCGCCGCGCTGCTGGCCAAGAACGACCTGCAGTCGCGCATGGTCAACGAGTTCCCGGAACTGCAGGGCATCGCCGGCCGCTACTACGCGCAGCGCGCGAACGAGCCGGCCGAGGTCGCCCTCGCCATCGACGAGGCCTACCAGCCGCGCTTCGCCGGCGACGACATCGCGCTCTCCGGCGTGGGCAAGGTGCTGGCGATCGCCGAGCGCCTCGACACCCTGGCCGGCGGGTTCGCCGCGGGCCTGAAGCCGACCGGCAACAAGGATCCGTTCGCGTTGCGGCGCAATGCGCTGGGCTTGGCGCGGACGATTATTGAGAGTGGCTACGACCTCGATCTGACCATCTCGATCAGCGAAGCCGTTTCAGCGCAATCAGAAAACGCTTTGCGCGATCATTACGAAACTGGCCCACTCACTATCGATCAAGTCGAGCCGCGCAAAGCTCGCGCACGTGCCAAGATTGCGGACGATATTCGCGACTTCATCCTCGACCGCCTGCGCGGCTACTACGCCGACAAGGGCGTCCCGGGTTCGCACTTCAATGCCGTCGCCGAACTGAAGCCGAAATCGCTGTACGACTTCGACCGCCGCATCGATGCCATCGGCACCTTCGCCCAGTTGCCGGAAGCCGCCGCGCTGGCCGCCGCCAACAAGCGCATCGGCAATATCCTGAAGAAGGCCGAGGGCGAGATCCCCAACATCGAAGACCACGCCCTGCTCAGCGAACCGGCGGAACTCGCGCTGGCCGAAGCGGTGGAAGCGGTCTACGGCGAAACCGGCCACGCGCTGGCGCACGGCGACTACGTGGATGCGCTGGCCCACCTCGCCCGCCTGCGCCCGCAGGTGGATGCGTTCTTCGACAACGTGATGGTCAACGTCGACGATGCCGCGATCCGCAACAACCGCCTGGCCCTGCTCAAGCGACTCGCCGAACGCCTGGGCAGCGTGGCCGCGATCGAGCACCTCTCGGCCTGAGCCGCGAGGTTAATCGTCCGTTGACGCGGCATCGGTATCCTGCGCCGATGCCGCCTTTCGCCGCCCGCCTGCTGATCGCCATCGCCTGCGGCGCGCTGGCGTTGCCGGCGAGGGCCGCCATCGTCACCCGCGTCGAGATCGCCGGCCTCGAACACGATGCGCCGATGGCGGAGAACGTGCGGGTCTCGCTGTCGCTCAGCGACGCGGTCGGCAAGGACCTGTCCGCGCGCCGGCTCAACTACCTGCTGCGCGAGGCCGAGGCGGAAACCCGCGAGGCGCTGGAACCGTTCGGCTACTACTCGCCGACCATCGTCATCCAGCGCAGCGACCGCGACGCGCCTGAAGGCAGCGAAGACGCGGCCGCCGCTTCGACGCGCGCCGTCGCCACCGACGCGGAGGGCGACGGCAATGCCGAAGCCGGCCAGCGCAGCGCGCGTTCGCTGACCGTCAGCATCCGCATCGAACCCGGCACGCCGGTGCGGGTGCGCGGATGGAACGTCGGCGTCGAGGGCGGTGGCGGCGACGACCGCGACGTGCGCGCCGCGCTGGCCGGCTTCGCCCCGCGCAAGGGCGAGGTGCTCGACCACGCGCTGTACGAGGCGAGCAAGTCGAAGGTCGGCCGCGCGCTGGCCGGGCATGGCTATTTCGATGCCGATTTCGCCGCGCACCGGGTCGAGGTGACACGCGCCGAGTTCGCCGCCGACATCGACCTGCGCTGGACCAGCGGCGCGCGCTACACGCTGGGCGGGGCGACCTTCGCGCAGGCGCCGAAACCCATCATCCGCGACGCGCTGCTGCAGAAACTCGTCGGCTGGACGCCGGGCGAAGCCTACGACGACCGCGAACTGGAACGCCTGCGCCGTTCGCTGGTGGCGCTGGACTACTTCGGCCTGGTCGAGGTCCTGCCGCAGCCCGAGAACGCGAAAGACAAGGCGGTGCCGGTGCAGGTCAACCTGACCCCGGCGCCGCGCAGCATCTACACCGCCGGCGTGAACTACGGCACCCGCAGCGGCGCCGGCTTCAGCCTCGGCCTGGAACGCCGCTACCTCAACACCCGCGGCCACAAGGCGCTGGCGCAACTCGACTACGCCAACAAGCGCAAGGCCGCGACCGTGCAGTACCGCGTGCCGGCGTTCGCCTGGCTGGACGGCTGGTACACCGCCAGCCTGCAGGCGGCCGACGAACAGACCGACTCGCTGGACACGCGCCGGCTGGAGTTCGTCGCCAGCCGCAGCGGCCAGTACAACGACCACCTCAACCTGGTCGCGTCGCTGCACGTGCTGCGCGAACGCTGGTCGTACTTCACCCTCGACAGGCCCACGCTCGACTACCAGTACGCGAGCTTCGTGTTCCCCGAGCTGCGCGCGGAATACATCGACGTCGACGACCGCCTCGCCCCGCGCCGCGGCGCCGGCGGCACCCTGACCCTGCGCGGCGGCAAGGGCGGCGCGGACGGCGATGCGCGCTTCGTCCAGCTGCATGCCAGCGCGCAATGGTTCCACGGCTTCGATGCCGACAGCCGCTTGATCGTGCGCGGCGAGGCCGGGCATACCTTCACCGACACCCTGCTCGAGCTGCCGCCCAGCCTGCGCTACTACGCCGGCGGCGACCGCAGCGTGCGCGGTTACGGCTGGCGCGAGATCGGCCCGCGCATCCGCAACAGCGTCGGCGATTCCTATGCGCTGGGCGCGGCCAACGTGGTCACCGCCAGCGTCGAGTACGAGCGCTACTTCAAGGGCCCGTGGGGCGCGGCGGTGTTCGTCGACAGCGGCAGCGCGTTCGACGGCAAGCGTCCCGACATGCATACCGGCGTCGGCATCGGCCTGCGCTGGCGTTCGCCGGTCGGGCCGGTGCGCATCGATGTCGCGCGCGGGCTGAAAGCGCCGGATTCGCCGTTCACGATCCACCTCAACATCGGCGCCGACCTGTGAACTGGCGCGAACGCTACCGGCGCTTCCGCCGCTACGGCCTGGACCCGCTGCCGGACGACGCCGACGCTGCGCAACGCGAAGCGCGCATCGCCGAACTGCGCACGCTGCGCCGCAGGCGCCAGCGCAAGGTCGCGCTGCGCAGCGGCCTGGGCACGCTGGCCTTGGCCATCGGCGCCGCGTTGCTGTTGTACTGGCTGCTGATGACGATCGGCGGCCGCGACGTGCTGCTGCGGCAGATCGTGGCGCGCCTGCCCGCGGGCACCGAACTGACGTGGAGCTCCGCGCAAGGCCCGGCCTCCGGGCCGCTGGTGCTGCACGGCGTGCATTTCTCGATGCCGCGCCAGCGCGATCCCGACTGCACGCCCACGCCGACTGCCAGCTGCGCGATGGGGCGGATCGTGTTCGATGCGAAGACGGTCGTGCTGGATCCCGCGATCCGTCCGTTGCTCGGCAAGCGCCTGCGGCTGGATGCGCTGGACGTGACCGAGGCGACGCTCGACCTGCCGCGCAACGACAAGCCGTTCGAACTGCCGACCTGGCCCGACGTGCTGCCGGACATCGCGCCGCCGCTGGCGCTGCAGTCCGACGCCATCCGCATCGACGGCTTGAAGGTGGTGCAGGAAGGCGAGGCCTTGATCGACATCCGCCGCGCGCGCGGCGGACTGGATGCGGCGCCCGGTTCGCTGCACATCGAACATCTCGCCGTCGACAGCGACCGCGGCCGCATCAACCTGCATGGCGATTACCTGCCGCGCGAGAACTTCCGCAGCGACCTGCTCGCCACCGCGGTACTGCCGGCGCCGGCCGGGCAGACCGCGCCGCGGATCGGCCTGCTCGCGCGCGGCGACCTGTCGCGGATGGACGTGGCCGTCGGCGGTCGCGCACCCGCGCCGTTGCGGGCCACGCTCACCCTGCGCGGCGATGAAGACGCACCGCGCTGGCTGTTGCATGCCAACAGCGAAGCCCTGGATCTCGGCCTGCTGACTGGCAGCGGCGAAACGTCCACGCCGCTTGCCTTCAACCTGACGGCCGACGGCATCGGCGGCAACGCGAACCTGCGCGGCACGGTGACGCAAGGCGACTTCGCCGCCACCCTGCAACCGTCGAAACTGGCGCTGGACGACAAGGTGCTGCGCCTGCAGCCGCTGGTGCTGGACGTGTTCGACGGCCGCGTCACCACCAACGGCACCGCCGACCTGCGCGACCCGAAGGCTTCATCGCTGAAGTTCGCGGTCAATGCCCGCGGCCTGCGCTGGCACGGCGCCGACGGCAAGACGATGGTCGGCGGCGATGCGGATTTCGGCATCGCCGGCAAGCCGGAACATTGGGCGGCGATCGGCGAGGCGACCCTGCAGCGCGGCAAGGACACCGCGAATGTCGTGTTCGACGGCATCGGCGACCGCGCCGGCGTGCGCGTGCGCAAGCTGCAGGCCACGATGCCGCAGGGCCGGCTGGATGCGACCGGCAACCTGGCATGGACGCCGGCCCTCGCATGGAAGGCGAACGCCACCCTGGCCGGCTTCGACCCGGGCTATTTCGTCCCGGACTGGCCGGGCGCGATCAACGGCCGCATCGCAAGCGATGGCAAGTTGCGCGACAACGGCACGCTGCTCGCGCATGTTGAAGCGCGCGAGCTCGGCGGCAAGTTGCGTGGCCGCGCGCTCGGCGGCCGCGGCACGTTCGATATCGATGGCGACAATTACAGCGGTGACGTCGCCTTGTCGCTCGGCGCCAGCCGCATCGATGCGCGCGGCAAGATCGCCAGCAACATCGAGGTCGATGCCAACCTCACGCCGCTGCAGTTGAACGACCTGCTGCCGGACGGCCGTGGCCTCGTGCGCGGCACGCTCAGGCTGCGCGGCGCGCGCAATGCGCCGGATGTCGACGCCGACCTGCGTGGCGACGGCGTGGCCTTCGGCGAGTACCGCGCCGATCGCTTCGTCGCCAAAGGCCGGCTGCCCTGGCGCAATGGCAGCGGCGCGCTCGCCATCGATGCGCAAGGCCTGCAGCTCGGCCTGCCGCTGAGCGCGTTGCACGCGAACCTGCGCGGCGCGGTGGAACGCCTGCAGTTCGATGCCGAGGCGAACAGCGATCTCGGTGCGCTCGCCCTGCGCGGCAACGCGGACAAGCAGGGCGCGCGCTGGCAGGGGGCGCTGGCTGCGCTGCAATTCGACCCGGCCAGGGGTGCGGCGTGGACCCTGCAACAACCGGCGCGCTGGTCGTGGGATGGCAACAGCGGCGCGTTGTCGCGCGCCTGCCTGCGGTCGAATGCCGGCGGCGAACTGTGCGCGGATGCCGACTGGCCGCGGCGCGGGCTGAACCTGCAGGGCGCGCAACTGCCGCTGGCGCTGCTGGTGCCGTACCTGCCGGAACGCGAGGACGGCCGCCCGTGGCTGCTCAATGGCAATGCCGACCTCGTCGCCCGCATCGCGCC
The DNA here is from genome assembly GCF_006337105.1 of Thermomonas aquatica. Classification (NCBI taxonomy): domain Bacteria; kingdom Pseudomonadati; phylum Pseudomonadota; class Gammaproteobacteria; order Lysobacterales; family Lysobacteraceae; genus Thermomonas; species Thermomonas aquatica. The sequence continues at coordinate 1,863,453 of NZ_CP040871.1, read as the reverse complement.
CGCGGGCAATGCCTGGCGCGGCAGCGCAACCATCACTTCCGCGAGCGGCGGCTTGCGCAACAGCGCGCGGTCGCGCCGCGACCTGATCGGTTATCGCGACCTCAAGCTCGATGCCGCGTTCGATCCGCAACGCGTCACCGCCACCCTCGGCGCGGTGTTCAACGACGACGGCCGCATCGATGCGCGCATCGCCACCGGTTGGGACGACTACGCGCCGCTGTCCGGCGAGGTCAAGGTCAACACCGACGAACTGACCTGGATGGAATTGTTCTCGCCGGACATCGTCGAGCCGACCGGCCGCCTGGAGGCCGACTTGCGGCTTGCCGGCACCCGTGCGGCGCCGGCCATCGGCGGCGAAGGCCACCTGCAGGACTTCGCCACGGAACTGCCGGCGCTCGGCATCGCCCTGCGCGAGGGCGACGTGCGCCTGCAGGCGCAGGCCGACGGCAACGCGCGGATCGTCGGCCGCGTGCGCTCCGGCGACGGCACCCTGGATGTCGATGGCACCCTGGGCTGGCGCAACCAGGACACGCCGCTGGTGCTGAACCTGCGCGGCGAGAACGTGCTGGTCGCGGAGACCCGGCAGTTGCGCGCGGTGGCGAATCCCGACGTGGTGGTGCGCTACCGCGCCGGCCAGCCATTGCAGGTCAGCGGCACGGTCACCGTGCCGGAGGCCGACATCAACCTGGAGCGCCTCGACGAAGGCGTGTCGACATCGGATGACGTGGTGGTGCTGGACCCGGTCGATCCGAAACGCAGCACGCCGAACACGCTGGACCTCGACCTCGCGCTGGTGATGGGCAAGGACGTCAACATCAAGGGCTTCGGCCTGACCGGCACGCTTGGCGGCAGCCTGCGCGTGCGTGCGGTACCGGGACGCGAGATGCGCGGCACCGGCGCACTGGACGTGGGCGGGCGCTACACCGCCTATGGCCAGCGCCTGCAGATCACCCGCGGCCGCCTGTTGTGGTCGAACACCCCGGTCGGCGATCCGCTGCTCGACATCCGCGCCGAACGCGAGGTGGGCGAAGTCACCGCCGGCATCCGCGTCGAAGGCCGTGCCTCCGCGCCGCGCGCCACCGTGTATTCCGATCCGGCCAAGACCGAGTCCGAAGCGCTGGCCTACCTCACCCTCGGCCGCCCGCTGTCCAGCCTGAGCGGCGACGAAGCGCGGCAACTCGGCGCGGCGAAATCCGCACTCAACGCCGGCACCGGATTGCTCGCCGCCGAACTCGGTTCGCGCATCGGCCTGGACGATGCCGGCGTGGTCGAATCGCGCGCGCTGGGCAGCGACGTGCTCAGCGTCGGCAAATACCTGTCGCCGAAACTCTACGTCGGCTACGGCGTGTCCCTGCTCGGCACCGGCCAGGTGCTGATGCTGAAATACCTGCTGCGCAAGGGCTTCGACATCCAGATCGAATCCAGCACGGTGGAGAACCGCGCCTCGGTCAACTGGCGCAAGGAGAAGTAACGATGCGCCTGTGGTCGCTGCATCCGCGCCACCTCGATCCGCAAGGGCTGGTCGCGCTGTGGCGCGAAGGCCTGCTCGCCCGTGCGGTGCTGCACGAGCAAACCCGCGGCTACCGCAACCACCCGCAACTCGACCGCTTCATGGCGCATCCGCAACCGAAGCGCGCGATCGATGCCTATCTCGCGGTGGTGCAGGAAGAAGCGACCGCGCGCGGCTACAACTTCGACCGCGGCAAGCTGGGCCGCATCCATCGCGTCGCACCCATCGCGGTGGAACGCGGCCAGCTCGCACACGAACGCATGCACCTGCTGGCGAAGCTGGCCTTGCGCAATCCGCCACTGCACGAACGCTGGCGCGAGGATGCCTTCGACGTGCATCCGCTGTTCGAAGCAGTCGACGGCGGTATCGCGGCCTGGGAACGGCCCTGATTCGCGGCACCGCCTGATTCCGCAAACGAAAACGGCGCGGTTGCCCGCGCCGTTCCCTTTTGCATCATCGAAACGGATTACAGGTCGAAGCCGAAGCCGCCGCCCACCGAAGACTCGCCGCTGCTGAAGCTCGCGCCCAGCGAGAACGAGGCGCGGTCGCCGAGGCGCTTGCCGTAGCCGATCGACACCGCACCCTGGCTGCCCTGCGCACCGACACCGATCGCGATGCGGCCCTTGCTGCCGCTGCCGTTCGCCGCGTTCACCGCCATGTGGGTCATCGCGCTGCCCATCGCGCCGATCTGGTCGATGCGCTTGTCGGTCTGCGCGAAACGACGGTCGACCTGCTGCTGGTACTGGGTGAAGGTGTCGTTCCACGCTGCGAACTTGGCATCGGTGTACGACTTCGCCGAGGTCAGGGTCTGCGTGGCGGTGGTGTCGGTGTAGGCCTTCGAGGCGGTCAAGGTCGCGGCATCGCCGGTATTGGCATGCGCCTTGGCGGCGGCGAGGGTTGCTGCGTCGCCGGTGTCCGCATGGCTATTCGCCGCGGCCAACGTGGAGGCATCGCCGGCATCGGCGTAATCCTTGGCCGCGTCGAGGGTCGCCGCATCACCGGCTTCCACCATCGCCGCCACCTGGGTCATGTCGGCATCCTGGCCGGCCGGGCCCTGCGGGCCCATCGGGCCTTCATTACCCTGCGGGCCTTGCGGACCGGCGGGACCCTGGTCGCCTTGCGGGCCGGCCGGACCAGCGGGACCTTGGTCGCCTTGCGGACCCGTTGGACCGGTTGGACCTTGCGGGCCACTCGGACCTGCCGGACCTTGCGGCCCGGTCGGACCCGTCGGTCCCTGGGGACCCGCCGGACCGGCCGGGCCCTGCGGACCACCGACATTCGCGGCCAGCTGGGTCAACCTGGTGTCCACGGCGGCGAAGGCGGCCCCCACGTTGTTGTAGCTGGTGCCCTGGATGGTGAACGTCGGCGCGCTGAACACGCCGCCGGTGAAGGTCGCGCCACCGCCCATCCATGTCGCCAGCATGCGCAGCTGGCGCACGTTGACCGCATCGAAATCCTCGGTGCCGTCGGCCAGGTGGATGATCTGGTGCTCGCCGCCGGTCTTGCCTACCGCGACAGAGAAATTGCGGTCGGCGATGGCCTGGTAGCCGATCGCGGTGCTGCCGGCGTTCAGCGCCTGCGCCCCGTTTCCGAATGCGCTGCTGAAGGCGCCCTCTGCGTTGTTCCCGTAACCGAACGCACTGCTGTTGGGGCCACTGGCGGTATTGCGGTAGCCGAACGCGCTGCCACCGCCGCCCGCGGTATTGAAGTAGCCGAAGGCGCTGCTTTCGGTGCCAGTGCTGGTGTTGTCGTAGCCGAAGGCGCTGCTGTTGTCGCCATTGGTGCTGTTGCTGTAACCGAACGTGTTGCTGTTGGCGCCAATCGCGGTGTTCCAGTAGCCGAAGGCGTTGCTTTGTGCGCCGCTCGCGGTGTTCCTGTAGCCGAAGGCATTGCTGTAGTCGTGGTTCGCAGAGTTGAAATTGCCGACAGCGCTGCTGTGACTCCCAAGAATGAACCCGCCCACCGTCGCTCCCGCCGAATTGTTGTTGCCGATGGCTACGGCTTGGTAAGACAACGTGTAGTTGCCCCAGCCCATTGCCGTGCTTTCAGCGAAATTCGATGTGTTGCCGATGCCGAAGGCAATACCTTGCGAGTCATTTACGCTGTTGAACGCGCCGAAAGCGACACCGTCGCTGCTGTAGACCGTGTTCTCTCGGCCGATGGCGACCGATGTCGGGGTGCAGGTGGCGTTGTCCGTGCCGAATTCGATGCCGGCATTCGTATCCAGGCTCGGATCCAGATTGCCGCCGCCGTCCTTGCAGGGATCGTCCGCGGCCATTGCAGGCAAGGCCGTCGCTGCCAGCAGCGCGCATAGCGCCAACGCCAGGCGGGACGGAGCGGGACGGGCATTTCGATCGTTACGCATGGTGGTTCCCCTTGCTATGTCAGGTCGTGGACGCCGCGCGGAATGCGCGCTTATCCCTCCATGCGCAGAAAGCCGGCAAATCCCGACATGGCCCCGACATCGGCCCCGCTGCGGCTATGCTTGGCCGGTCCCACCCCCGGACTGCTCATGGACGATCCCTCCGTCACCCAGTGGTTGCACCGCGCCCGCGATGGCGAGGCGGAGGCCCTGGGCCGCGCCTACGCGGCGGCCTACCAGGACCTGAAGCAGACCGCGCACGCGCAGCTGCGGCGCGGCGGCAACGGGCTGGACACCACCTCGCTGGTCAACGAGACCTACCTCAAGCTGGCGCGCAGCGACGGCTTCCAGCCGCAGGACCGCAAGGCGCTGATGGCGCTGTCCGCGCACGCGATGCGGCAGGTGCTGGTCGACCAGGCGCGCATGCAGCTGGCCGACAAGCGCGGCGGCGGCGCGGCGGCGGTGACCCTGCATACCGGCCTGGCGGACGTGGCGCCCGCCGCACTGGACGTGCTGGAACTGCATGACTTGCTCTCATCGCTGGCGCATGCCGACGCGCGCGCGGCCGAAGGCGTGGAGTTGCGCTGCTTCGGCGGTTACACCGAGCCGGAGATCGCCGACATCCAGGGCGTCACCGAACGCACCGTGCAGCGCGACTGGCGCAAGGCGCGCGCGTTCCTGATGTCGCAACTGACGGGACACGCATGAGCCAGGATCCGGCCCGCCTGCAGCGGGCGTTGCAGCTGTTCGACGACGCACTGGATCAACCCGCCGACACGCGCGATGCCTGGCTGGCACACGCCTGCGCCGGCGATGCCGAACTGCTGGCGCAGGTGCAGGCGATGCTGGCCGCCGACGCCGGCGACGACCACGACCCGATCAGCCCGAAGCTGGCGGCCTTGCGCGAAGACGCGGCCGATCCCGCGGAGCTGCCCGACGGCACCCGCATCGGTCCGTGGGAAGTGCGCGGGGTGCTCGGCCGCGGCGGCATGGGCGCGGTGTACCGGGTGGCGCGCGTCGATGGCGCCTACGACCGCGAGGCCGCGCTCAAGCGCATCCGCATCGGCCTGGACAGCACGCTGGCGCGCCAGCGCTTCCTGCGCGAGCGGCAGATCCTCGCCCGCCTGCAGCATCCGCATATCGCCGGCCTGCTCGATGGCGGCGTCGACGAACACGATGCGCCGTACTTCGTCATGCCGCGGGTCGACGGCGAGCGCATCGACCGCTGGTGCGACGCGCGCCTGCTGGACGTGCGCGCACGCGTGCGCCTGCTGCTGCAAGTGCTGGACGCGGTCGCCTTCGCGCATCGGCAACTGGTGGTGCATCGAGACCTGAAGCCGTCGAACATCGTGGTCGATGCCGGCGGCCATGCGTTCCTGCTCGACTTCGGCATCGCCAAGTTGATGGAGGAAGACGGCGCCGGCCACACCCGCACCGGCGAACGCGCGTTCACTCCGGAATACGCCTCGCCGGAACAGCTGCATGGCGAGCCGGTGTCCACCGCCACCGATCTCTACCAGCTCGGCGTATTGCTGTACGCCTTGCTGGCGCAGGCGCATCCGTACGGCCTCACCGGCGACACCCCGTTGCGCACGCGGCTGTCGCGCATGGACGGCGATCCGCAGCCGCTGTGGAACGCCGCGCTGCAATCCTCGACCGACGATGCCGCCACGCGCGGCAGCACGCCGTCGACACTGGCGAAGCAATTGCGTGGCGACCTGTCCGCGATCGCGCAACGTTGCCTCGCGTCCGATGCGACGCAGCGCTACGGCAGTATCGATGCACTTCGCGCGGACCTGCTGGCGTGGCTGGACGGCAAGCCGGTGTCAGCGCGCGCGCCGACCGCGCGCTATCGCATCGGCCGCTTCATCCGCCGCAACAAACTCGCGGTCGGGGCCGCCGCGGCAGTCTTGGTCGCACTGTGCGCGGGCCTCGGCGCATCGCTGTGGCAAGCGCGCGAGGCACGCCTGCAGGCGCAGCGCGCCGACGTGGTGAACCGCTACCTGGTCGACGTGTTCCGCAGCATCGACCCCGATGAAGGCTTGGGCCCGAATGCGACCGCGCGGCAATTGATCGATCTGGGCGTGGCGCGACTGGATCGCGGCGAACTGCGCGGCCAACCCGCTGCGGAGGGCAAGCTGCGGCTGACCTTGGCCGACAGCTACGTCGCGCTGGGCGAATACCCGAAAGCCGATGCGGAACTCGTGCGCGCGCTCGCCTTGCTGCCGCCGGCACGCGCGGACGACATCCTTCAGGCGCGCTTCCGCCAAGGCGAACTGAAACTCGAAACCGAAGACCTCGATGGCCTCCAGCACACACTGGACGAGAACGATGCGTGGCTGCGCACGCATGCGTCGGCCTTGTCCGAACCCGAGGTCAACGCTGCGCAACTCCAGATGCAGCGTGCCAAGCTGCTGGCCCACCGCGAGCGCTACGAGGAGGCCGGGAAACTCGCACGTGGCGCATGGCAACGCATCCGCAAGGCGCGTGGCGACGACGATGCATATACCCGTTCGATGCTGATCGAATACAGCGTGATCCTGGCCGATACCGGCGAGTTCGGGAACGCCGCAGCGCTGGCGAAAACCGTGGTCGACGGCATCCGTCGCGCCCGGCCGCTCAACGAGTTCGCGCTGGCGACTGCCCTGCACAACCGCGCGGTCTACCTCAACCGTGCCGGCAACACGGACCAGGCGATCGCCACGATGCGCGAGGCCTTGGGGATCCGCCGCCGCCGCTTGCCGGAGACGCATCCCTTCCTTGCGGTCAGCATCGGCGAGCTGGCGGTCATGCTGGAATCCACCAGTCGCATGCGGGAGGCGCTGCCGCTGCACGCGGAGGCGGTGGCGATCATGCGCAAGCAGCCGCCCGGCAGCGAATACGACCTGGGCTTGCGGCTCAACAACTGGGGCGTGGCCTGCTACAACCTTGGCGACATGGCCTGCGCAAGGGCGAAGATCAACGACGCAATCGAGGTCTGGGCAAAGGCATTGCCGGCCGACCACAGCAGCTTGCTCACTGCGCGAAGCAGTCTTGCCGCGTTGTACAGCCGCAACGGCGAGCTGCGCCTGGGTGAAGCACAGCTGCGCCAGGTCATTGCCGCGCTCGAAGCCGTTGCCACTGCGAAGCCGAGCGCGAACAGCATTTCCGCGCTGTCGAGTGCGCGCAACGAACTCGCCGACAACCTGCTCAGCCAACACCGCAATGCCGAAGCGTTGGCGCTGTCGCGGATGCGTTGGCGGGAGCTGCAGGCCAACGGCAATCCGGGCGAGACCGCCGCCGGCGCACTGGCGATGCTGGCGCTGGCCGAACTCGCCAACGGCCTTGCGCAACCGGCCTTGGCGCATGCGCGCAGCGCAGCGGAAAAAGCACACGCAGAATCCCCCGACAGCCGCCGCGAAGGCTACGCCCTGATGACGCTGGCACGCGCGCAACTGGCCACGGGCAATGCGGTCGCCGCGGCCACGCAGGCGCGCAAGGCCATCGCGATGTTCACCGCTGCGCTCAGCGCCGACCATCTCAACACCGGGCTGGCGCGCGGCGTGTTGGGCCGCGCATTGCTGGCGCAGCGCCAGCAGGCGGAAGCACGCAAGGAACTGGATGCCGCCATCGTCATCCTGGCCGACAAGGCCGCGTGGCTGCCGGAACTGGCGGAGTTGCGCCGGCTACATTGAGGCCATCGCCGGTAGATTCAGCGCGGCTGCCCCACCACGCAGGCGGGAACCCGCCGCTTCAGCGGGTGACCTGCGCACCTTGCAAATGCGCCACGCCATCGATGCTGTCGGTCCATGCCAGCCATGCGCCACTCGCGTTGACTGCCAGCTTCGGCGTGCCGCTGGCATGGCCGCGGCCCTGCAGCTTCGCCACTTCGATGCGCTGCAGTTGTTTCGACAGGTCGGGTGTGTAGCGCGCCAGCATCAGCGTTTGCCCGCTGGCGTCCTCGCGCAGCCACGCGACCCAGGCCTGCCGGTCGTCGACGGCGACATCCACGTGACCCAGCACCGCCGCGCCCCTGTCCACCACCACCGGCGCGGCGAAGGCATCGCCGGCATCGGTACTGCGCGCGATGCGCAACGCGGGTTCGCCGCCGGCCTCGCTGTACCAGCCGACGATGGCGGTGTTGCCCTGCGCTGCGATCGCCGGCCCGTTGACCGGGCAGGCTTCGGTCTTCCAGCCGTCCGCATGCACCGGTTTCGGCGCGCTCCACTTGCCGGCCTCGAAGCGCAGCACCGCGATGTCGCGGATCTCGTTCGCATCGCGGTCGCGGTAGGCCAGCAGCGGCCCCTTGTCGGTGACCGCGACATCGGTCTGGCAGCAATCGCAGGTCGCCGTGTCGAGCTGTGCATCGGCACTGCGATTCAGGCTCATGTCGAACGCGTTCGCGCGCAGCTGCATCGCGCCGCCGCCATGGTGGCCTTCGCTCTGCGCCTGCGCGCGGCCATCGAGCCAGGCGATGCCCAGCGTGTCCACGCCCGCCGGCCACAGCGCGGCGAAACCGTGTTCGGCCGCCAGCCCATCGTCGTTGACCCGGGTGACCTGCTCCCAACGCATGCCGCCGTCGCGCGAACGCGCCAGCACGGTGTCGTAGCCGCTCGGGCTGCCTTCGCTGCTCTGCAGCCATTGCGTCCACAGCGCGCCGTCGGCGGTGGCCAGGATGTGCGGCGTGTCCGCCCAGTTCGCGACCAGTGCATGGCCCACCGCGATCGTGCGCGGCTGGCTTTGCCAACCGCCCTCGTCGGTATAGCTGGAGAATTGCAGCGCGTTGCGGCGGCCATCCTGGCGGTTGATCCAGCTCAGCAGCAGGCGGCCACCCGGCGCGACGGCAAGATCGGGCGACATCGAACCCGCGGCCGCGGGCAAGGGCCAGACCTCGACCCGGTAATCGCCGTTCGGATTGGCGGCTGGCGGGGCCGCGGATTCGCGCTTGCACGCGACCAGCGCGGAGAGGGCCATGACGATGGCGAATGCGATGCGCGTTTTCATCCGCGCAGGATACGCCTCTGCCGCGGACGGGAACGTCGACCGCGTTGGTCAGGCGGCGCGTTCGCGGCGCTGGCGTTCCAGGTGCACCAGCAGCAGCGAAATCGCCGCCGGTGTCATGCCCGGGATGCGTTGCGCCTGGCCCACCGTCTGCGGACGCACGCGTTGCAGTTTCTGCAGCGCCTCCGCGGACAGGCCATGCACCAGCGCGTAGTCGAAGCCGTCCGGGATCGCGGTGGTTTCGTTGCGCCGCTGGCGCGCGATCTCGTCGCGCTGGCGGTCGAGGTAGCCGGCGTACTTGGTCTCGATCTCGACCTGCTCGGCCACCTTGGCATCGTCCACGCCCGGGCCGAGCGCCGGCACCCGCATCAGGCTGGCGTAATCCAGTTCGGGCCGGCACAGCAGGTCGATCGCATTCGCCTCGCGGGTGACCTCGACGCCGGCGTGTTCCGCCAGCGCCGCACCCAGCGCATTGTTCGGCGCCGCCCACAGCGCCGACAGGCGCGCGGTTTCGGCGATGACCGCCTCGCGTTTGCGCGAGAACGCGGCCCAGCGCGCGTCGTCGACCAGGCCCAGCTCCCGCCCGACCGGCGTCAGGCGCGCATCGGCATTGTCCTCGCGCAGCTGCAGCCGGTATTCGGCGCGGCTGGTGAACATGCGGTAGGGCTCGCTGGTGCCCTGGGTGATCAGGTCGTCGACCAGCACGCCGAGGTAGGCCTCGTCGCGGCGCGGCGACCACGCCTCCTGCTGCCGCACGAAGCGCGCGGCATTGACGCCGGCCAACAGGCCCTGCGCCGCGGCTTCCTCGTAACCGGTGGTGCCGTTGATCTGCCCGGCGAAGAACAGCCCGGCCACCGCTTTCGTTTCCAGCGAACTCTTCAGCCCGCGCGGATCGAAGAAGTCGTATTCGATGGCGTAACCGGGCCGGGTGATGTGGGCGTTTTCGAAACCGATGATGCTGCGCACCAGGTCCAGCTGCACGTCGAACGGCAGCGAGGTGCTGATCCCGTTCGGATAGATCTCGGTGACGGACAGGCCTTCGGGTTCCACGAAGATCTGGTGGCTGGCCTTCTCGGCGAAACGCACCACCTTGTCCTCGATGCTCGGGCAGTAGCGTGGGCCGATGCCCTCGATCTGCCCCGAATACAGCGGCGAACGATGCAGCGCATCGCGGATGAGCTGGTGGGTGCGTTCGGTGGTGTGGGTGATCCAGCAACTCACCTGCGCCGGATGGTCGGCGTCGCTGCCCATGAACGACATCACCGGGCGCGGATCGTCGCCGGGCTGTTCGTCCATCTTCGAATAGTCGAGGGTGCGGCCGTCGATGCGCGGCGGCGTGCCGGTCTTCAGCCGGTCCACCACGAAGCGGCCTTCGCGCAGCTTGTGGGCGAGCGCGGTCGATGGCGGATCGCCCATGCGCCCGGCGGCGTACTGGGTCTCGCCGATGTGGATCTTGCCGGCGAGGAAGGTGCCGGCGGTCAGCACCACCGTAGGCGCGCTGAAGCGCAGGCCGGTGTTGGTGATCGCGCCGCGCACGGCCTCGCCTTCGATGACGAGATCGTCGACCGCGGCCTGGAACACCGTGAGGTTCGGCTGGTGCTCGACCGCGTTGCGGATGTAGGCGCGGTACAGCGCGCGATCCGCCTGGCAGCGCGTCGCACGCACCGCGGGACCCTTCGAGGCATTGAGCGTGCGCCACTGGATGCCGGCGGCGTCCGCGGCCTTGGCCATGATCCCGCCGAGCGCGTCGATTTCCTTGACCAGGTGGCCCTTGCCGATGCCGCCGATGGCGGGATTGCAGCTCATCGCGCCGACGGTCTCGATGCTGTGGCTGAGCAGCAAGGTGCGCGCACCGGCGCGCGCGGCCGCGAGCGCGGCCTCGGTGCCGGCATGGCCGCCGCCGATCACGATCACGTCGAAGTTGTAGAAGGATTCGCTCATTGCGGGCGCATTCTAGTCCCGTTGCCGGTCAGGCCCTTGCTGAACGACCGACATGGTTGGCACGGTTCCTGCGATAACTCCAGCAGCACTCGACGTGGCAGCGCGCAAGCGCCGCGACCGGACTGAACAGGGGCCGGTACTGCGCACGCCGAGGACGCTCGAGGGCCGAATGTCGGGGGACATTCGGCCCTCACTTTTTTCGGCGCGTTCGTTTCGGGATTTCGGCGACCAGCGGCGATGCGCTGGTGGCGGGAAAGAAGTGCCGGCGACTGCAGGGGTGACGGAACAGGGGGGATCCGGAGGTCCCCACAGGTCGCCGGCGGTGACGAGCTTACTCGCTTCGAACTCCGGTGTGACGCATTTGGTCAGGTGCGGGCCGACAAGCGGTCACAGTGTGACGCACATCACGTTCATTCGTCGGCGGAAGAACCGCCCTTCGCACCGCGGATCGCACGGCCCATGCGCGAACCGCCGCCGTCATCACTGCGCATGCGCGGCATCGGCGAGGCGATCGAAGGTTGCTCGCGCTGCGGGCCGGACATCATCGGCATCGGCATGGGCATCCGCTGCCGGCGCGCGCGCGGCCGCGCATCGTCATCGCCATCCGGCGCAATCCGCTCGCCGGGCGGGACCAAGCTGCCGAGGTCGCGCCACGGCGGCCTGCGCTCGGCGCGGTCGCCATGGTGGCCGTCGTCGCCATCGTCGTCGTGCCCATCATGGTTCGGGCGCGGGTGCGGCCGGTACCACCAGCTGCCGCCGCCATAGGGATAGCCGTAGTAACCGTACGGATTGGCGTAGACCAGCCGCCCGTAACGGTCGTAGTAATAGCCGGGCGCGTAGCTGCCATAGCCGATCCCGCCGAAATAGCCGTACGCGCCGTGGTAGCGGTACTCCGTCCGCGGCTGGCCGTAGTAGTAATCGCCGCCGTCGCCATCGCGATAGGCGTAATCGGTCGCGCAGCCGGCCAACATGGCGGCGGCCAGGGCGGAAAGCAGGTAGTTGCGCAACATGGCGTGGTTCCCCCGTGTAGACCCGTGCAGCTTCGATCCGGCGCATTGAATCCGTGCTTAATCCGCGCCGGACGCAGCATCGCACGCTGAACCATTCATCGCCTGCGCTAGCATGCGCCGATGACGACGCTTCCGATGCCGGGTTTCGCCGAAGTGCTTGCCGCCGCCGCGCGGATCGCCGGCCACGCACACGCCACCCCGACCATTGCCTCGCGGGCGCTGGACGCCGAAACCGGCGCGCGCCTGCAATTCAAGTGCGAGCATTTGCAGCGGATCGGCGCGTTCAAGTTCCGCGGCGCCTGCAACGCGGTGTGGTCGCTGGATGAGGCGAGCGCCGCGCGCGGCGTGGTCACCCACTCCTCCGGCAACCATGGCGCGGCGCTCGCGCTCGCCGCCCGCGGCCGCGGCATTCCCTGCCACGTGGTGGTGCCGGAAGGCGCGGTGCGCGCCAAGCTGGCCGCGATCGCGGCGTATGGCGCGATCCTGCATCCCTGCGCCGCGAGCATCGCCGCCCGCGAGGCGGTGTGCGCGCAGGTCCTGGCCGATACCGGCGCGACCCTGGTGCATCCCTACACCGATCCGCGGGTCATCGCCGGGCAAGGCACCGCCGCACTGGAATTGCTGACCGCGCATCCCGACCTCGAGGCGCTGGTGGTGCCGCTGGGCGGCGGCGGGCTGGCCGCCGGCACGGCGCTGGCGATGCGCGCGCTGGCGCCGCACTGCCGGCTCTATCTGGCCGAACCCAGCGGCGCCGCCGATGGCGCGCGTTCCTTCGCAACCGGCGTGCTCGACCACGACTTCGTGCCGGACACGATCTGCGACGGCTTGCGCGGCACCCTCGGCGCGATCAATTTCGGGATCCTGCGCACTGCCGGCGCGCAGGTGCTGACCGTCGACGACAGGCAGGTCGTGGCGGCGATGCGCCTGGCATGGACCCGCACCAAGCAGCTGGTCGAACCCTCGTCCGCGACCGCGCTGGCCGCGGTGCTGGCGCATCGTCCATTGTTCGAGGGGCGCCGGGTCGGCATCATCCTCTCCGGCGGCAACGTCGACCTCGACGCACTGCCGGAATTGTTCGCCATCGCCAGGGAAGCGCAGCCATGAAAATCGACGGCACCCGCGCGCACGACCGCGCCACCGAACTGGTCCTGGCCTACTACGCCGCATTCAACCGCGGCGACTGGGCCGGCATGCAGGGATTGCTCGCCGACGACGTGGTCCACGACCTCAACCAGGGCCCGCGCGAAACCGGCAAGGCCGCGTTCGCCGCGTTCCAGCAGCGCATGGCGCGCTGTTATCGCGAGCAGTTGCGCGACGTGGTGGTGATGGCCTCGCCGGACGGCGCGCGCGCCGCCGCCGAGTACATGGTGCACGGCGAATATCTCGAAGCCGACGACGGCCTGCCGCCCGCGCACGGGCAGGCCTATGTGCTGCCCGGCGGCGCGTTCTTCGACATCAAGTTCGACCGAGGCGGCGCCGGCCTGATCGCGCGGGTGACCAACTACTACAACCTGGAAGACTGGCTGGCGCAGGTGCGCTGAAGCCGCGCCGGCTCAGTTCCCGCGATCGGACCGCAACGCTTCCGCCTCGCGCGCGCTGCGTCGCGCATCGTGCGCCACGATCCAGGCGAACAGGACGATGCCGGCCACCACCAGCGCAGCGCCGGCAAGCGCCTGGCCGCGCGGCCAGGCTTCGCCCAGGAACAGCGCGCCGAGCATGGCCGCGAACAGCACTTCCGCGGCCTGCATCGCTTCGGCCGCACCGAGCGCGGTGGCGTTGTCGCGAACCATGCCGGTGGCCTGGAAGAACAGGATGGTGGCGACCACGCCGGCACTGATCGCCACGCCCAGCGCCAACCCGACCTGCGATGCCGACGGCGGCCCCGCCTGCAACCACGCCCATGCCGACAACGCCAGCCACGCCGGCAGGCTGGCCAGGCTCAGGCCGAACACCCGCTGGGTCGCGTTGAGTTCGATACCACGGCGTTCCAGGTGCAGCAGCAGCCCGCGATTGCCGAGCGGATACGCGAACGCGCTGGCGACCACGCACAGCAGCGCGATCCACGCCTTGCGGTCGAGCGCGCCATGCGCATGGCCGAACTGCATCAGCAGCACGCCGGCGATGATCAGCACGCCCACCCCCAGCGCCGCGCGCGGGATGCGTGCGCGCGCATCGTCGTACAGCAGCGGCGCGCACAGCATGCCGGCCACCACCGTGGTCTGGAAACTCGCCGCGACCAGCCACGACGGCCCGCTCGCCGCGGCGTAGCTGAGCAGCATGTAGAACAGCACGAAGCCGATCCCGCTCCACAGCAGCCACGCGCCCGGCGCGGCGCGGATCGCCTTCGCCACCGGCGCGACGCCGCCCTGCCACGGCATCAGCGGCAACAGCAGCGGCAGCACGAACAGGTAACGCAGCGCCGCGGTCCACGCCCAGTGCCCGCCCTCGACCGCGGCGGCGCGGTTGAGCACGTAGGTCGCGGTGAAGAACAGCGCCGACAGCAGCGAGATGCCGACCGCCAGCAGCGCGCGGCGCGGCGCGCTCAACCGCGCCGCCGGATCGGGATGCGCGACAGCGGCACCGCGGTGACGTCGATGCCGCCTTCGCGGATCGGGGTGCCGGCTTCGGGCGCCCACGCCATCGCCGTGATGATTTCCCAGGTTGCCGGCAGGCCGTGCGCACCGCGATGCGCTTCATATGCGTCGGCCGCCGCGGCGAAACGCGCGCGTCCGGTCAGCGTGTGCCGGCGCGAGGCCAGCGCATTGGTCGCGCCGATCGCGCGCTGCTCGCGCATCAGCGCGGGCAGGTCTTGGTAATGCGTGGTTTCTTCTTCGCGGTCCAGCACCGGCTGGTGGAAGCCGGCGCGCACCAGCGCATCGCCGAAGCCGGCGATGTCGGCGAACGGGCTCACATGCGGCGCGTCGTCGGCGTGGGCGAAGGCCTCGCGCAGTTCCCACAGGGTTTCCGGGCCGAACGTCGAAACCAGCAGCAGGCCATGCGGCTTGAGCACGCGGCGGAAGCCGGCGAACAGCGCGTCGAGGTCCTCCACCCATTGCAGGCACAGGTTGGAGAACAGCACGTCGACCGAGGCATCCACCAGCGGCAGCGCGCGCGCGTCCGCGCACACCTGCGCCGGCCTGCGCGCGAAGGGGTTCGACAGCCATCCCGCCGAACGCTTCGCCGCCTCGCGCGCCTGCCGCAGCATCGGCCAGGCCAGGTCGAGCGAGACGAGCTCCGCCTTCGGCCAGCGCTTCTGCATCGCGATGCTGGCGCGGCCGGTGCCGCAGCCGAGGTCGAGCACGCGTTGCGGCGCCTCGCGCTTCAGCGCGGGATCGTCGAGGTAGTCCAGCGATTCCAGCAGCCGCGCTTCCACCGCGTGCTGCAGCCGCGCCGCGGCGTCGTAGCTGGCCGCCGAGCGCGAGAACGCGCGGCGCACCTGCCTGGCATCGAACAACGGCGCGCTCATGCGCCCTGCTCCGCAAGGAAGCCGAGCAGCGCGCCTGCGACTTCATCGGCATGGGTCAGGAACGGCGCATGCCCGGCGTGTTCGACCTGCACGAAGCGCGCGTCGGGCGCGATGTCGGCGGATGTCCGCATCGCCTGCGGATTCACCAGGCGGTCGCGGCGGCCGGCGATCCACAGGCTGGGCACGGAAAGCGCGGGCAACGCCGCGCGCAGGTCGCTGTCTTCCAGCACGCGCAGGCCTTCGGCCAGCACATGCGTCGCCGGTTCGCCGCGCGCCAGCACCGCGTCGCGCAGCATCCGCAATTCCTCGCGCATGTGGTCGGAGCCGAACGCTTCCAGCGCGATGAAGCGGTCGATGGTGCCGCGCCAGTCGTCGCGCAGGCCGGCGGCGAAACCCGCGAACACCTGCCGCGGCATGCCCTGCGGCCAGTCCTCGGCGACCACGAACTTCGGCGTGGCGCAGACCATCGCCAACGCCGGAATCCGTTCTGGATGTTTCGATGCCGCATGCAATGCGACCAGGCCGCCCAACGACCAACCGCACCACGGCGCATCCGGCACCGCGTCCAGCACCGCGCGCGCGAACGCCTCCAGTTGCAGCGGCACGCCGCAGTCGCGGTTGTGGCCATGGCCCGGCAGGTCGACCACGTGCAGGGTGCGCTGCGCGCGCAGCGCCTCGACCAGCGGCGCGAAGATCCCGCCGTGCATCGCCCAGCCGTGCAGCAGCACCAGCGGCGGACCGCTGCCGGCCACGTCCACGCGCAGGCTCATGCCATCACCCGGTCGCGCGCGCGTGCCAATGCATCCAGCAGGCCTTCGACTTGCGCGGTTTCGTGCGCGGCGCTGAGCGTGATGCGCAGGCGCGCGCTGCCTTCCGGCACGGTCGGCGGCCGGATCGGCGCGACCCAGCAGCCTTGGTCTTCCAGCGCAGCCGCCATCGCCAGCGCCTGCGCATCGCTGCCGACCAACAAGGGCTGGATCGGCGTATCGGACGGCATCAGCGCCAGGCCGCGCGCCTGTGCGCCGGCCTTCAATCGTTCGATGTTGGCGTTCAGGCGTTCGCGCAGGCCGTCGCCCGTGCGCGCGATGCGCACCGCCTCGCGCGTGGCCGCGACCTGCGCCGGCGGCAGCGCGGTAGTGTAGATGTAGGGCCGCGCGGTTTCCGCGAGATGGCCGATGAGATCGGCATCGCCGATCACGGCGGCACCGGCACCACCAAGCGCCTTGCCGAAGGTGACCAGCCGCAGGGGAACTGCGTCCGATGCGAGTCCGGCGTGATCGACACTGCCTCGCCCCGCCTCGCCTAGCACGCCGACACCATGCGCATCGTCGATGTACAGCGCGGCCTGTTGCGCGCGCGCGACCCGCGCCAGTTCGCCGAGCGGCGCGACATCGCCATCCATCGAGAACACCCCGTCGCTGGACAGCAGCGCGGCGCCGCCGGCCTGCGTCGCCAGCTGGCGCGCGGCGCCTTCGGCATCGGCATGCGGATAGCGCTTGAACACGCAGCCGCCCAGCCGCGCCGCGTCGATCAACGACGCATGGTTGAGCTTGTCCTGCACGCACAGGTCGCCATCGCCCAGCAGCGCCTGCAGCACCGCCAGGTTGGCCATGTAGCCGCTGCCGAACAGCAGCGCGCGCGGCGCCTGCAGCCAGTCGGCGAGTTCGCGCTCGAGTGCCGCATGCTGTTCGCCGTGCCCGCAGACCAGGTGCGAGGCGGTCGCGCCCGCGCCTTCGCCGGCGGCATCGCGCAACGCCGCGATCACCTGCGGATGCTGCGACAGGCCGAGGTAATCGTTGCTGCAGAAATTCACTACCTCGCGGCCATCGACGCTGCAGCGCACGCCTTCGCGCCGCGCCACCGTGCGCGCGTGGCGACGGCGATGCGCGGCCTCGCGCTGCGCGCGCGCGGCGATCGCGCGTGCCTGCAGGCTTTCACGCGACATCGCTCAAGCCGCTTCGGTGATGCCGGCGTGGACCGTGGTGGTGCAGGCGTCGATGCTGTCGTCCTTCGCGTTCTCCACCCGCATCGGGCGCAGGCCCAGGCGCGCGAACAGCGCCATGTCGCGTTCGGTATCCGGATTGCCGGTGGTCAGCAATTTTTCGCCGTAGAAGATCGAATTCGCGCCGGCGGCGAAGCACAGCGCCTGCAGTTCATCGCTCATCGTCTCGCGACCGGCGGACAAGCGCACCATCGACGCCGGCATCAGGATGCGGGCGACGGCGATACTGCGCACGAACTCGAACGGATCCAGTTCGACCGTGCCGTGCAGCGGCGTGCCTTCGACCTGCACCAGCCGGTTGATCGGCACCGAGTCCGGATGCGCAGGCAAATTCGCCAGCGTCTGCAGCAGGCCGGCGCGCTGGCGGCGCGATTCGCCCATGCCGACGATGCCGCCGCAGCAGGTCTTCATGCCGGCATCGCGCACGTGCGAGAGCGTGTCGAAACGATCCTGCATTTCGCGGGTATGGATGATGTCGCCGTAGAACTCGGGATCGGTATCGAGGTTGTGGTTGTAGTAATCGAGGCCGGCCGCCTTCAGCGCCTGCGCCTGCTCGCCCGACAGCATGCCGAGGGTGGCGCAGGTCTCAAGGCCGAGCGCCTTCACCTCGCGGATCATCGCCGCCACCTTGGGCACGTCGCGGTCCTTCGGCGAACGCCAGGCCGCGCCCATGCAGAAGCGCGAGGCGCCGGCGGCCTTGGCCTGCCTGGCCTTCTCGACCACTGCTTCGGTTTCCATCAGCTTGGTCGCATCGACGCCGGTGTGGTAGCGCGCGGCCTGCGGGCAATACCCGCAATCCTCCGGGCAGCCGCCGGTCTTCACCGACAGCAGGGTGCTGACCTGCACCTCGGCCGGATCGAAATGCAGGCGGTGCGCGCTGCCGGCGCGATGCAGCAGCTCCGGCAGGGGCAGGTCGAACAGGGCTTCGACCTCGGCGCGCGACCAGTCGTGGCGGATAGGGAATTCAGTGATGGCAGGCATAGGGATTCCCCGACAGACGTGCGGCGACGAAGCCGGCAGTCTGGAATGCATGGCCGGCACCGTCAACCGATCTCTCCCCGGAAAAGTTGACGGCTGCCTGGCCGCTCCTTTGCCCTGGCTGTTCGCCCTGCGCTGCCTGGTCTGCGGCGAGCGCGGGTCGCGGGGCCTCGACCTGTGCGCGGCCTGCCACGCCGCCCTGCCCTGGCAAGGACCGGCCTGCCGGCGTTGCGCCCTGCCGTTGCCGCAGCCGGGCATCTGCGGGGACTGCCTGCAACGGCCTCCTCCGCTGGATCGGGCGCATGCCGCATTCGACTACGCCTTCCCGCTGGATCGCTTGCTGCCGCGGCTGAAATTCCACGGCGACTTCGCCGCCGGCCGGGTACTGGCGCAGGCCATGGCCGAACGTTGCGCATTGCTGCCGCGCCCCGAAGCCATCATCCCGCTGCCGCTGCACCGCGCGCGCCTGCGCCGGCGCGGCTACGACCAGGCGCTGGAGTTGGCGGTGCCGCTGGCGCGCGCATTGCGGCTGCCGCTGCTTGGCGGCGCGCTGCGCCGATCCAAGACCACCACCGCGCAATCGCGGCTGGATGCCGCAGCCCGGCAGCGCAACCTGCGCGACGCCTTCGTCGTCGCCGATCGCGCCACGCTGCCCGCGCATGTCGTGCTGGTGGACGACGTGATGACCACCGGCGCGACCCTGCATGCGGCCGCGCGGGCCTTGCGCGCGGCGGGCGTGCAGCGGGTGGATGCCTGGGTCTGCGCGCGGGTGGCGTGACGCTCAGCGGAAGGCGAAATCCGCGGCGATCCCGGCGAAGATCGCCATCCCCGTCCAGTTGTTGTGCAGGAAGGCGCGGAAGCAGGCATCGCGCCGGCGGGTGCGGGCGATGGCGAATTCGTAGCCCACCAATACCGCGGCAAGCGCCAGCCCCACCCAGTACCAGTACTGCATCTGCAGCTCGCGCCCGACCAGCGCCAGTGCGAAGAACATGCAGCCGTACAGCACGCCCTGCGCGACCAGGTCCATCTCGCCGAACAGGATCGCGGTGGATTTCGCGCCCATGCGGATGTCGTCGTCGCGGTCGACCATCGCGTACCAGGTGTCGTAGGCGGTGGCCCAGAAGATGTTGGCCAGGTACAGCACCCAGGCCACCGGCGGCACCGAGCCGGTGAGCGCGGCGAAGCCCATCGGGATGCCCCATCCGAACGCCATACCGAGGTAGACCTGCGGCAGGTAGGTATAGCGCTTGAGGTAGGGATAGCTGGCGGCGAGCAGCACGCCGACCACGCTCATCCAGATCGTCAGGCGGTTCAGCGTGAGCACCAGCGCGAACGCGAGCAGCATCAGCGCCGCGAACACGGCCAGCGCCTCGCGCCCCGATACGGCGCCGGTCGCCAGCGGCCGCGATTTGGTGCGCTCGACGTTCGGATCCAGCCAGCGGTCGGCGTAGTCGTTGATCACGCACCCGGCGGAACGGGTGAGCCACACGCCCAGCGAGAACACCAGCAGCGGCCAGATCGGCGGGACGCCCTTCGCCGCGGCCCACAGGCCCCACCAGGTCGGCCACAGCAGCAGCAGCCAGCCGATCGGCCGATCGGCGCGCACCAGTTTCCAGTACTGGCGCAAGCGTTCGCGCCAGCGCGGTTCGGGTGCGGGAATCGGCTGGGAATCGCGTTCGTAGGCCATGCGCCTAGCCTAGCAGCGGCGCGGCGGCAGGCAATCGTGCGAGAATGCGCGTCCGCGATGCAGGTCATCGCACGGCACGCGCCCGTAGCTCAGCCGGATAGAGTAGTGGCTTCCGAAGCCATTGGTCGGGGGTTCGAATCCCTCCGGGCGCGCCATCTTCGATGTCGCTTCGTCGTGATTGAACAGACATTCGTCTGTTGGAAGCGGGCCGGCCTTCGCGCACAGCGCTCAGGCGCTCACCGATGCGCGAACCTGCGGTTCGCATGCGCATCGACTCGCCCCTCCGGGCGCGTCGCCTTCGATGTCGCTTCGATCCAAACGAAACGGCCCGCTTGCGCGGGCCGTTCGCGTTCCTGCCGCGGGTCGGGTCAGTTGACGTTGACCGCGCTCCACGCCGCCTTGACCGCATTGGTCTGCGCCGAAGCGCCGCCGTACAGGTCGGTCGAGGCGCTGATGGTGGCCGCGCGGGCACCGGCGTAGTTGGTGCTGGAGGTCATGTACACGGTCAGCGCGCGGTACCAGATCTTCTGCGCCGCGGCGCGGCCGATGCCGGTGATCGCGGTGTTGCCGTTGCAGACCAGCGCCGCCGGGCTCAGGTTGGCCCAGCTGCCGGCGCCGAAGCCGGCCGGCACCACCGCGCCTTCGGCGAGCAGGTAGAAGAAGTGGTTGCCGATGCCGGAGCCGCCGTGCACTTCGAAGGTCGGCGTGGTCGCCGGGTCGTAGCAATCCTGCGAGTAGTTGTCCAGGGTCGGCTTGAACATGTAGCGGATCGCCTTGCTCATGTTCGCGTTGTTCGCGTACAGCTCTTCGCCGATCACGTAGTCGCCCGGATCGTTCGCGTTGTTGGCGTAGTACTCGACCATGGTGCCGAAGATGTCCGAGGTGGACTCGTTCAGCGAACCGGACTCGCCGCTGTAGATCAGGTCGGCGGAACGGCTGGTCACGCCGTGCGACATCTCGTGGCCGGCGATGTCCAGCGCGACCAGCGGCAGGATGGTGGCGCCGTTGTCGCCGTCGCCGAAGGTCATGCAGAAGCAGCTGTCGCTCCACGAGGCATTGGCGTAGTTGCGGCCGTAGTGGACGCGGCTGACCGCACCCTGGCCGTCGTTGGCGATGCCGGAGCGGCCGTGCACGTTCTTGTAGTAGTCCCAGGTGGTGGCCACGCCGTAGTGGGCGTCGGCGGCGGCGGTCTGCGCATTGCTGACCAGGTTGTTGCCCCAGATGTTGGTGGTGCCGGAGAACACGCTGCCCATGCCGGCGGTCTTCATCGCCATGTTGTTGGTGGCGCCGCCGCCGCGGGTCATGTCGACCATCTGGTAGGTGCTGCCGCACTTGGTGGTGTTCAGGACCACGTCGCCTTCGGTCAGCGACTTGCCGGTGCCGACCGCGGCCACGGCGCCAGAGCAAGCGTTGCCGCCCGGGCCCGGCTTCGCGGTCTGCACTTCGTCCCACTGGTCGAGCACGCTGCCGTTGCGCGCATCGACGAAATAATGCATTTCGGTTTCGGTCTGGTCGGCCTTGATGCCCTTGAACACGACTTCATGGGCGAGCACCGGGCTGGCGCCGCGGGCGTAGACCACCAGGCGCGAGCTCGGGGCGCCCTGGAAATGGCTGCCGAAGCGGCTGCCGGCTTCGACGATGGCCTGGTCGGAGGTCACCACCGGCTTCAGCGACGGGCGCGCTGCGCTGCGCAGGGTCTGGCTGATCTTGCCGACCTTGCCGTTGCGCGACTGCACCACGAAATCGCCGCCGATCACCGGCAGGCCGTTGTAGTTGCGCTGGTAGCGCACGTGCTCGGTGCCGTCGGCGTCGACCACCGCGTCGCGGGCGACGAAGCTGTCGGCATTGGCGCGATGCAGCGCCGCCGCGGCGGGTCCCGCGACCAGCGCATTGGCGCGGGCGATGGCGGCGGAGCGCTGGTTGCCGGCCGCATCCGCGGAACCCGACATGGCAAGCCCGGAAACGATGGCGAGGCTCAACAGGGACATCTGGACGTTCATGGCGCGATTCTCCGTGGGTGTTCCGTGGTGATCAGGACCGGACGTTGCCGCGCCGGCTTGCGGGTTGGATGCGGGATGGATCGTGTTGTTGCGCGCCGCGCACGGCCACTGCCGGGCCGCGCACCGGTGCCGGCGGCAGCAATTCGGCGCCGTCGAAATAGGACACGCGCAATTGCAGGCCGCGCGGCGAATAGCCGATGAAGGTGGCGTCGAACGACGGTTCGTGCGCGCGCCGGTAGGCGGCGGCGATCTTGCCGTTCTCGACTTCGAGCAGGATGCCGAGGCTCTCCGGCCGTTCGCGCGCGGCGTTGTAGTCCTGCAGGACCTGCTTGGCGCGCAGGTAGAACGGCAGTTCCTGGTGGTGGCCGCGCAGGCTCTTGGCGAAATACTGGCGGTAGTAGTGCATCGGCTGGCGCAGCCGCGGCAGCACCTTGACCACCGCGGTGCCGACGCCGCACAGCGTGCCGGCTTCGTCGCGGGCGATGCAGACCGCCTGCAAGGCGCGCGCGGCCGCGGCGGCATCGTCGCCGATGGCCTTGTTGTCGCGCCAGAACGCCATCAGTTCCTGCGCCAGTTCGGGCGTGACCTGCTTCCAGACCGGGACGATCTCGATCTTCACTTCGCGGCGCCCTTGGCTTCCTGCGGCGCCAGCGTCTGCACCAGCTTCACGTATTCGGGGAAGGCCAGCTTGCCGTCCTTGTTGGCATCGAACACCGACATCTGCGGCGCGCTCTTGCCGGCGTTCTTGACCAGCAACAGGCCGCCGTACTCGCCGGGGTCGATCGCGCCGTTCTTGTTGGCATCCACCGTGGCGAACTGGTGGCGCAGGCGCGCCTGCATCTCGGCGGTGCGCTGCACCTGCTGCCAGCCGGCGCGGAACTCCGGCAGGGACAGGCTGCCGTTGCGATCCTTGTCCCAGGCGCCGAACGCCTCGGCCGCCGGATCCGCCGCTGGCCTGGCCTGTGGCGCTGCCGCCGGCTTCGCCGCCTGCGCCCACGCCTGCGAGGCAGGCAAGGCAAGCAGCAGGCAGAACAGGATGCGGGCGTGGTTCATGCGGCGGGCGCCTCCGGCGGCAGGTCGGATTCGAAGGTGATCAGGTCGCGGATCTCGGGGGTGCGCAGGCCGATCATCATCGGGTTCTTCACGTTCGGCAGGAAGGCGATGTCGAAGATCTCGGTGATGTCGCCCTCGAAGCGGATCCAGTTGGTCACGTCGCCATTGGCCAGCGACACGATCTGCACCCCGCACCACGGCTCGGCATCCCGCTTCTTCAGTTCCTCGTCCAGCTGCAGGCCCTCGAAGCGCTGGTTGCGCGGCTTCGACAGGCCGACCGCGGCGACGTTGCCGATGATCGACAGGCCGCGGGCGAAGCCCGGCACGAAGGTATGCGGCACGAATTTCTTGGTGGCGAAGTCCACCCAACCCAAATGGCCGGTGCCGGCATTGAGCAGCCACAGCTTGCCGTTGTGCCAGCGCGGCGAGTGCGGCATCGACAGCCCTTCGCAGACGACCTCGTCGGTCTCGACGTCGATCACCACGCCGCCGTCCTGGCGGCGGTCGCGCCAGCCGTCGACGCTGTCGCTCCTGCAGACCGCGGTCACGTACTTGGCCTTGCCGTCGACCATCGCCAGCCCGTTGAGGTGGCAACGGTCTTCCGGCGCGAGCTTGCTGATGAACTTCGGCTTCCACACCGCCTTGAAGCTGTGGGTCTGGCTCAGCTCGGCCAGGCAGGAATACTTGGTGTTGACGAAGATGACCTTGCCGTTGGCCTGGATGCCGAGCTCGTGGATGTCCAGGTCGCCGATGGTCTGCGCGTTGCGCGGCACGTAGCACTTGTCGAACTGGCCGTGGATGACCTCGTTCGGGCGCAGCACGTTCTCGAACCGCCACAGCTGGTACAGGCCGCCCAGGTAGATCCGCTGCGCGTTGCCGACCACGCCCATCGCGCGCTCGAAGATGCGCTCGAAGAACGACACCCGGCCCTGCTTGTCGCTGCCGACCAGGTAGATGCGGCCCGACTGGTAGGAGGTGATCGCCAGCGACAGCTTGTGCTGGCCCAGCCATCCGGCCAGGCCGCGCGAGCAGCCCTTCTCGACCTTCAGCTTGGTCAGGTCGCGCGGCGGCTTGCCGGCATTGGCCGGCGCGGGCGCGGCGGCGGCGGCTTCAACACCGACCGCGTCCAGTCCCGTGTCCAGTTCGGGCTTGTCGTTGCCGTCCTGGGTCGGACCTGGGTCCGGGGTTTTCTCTGTCGACACTTAACCGGGTACTCCGACTACTTTGAACGGCGGACCCGGCGTTTTGGCCGGGCCCGCGCCCTGCTTTACCAGGCGAAGCGAATGACCGCCTGCCCGCCCACCGTGCTCTTGAATGCGCCGCCATCGACCCAGTTGGCGCCGAGGGTGAAGCCCCAGCCGCCGGTCTGCACGCCCAGGCCCAGTTCGGCCATGGTGCTGGTGCCTTCGGTGCTGGTGCTGCCGAAGAAGTTGTCGGCGACGGTGTAACCCATCTCGCCATCGAACTCGCGGATCGCGTTGATCGAGCCGTACGGGGTCCAGCGGACGTTGCCGGACTGGAAGGTCTTGCTGACCTCCACGCCCAGGCGGGCGCGCTCGGACGTGCCGCCATGGCCTTCGAAGACGGCGCGGTCGGCATGGATGGCGCGGACGTCCTGGACCTCGGTGCGGGTGTACTGCAACTGCGGCACCACCGACAGCCCGCCCAGCGTCCACTGGTAACCGGCTTCGAGGTTCCATGCGCCGGTGTGGGCGCGGGTTTCCTGCTGGCCGGCCGCCGAGGCCGAGCGCACGTCCACCGCCATCCAGCGGCCGGACACGTCGACGTAGAAGCCCTGCGGCGCGAACCAGGTGGCGTACAGGCCCCAGGTCATGCCGTCCATGCGATTGCTGCCGATGCCGGCACCGGTCAGGCGCTGGCGGCCATCGGCGGTGCCGACGGTGAGGCCGGCGTGGAAGTTGCCGAACAGGTTGGCATTGACCCCGACTTCACGGCCCCAGGTGCTGAGGTCGTAGTCGAAGTTGCCGCCCTGGCCGAAGTTGGCCGCCACGTGGTCCGGATTGACGTCGCCTTCGCTGGTGTAGGTGCGGAAGAACGCGCTCATCACCTTGCCGGCGTCGCCGTACGGGTTCACGCCCATGCGCTGCTTGAAGGTGCCGACCTGCGCGTTGAGCATGCCGGCCGCGCCGGACGCGACGTTCGCGGCGATGGTGCCGGTGTCGTTCAGCCCGACCACGTCCAGGTTGATCGAGAACACGTCGGCGGCGGTGTTGGCGGTATTGATCTGGCTGCTGACGGTGAGCGCGAGGTCGAGGAAATTGGCCTGCTCGTTGTAGCCGATCATCTGCCCGCCGACGAAATTGCCGGCCACCGAGGTCCCGCTCACCCGCGCGAACACCGCCGAGTGATGGGCGCTGGTCGGCATGCCGGCGAACACGACGTTGACCGACTGCACGGCGTTGGCGGCCACGTTGCCGTTCACCTGCAGCTGGTCGGCGCTGTTGTTCGCCAGGTTCAGGTCGAGGTTGAGGCCGCCGGTGCCGGCCAGGGTGCCGGCCAGGGTCAGCTTGTCGTCGGTCGCGCCGTCGAGGAAATCGACCAGGCCGGCATTGGTGAAGGTGCCGCCGCCCATGTCGATCGAGCTGTTGCCGAGCGCCTTGACCGTGTTGACGTTGTTGAACGTGTTGGTGCCGGCGCCCATGGTCACCGCGCCGCCGTTCAGGCGGAAGCTGCCGGCGTTGACGATGCCGTCGTTGCCGTCGCCGAACGCGATCACGCCGCCGGTGCCGATCGTGACCACGCCGCCGGCGAGGTTGGTGAGGGTGTCGTTGCCGTCGCCGAAGTCGCTGCTCAGGGTGCCGGCCACGTCCCACACGCCGCCGCTGCGGTTGTTGAAGACGTCGTTGCCGCCCAGCAGGGAGATCGCGCCGTAGAGATGGCCGCTGTTGTTGATGGTGTCGACCGCGTCGCTGCCGATCACGGCGAACGCATCGCCATCGCTGCCGTCGACGCTGATCGAGCCGGTCGCGGCGTTGTTCAGCGTGCTGTGCCCGTACAGCGATTCCATCAGCACCGCGGCCGCAATCCCGCCGTCGTCGGCGCTTGCCGAGACATGGCCCGCGTTGTTGACGGTCACGTCGCCGTAGGCGTGCGCGAAGATGCCGTAGGCGTGGCTGGGCGCCGCGGCATGGATGTCGCCGGTGCTGGTGTTGACGACCGTGACGTCTCCCAGGTACGACTGCGCCGCGATGCCATAGGCACCGTAGGCGCCGGTCGACTCGATCGAGCCGCCGTTGGAGACCGTGGTGTTGCCAGCGACCGAGTAGCCGGTCACGCCGATCGCGGTGCCGTAGGTCGAGCTGGCGACGATGTCGCCCGTGTTCGCGGCCACCACGTCGCCGAGGCCGCTGTAGGCCTGGATGCCGACGCCGCCGCCGTAGACGCCCTCCACGCTGATGCTGCCGGCATTGCTCACCGACACGTCGCCGTATTCCGAGCGTCCCTCGATGCCGATCGCGACCAGCAGCG
The DNA here is from genome assembly GCF_006337105.1 of Thermomonas aquatica. NCBI lineage: Bacteria > Pseudomonadati > Pseudomonadota > Gammaproteobacteria > Lysobacterales > Lysobacteraceae > Thermomonas > Thermomonas aquatica. The sequence goes on along the minus strand of NZ_CP040871.1, from coordinate 1,836,975 downwards.
CGGAGGCTTCGATGTCGCTGGTGGCCGAAGTGCTGACCGTGGTGCCGTAGAGCGAACGGGCGATGATGCCGGTCGCGTAGTAGTAGCCGTCCGCGAGGACGCTGCCGGAGTTGCCGACCTGGGCATACGCGCCGCGGGCGAGGATGCCGTAAGCCGCATCGCCCACGTAGGGGGTATCCGGGAAATCAGACGCCGTGATGTCGCCGGCGTTGACTACCGTGGCCGTGCCGTAGTCCGCGCGGGCGAAGATGCCCACTGCCGTGCCCGCAGACACCACGTCGATGCTGCCGCTGCTGCTATTGCTGATGCCGACGTCGCCGCCGTTCGAGCGCGCGAAGATGCCGACGCCCTGCGAATAGCCGTAGCCTTCGATGGCACCGGCGTTGCCGATGCCGACATCGCCGGTTTCGGACACGGCGAGGATGCCGGTGCCATAGCCGAGGTAGGAGTAGAAGCCGATCTCGCCGGTCGCGGTGTTGTTGACGTGCACGTCGCCGCCGGTCGAGACCGCGAACACGCCGTAGGCGTACTTGCCGTCGGCGTACAGCGAGCCGCTGTTGACCACGCCCACGCCCTGCTGGCCCTGCGCGTCCACCGCGCGCGCCGGCGCGGCCAGGATGCCTTCGTTGCTGACCGAGACCGAGCCGCTGTTGTTCACCGCCGCGTAGCCGTTGCCGGCGAACGCCAGCAGGCCGTAGCTGCCGTAGTACTTGCTGCCGGCGGTGCTGGCTTCGACGTTCACGTCGCCGGAGTTGATCACCATCGCGTCGCCCGCGAACGACAGGGCCGCCGCGCCGTAGCCGGTCCCGCCCGAGGTCACCGCGATCGTGCCGCTGGTGTTGATGCCCGCATCGCCGTCCGCCGACACCACGATGCCGAACGCGCCGTAGCCGTTGCCGACGTACTGGGAGGCGGTGATGTCGCCGGCATTGGTCACGCTGGCGGTGCCGTACAGGCCGCTCGCGGTCGCGGCGATGCCGCTGGCCCCGAAGATGCCGTCGGCGACGATGTCGCCGCTGTTGCTCACCCCGACGTGCGCGCCTTCGCCGTTGCTGGTCGCGTTGATGCCGGTCGCCACCTGGGTGCCGGTATAGACGTAGTAGGCGGTGTAGGTGTCGGGGTTGTAATAGGCCGCGCTGTGCAGGCCCGAGCCGGCGACGATGTCGCCGCTGTTGCTGATGCCGATGTCGCCGCCGGACTGCACCTCGATGCCGGTGACGTAGCCGCCCTGCACCTCGATGTCGCCGCTGTTGGCGACGGTCGCGCCGCCTTCGCCGCCGGTCGCGTAGATGCCGAAGGCATGCTCGCCCGGCGCGTAGGCGACGACGCCGCCCGCGTTGTCGGCGAACGAATAGGCGTAGACCTGGTAGAAGCCCGAGCTGCTGGCGCTGATGTCGCCGCTGTTGCTGACCGCCACCGAATCCGAGCCCTGCGCCTCGATGCCGGCCGACCACGCGTAGCCGTAGGTCTCGATCGCGCCCGAGTTCGCCACCTCGACGTCCGCGCCCGAGGCGAAGATGCCGTCGGCAAGGCCGTAGTAGGACACCGCGCTGATGGCGCCGCTGTTCTGGACGCCGGCGTCGCCCGCCACCGAATAGGCGTAGATGCCGATCGCATCGCCGTAGATGGAACCGGCGTAGACGTCGCCGCTGTTGTGGACCACGGCGTCGCCATAGGCGACGACCGCGCTGATGCCGGTGGCGCCGGCGTACAGGCCCACCGCCTCGATCCCGCTGGCGTTGTCGACCACCGCATAGCCGAACAGCGCCTGCGCGTCGATGCCGGTGGCTTCGCCCAGCGCCCAGGCGCTGATGCTGCCGCCGGTGTTGTGCACCACGGTGCCGTAGTACGAGCTCGCCGCGATGCCGGTGGCGTAGTACAAGCCGAGCGCGTCGATGCTGCCGGAATTGCTGACGCCGACATAGGCGCCGCGCGCGAGGATGCCGTAGGCGACGTCGCCGACGAAGCCGTTCACGCCCTCCACGCCCGCGTAGATGTCGCCGCTGTTGTCGACCAGGGCGGTGCCGTAGTCGGCGCGCGCGAACACGCCCACCGCGGCGTCGCCGCCGGTGATCGCCGAGATCGAGCCGCTGTTGGAGACGCTCACGTCGCCCGCATACGACAGCCCGAACACGCCTACCGACTGGCCGTAGGCATAGCCCGCGATCGTGCCGCCGGCATTGTCGATATCGGCATCGCCCTGGGCGATGCCCAGCACGCCGAAGCCGTTGCCAAGATAGGAATAGAACCCGATCTCGCCGCCGGCGTGGTTGGTCACCTCCACGTCGCCGCCGGAGGACTGCGCGAACACGCCGTAGGCGTACTTGCCGTTCGCGTACAGCGAACCGCTGTTGTCGACCGTCACACCCTGCTGGCCCTGCGCGTCCACCGCGCGGGTCGAGACGGCGAGGATGCCCGCCGAGTACGCGGACACGTTGCCGCTGTTGTCCACGTGCGCCTCGCCGTTGCCGGCGAAGGCCAGGATGCCGGTCGCGCCGTAGTAGCCGGTCGCGGTGGCGACCACGCCGACGTCGCCCGAATTCGTCACGCTGGCGTCGCCCGCGAACGACAGCGCCGCCAGGCCGTTGGCCACGCCGCCCGAGTAGACCTCGATGTCGCCGCTGTTGTCGATCGAGCCGTCGCCGTCCGCCGACACCACGATGCCGTACGCGCCGTAGCCGTACTTCTGGTTCTGCGAGACCGCGATGTCGCCGCTGTTCTCCACGCTCGCGGTGCCGCCCAGCCCGCTCGCGGTCGCGGCGATGCCGCTGGCCCCGAAGATGCCGTCGGCGCTGATGTCGCCGCTGTTGCTCACCCCGACGTGCGCGCCTTCGCCGTTGCTGGTCGCGTTGATGCCGGTCGCGACCTGGGTGCCGTAGTAGTAGGTGTAGTAGTTGGTGCCGTTGTAGTACGTGTTCAGGCCCGAGCCGGCGACGATGTCGCCGCTGTTGTCGATGCTGATGTCGCCGCCGGACTGCACCTCGATGCCGACGACGTAGCCGCCCTGCACCTCGATGTCGCCGCTGTTGGCGACGGTCGCGCCGCCTTCGCCGGCGGTCGCGTAGATGCCGAACGCCTGGCCGCCGGCCGAGTAGCCGACCACGTCGCCGTAGCCATCCACCGCCTGCACGAACGCGCCGGTGGTGGCATTGATGTCGCCGCTGTTGTCGACCGAGACCGAATCGCTGCCCTGCGCCTCGATGCCCGCCGACCAGGTGTAGCCGTAGCTTTCGATCGCGCCCGAGTTCGTCACCCCGACGTCCGCGCCCGAGGCGAAGATGCCGTCGGCGATGCCGACATAGGAATAGGCCGTGATCGCGCCTGCGTTGTCGATCGCGACATCGCCGCTCAGCGAGTAGCCGTAGATGCCGATCGCGCTGCCCAACACCGAGCCGGCATACAGCTCGCCGTCTGCGGTATTGGTGATCGTGACCGTGCCGTAATCGCTGTAGCCGCTGATCGCGCTGACGTCGTACTTGAAGTCGCTTTCGCTGATCGGGTCGGCGTTGTAGATGCTGATGTCGCCCGGATCGGATTCGTGGATCGCCAGCGCCGCGAACGAGGGCGGCGCGACCGCCAGGATGGCGCCGTCGCGGACCACGGTCAGGTCGGCGACCGGGGTGGCATCGACCACCATCGCGCCGTGGCTCATCTTGCCTTGGGCGGCGAATGCGGGGCTGGCGGCACCGAATGCCAGGGCTGCGACGGATGCGGCCAACGCCATGCGCACCGCGCGGGTCATTGGAGCGACCTTGATCTTGCGGCTGCCCCGCGTGCTGGCCGACCCGCCCGAATGCTTCATGCCGCTCATATAACCCCCAAGGTCCGAAACGTTAGAGATGCCTGGATCGATGCGGAAAACCCGTCCCACCAGTGCCAATGCACCGACACGACCCCATAGGTTTCCCCGAATGCAACGATGCCCGCCGTACCCCAGCGAAAATGCGGGCGAAGATTAGTGTTATCGCCATCACGGAACGGACTTGTCAACGGTCAATTTCAAATCGGCCGGGAAAACAAGGACTTGCCCCGGCGGTTGGTTTCACCTGCAAACAACGCACCGCGCATTCATGTTGCATCGCGGCGAAAACATACCGCACGGTATGTCCTCGCTTCGCCGAGCTTCGATATTCCGGGGATGCCGGGGGGTCGGACGACCCGGCCAAGCCCATCCCGGTGCCGGCCGGGTGGCGGCCACTGCCGGCCGGCCTGGTGGCCGCGATCTCGCGCCATTGCGCCGGTTCTGGAATAATCCGCGGTTTGACGGCTGCGGCCGGACGACTTTGCAGGGTGGCTCGTGCGTAATTACGACCTGGAATTCCTCAAGCATTTCTCGATGGTGATCGCCTTCCTGGCGGCGGTGACCCTGGGATTGATCCTGTTCGCGCACCATCTGAACGGCACCGTGCAGCACGCGCCCGACCCGGCCGCGAAGCAGCGCGTGCTCGACCGCATCGCCCCGACCGGCGAGGTCTATGCCGGCGCCACCGGCGCCGCGGCGCAGGCGGATGCGCTGAAAGCGGCCGCGGCGGCCGCGGCATCGCAGGTGGCCTACGGCGGCACCACCGACGGCAAGACCATCTTCGGCAACCTGTGCACCGGCTGCCACACCTCCGGCGCCGGCGGCGCGCCCAAGCTGGATGCGGCCGGGATCGGCGCGCGGGTGGCCGCACAGGGCGTGGACGAGCTGGTGAAGAAGGCGATTTCCGGCTTCACCGGCAGCACCGGCGTGATGCCGGCCAAGGGCGGCAACCCGGCGCTGACCGACGAACAGGTCAAGGCCACGGTCGAGTGGATGGTTTCGCAAAGCAAGTAAGCGCCCACCCATCGCCCCGCACCAACGCCGCCTGCGGGCGGCGTTGTCGTTTCCGCAGCCGGCATAACGCCAGCTGCGGCATCATGTGCCGATGACGACCGCCCCAGCCGTAGACTCGCCGCTGTTCCTGCCCGGCCCGGCCGGACGGATCGAAGCGGCGCTGGATCCGCCCGAAGCGGACGTCGAGGCGCGTCCGCTGCTGGCGATCGTCTGCCATCCGCTGCCGACCGAAGGCGGGACCATGCACAACAAGGTGGTGACGATGGCCGCGCGCGCCCTGCGCGAATGCGGCGCGACCACCCTGCGCTTCAATTTCCGCGGTGCCGGCCAGTCCGAGGGCCGCTTCGACGACGGCGACGGCGAGCTCGACGACCTGCGCGCGGTCGCCGCCTGGGCGCGCGAACGGCACCCCGGCAAGGCCGTCTGGCTGGCCGGCTTCAGTTTCGGCGCGTATGTGTCGCTGCGGCTGGCGGTCGAGCTGCGCGCCGCCGCATTGATCTCGATCGCCCCGCCGGTCGGCCGCAGCTGGGACTTCTCCGCCATCGCCGTCCCCACCATGCCGTGGCTGGTGATCCAGGGCGATGCCGACGAGATCGTCGACCCGCAGGCGGTATACGCCTGGATCGCCGCGCTGCCGCGGCAACCGCAACTGCTGCGGATGCCGGACACCAGCCACTTCTTCCACCGCAAGCTGATGGACCTGCGCGGCGCGCTGAGGCACGGCGTGCGCGACTGGCTGCCGGCGGCATGACCGAAGGCGGGCGTCCCTCGCAACGCTACGCCGGCGGCGTGGCGCATGGCGACTGGTTGCACGATCCGGCGCAGCAGCAGGCCCTGGGCGAGCTCGACCGCATCCACGACGCCCTGCTGCAACCGGCTCCGGCGCCGGGGCCGTTCGCCCGCCTGTTCGGCGCGCAGGCGCCGCCAGCGCCGCGCGGGCTGTACCTGTGGGGCGGGGTCGGCCGCGGCAAGACCTTCCTGATCGACCTGTTCTTCGACGGGCTGCCGCTGCGCGAGAAGCGCCGCACCCATTTCCATCGCTTCATGCGCGAGGTGCACGAACGCCTGCGCGAGCACGCCGGCGAACGCGATCCGCTGGCCGCGATCGCCAGGCAATGGCGCGAAACCCTGCGCGTCCTGGTGCTGGACGAATTCTTCGTCAGCGACATCGGCGACGCGATGCTGCTCGGCCGCCTGCTCGAGCGCCTGTTCGCCGAAGGCATCGTGCTGGTGACCAGTTCCAATGCCGCGCCTCCGGACCTGTACAAGGACGGCCTGCAGCGCGCGTGCTTCCTGCCCGCGATCGCGCTGCTGGAACGCCAGTGCGCCGTCGTCCATCTCGACGGCGACCACGATTACCGCCTGCGCGCGCTGACCCGTTCGCCGGTGTATCGCGCGCCGCTGGACGCGCAGTCCGAGGCCTGGTTGGGCGAACGCTGGCATGCGCTGGGCGGCGACGATGCGCATGTCGATGCCGGCATCGTCATCGATGGCCGCCGCATCCCGGTGCGCGCGCGCTGCAAGGGCCTGTGCTGGTTCGATTTCGCCGCGCTGTGCGAGGGCCCGCGCGGCAACGCCGACTACATCGAGATCGCGCGCGAATTCCACACCGTGCTGGTCGGCGGCATCCCGCGCATGGACGGCAACCGCGACGATGCCGCACGCCGCTTCGTGCACCTGGTCGACGAACTCTACGACCGCCACGTCAACCTGGTCTGCACCGCGGACGCCGCGCCCACCGCGCTGTATGCCGGCGAACGCCTGCTGGCCGCGTTCGAGCGCACCGCGTCGCGGCTGATCGAGATGCAGTCCGCGGACTACCTGGCGCTGGAGCACCGCGGCGGATGAGCGGTGGCGCTGAACGGCGACTGTCCGCCGGCCTGCGACGGCGATGGCCCTGAACTAGAATGCGCGACCACCCGGGCCGCAGCGATGGCCCCGATTTCCAGAGGATTGCGATGAACTCGACTTTGCGAATGCTGGCGACCGCCCTGGTCCTGCTGACGGTAGCGGGCTGCAATCGGCAGGGCCCGGACGTGCCGCACGCCGTGGACGACAACAAGACGGTCGACGAGTACGGCGATGGCGTGCAGCCGGTGACGGTCAATCCGGATGCGGCCAAGGCCGGCGCCGCGGTCGACGGACAGGGCGCGATCTCCACCCCGGCGCAGGAGTTCGCCGTCGGGCAGACGATCTACATCTCGGTGCCCACCAAGTTCGGCCGCAAGCAGGGCGAGCGGCTGGACGTGTTCTGGTTCCACGACGACGGCCGCACCCGCAAGGAAGACCGCAAGGTCATCGCCGGCGCGTACACCGTGTTCGAGATGATCGCCAAGGACCCCGGCCCGTACAACGTCGAGGTGGACGCCAACGACCGCCCGATCGCGCTGGTGCAGTTCACCATCAAGTAAGCGCCCCGGCGACCCGCACATGCCCGCCATCGAGCATTCGCCGCTCGGCCGCGAAGTCGCCTATCCGCAGCGCTTCGACGCCGGCCTGCTGTATCCGATCCCGCGCGCGCAGGGCCGCGCCGCGCTCGGCATCGCTGGCGCGGCCCTGCCCTTCGTCGGCAACGATCGCTGGCATGCCTACGAACTGTCGTGGCTGGATGCGCGCGGCAAGCCGCAGGTGGCGACCGCGACCTTCGAGGTGCCGGCGGATTCGCCGAACCTGATCGAATCGAAATCCTTCAAGCTGTACCTGAATTCCTGCAACGCCGCGCGTTTCCCCGGCGCCGATGCCTTGCGCATGCAGGTCGAAGCCGACCTCTCGGCCGCGGCCGGCGCGCCGGTGTCGATGGCGTTCGGGCTGCCGGCGATGCGCGCGGGCGAAGGCGACAGCATCGACGCGCTCGAAATCGACATCGACCGCTACGGCCCACCGGACGCCTCGCAGCTTGCGGCGGATGCGGCGGACGATGTCGCCGAAACCCTCGCCAGCGCCTTGCTGAAATCCAATTGCCCGGTCACCGGCCAGCCCGACTGGGCCGACCTCGCGATCGCCTATTCCGGCCCGCGCATCGACCGCGCCGGCCTGCTGCGCTACCTGGTCAGCTTCCGCGACCACGCCGAATTCCACGAGCAATGCGTGGAACGCATCTTCATCGACCTGATGGCGCGTTGCCGGCCGCGGTCGCTGTCCGTGCAGGCGCGCTATACCCGCCGCGGCGGGCTGGACATCAATCCCTGGCGGGCCACGCCGGGAGAGCCCGCGCCTGCGGCGAACCGCAGCGAACGCCAGTAGGCCGTTCAAGCCGTCGCAATGCGGCCTTAACACTCGGCGTGGCAGTGTCGCGCCGTGCGGACCGCCTGTCCGCGTCCACGAGACCTGCAATGAGCAACGGCAAACCCGATTTTTCCAATGTACAAGGCAGCGTGCAGAGTACCGGGGAAATCAAACCGGATTTCTCCAATGTCGAGTCGAAAGTCACCTCAACGGCCCAGATCAACGAGGGCGGTGGCGGCGGCGGCGGCGAGCAGACCTATACCGTGGCGAAGGGCGACACCCTGTCGCACATCGCCAAGGAGCTCTACGGCAAGGCCGGCAAATGGCACGCCATCTATGACGCAAACCGCGACGTGATCGGCGACAACCCCGACAAGATCTACCCCGGCCAGGTGTTGAAGATCCCGGCCATCGAAGACTGACGCGCCTGCGTCCATCACCCTCCGAATTCCAAGGAATGCACATGAAGATCAACCGTCTCCACCTGGCCGTGCTGGCCGCGATGCTGGGCAGTGCGGCGCTGGCCGGCTGCAAGAAGAAGGAAGAACCGGCACCGCTGCCGCCGGCCGCCGAAACCACGCCGGCCCCGGCACCGGCACCGGCGGCGATGCCGGCCACCACCTCGGTCAACAGCGTCGACCTGGGCAACGCGGTCGGCGCCGACATGCGGGTGACCGCGCCGATGACCAGCTTCACGCCGAAGGACACCATCATCGCCGCGGTGTCCACCGGCACCAGCGATCCGGCCGCCTCGGTCGCCGGCAAGCTCGGCGCGAAGTGGACCCACGTGGACAGTAACCAGACCGTGCACGAGGAAAGCAAGGACATCACCTTCGCCGGCGACAATGTCACCGACTTCCAGATCAGCAAGCCGGACGGCTGGCCGACCGGCAAGTACAAGGTCGAGATCTCGCTGGACGGCAACGTGGTGCAGACCCGCGAGTTCGAGGTCAAGTAAGACCTCGCCTTCCGCACGGACGCGGAGCATGGGGGCGCGGCGCGAGCCGCGCCCTTTTCATTGGCTAGGGCACCGGCGTGGCGGCCTTGCGGTACAGCCCGTCGAAGCTCACGCCCCAGGTCTTGCCGTCGTCGGTCGAGGTTTCCCACAGCTGGCGCACGCTGCCGTCGGCATTCGGCGTCCAGGTGATGCGTTCGCGCTGGGTCAGCCCGGTCTGCGCGTTCGGCTTGTCCTGCACGCCTTCCAGCACCATCGCCTTGTCGACCAGCCCTCCCTTCAGGTGCAGGCGGTTGCCGCCGTTGTCGACCCAGTACTGCTCCCACTGGCCGGTCTGCGCGTTGTAGAGGTTGAAGCTCTCGCCGATGCTGCCACCGGCGCCGAACCAGTGCTCGTGGATCACGCACTGGTTGAGCCGGGACTCGATGCGGCTGCGTCCCACCTGCTTGCCCTTCGGGCCGGCGACGTCCCATTCGCCGACCCAGAAATCGAATTGCCGGTGTTGCGTGTCCATGCAGGGCGGTGGCGGCTTGGCCGGTTGTTGGGCAATGGATGGCGCCGCGGCGAGCAGCAGCGCGGCGAGCAGCAGGCGCATCGGCATCGTAGTGGTTCCCCGTGGTCGTCGCGCCATCCTGCACCGATCCGCCCGGCGCCGCCATGCGGACTCCATCGGATCGGTGTGCCGGGTTTGTGCCCAATCTCGGCCGCCGCGGCCTGCTTTGCCCGAACCGCCGCGAAGCCCGACAATGGCGCTCTTTACGCCCGCGACCGAGCCCCCGCCATGTCCAAGATCCTCTACACGCTCACCGACGAAGCGCCGTTCCTGGCCACCGCGTCCTTCCTGCCGATCGTGCAGGCCTATGCCGGCACCGCCGGCGTCGACGTGCAGACCCGCGACATCTCGCTGGCGGCGCGCATCCTGGCCCAGTTCAACGACCTGCTGCCGGCGGAGCAGCGCGTGGCCGACGACCTGCGCGAACTCGGCGAACTGGCGAAGACGCCGGAAGCCAACATCATCAAGCTGCCCAACATCAGCGCCTCGGTGCCGCAGCTGAAGGCGGCGATCGCCGAACTGCAGGCCAAGGGTTACGCCCTGCCCGACTACGTGGACGAGCCGCAGGGCGAGCGCGAGAAGGACATCAAGGCGCGCTACGCCAAGGCGATGGGCAGCGCGGTCAACCCGGTGCTGCGCGAGGGCAATTCCGACCGCCGCGCGCCGAAGGCGGTGAAGGCCTATGCGCGCAAGCATCCGCACCGGATGGGCAAGTGGGAATACGGCTCCAAGTCGCACGTGGCGCACATGGAGGCGGGCGACTTCTACGGCAGCGAACAGTCGTACACGATGGTCAACCCGGGCATGCTGCGCATCGAATACACCAGCGTTACCGGCAGCAGCTTCCCGCTGCGCGCGCCGGTCAAGGTGCAGGCCGGCGAAGTGATCGACGCCGCGGTGATGGACGTGGCCGCGCTGGCCGCGTTCGTCGATGCGCAGATCGCCGATGCCAAGGCGCGCGGCGTGCTGTTCTCGCTACACCTGAAGGCGACCATGATGAAGGTCAGCGACCCGATCCTGTTCGGCATCGTGGTGTCGCGCTTCTACGCGCCGGTGCTGGAGAAGCACCCGCGCACGATGGCCGAAATCGGCTTCGATCCCAACAACGGCATCGGCGACCTGTACGCCAAGCTCGGCCAGCTGCCGGAAGCGCAGCGCATGGGCATCGAGGCCGACATCGCCGCGCTGTACGCGCAGCGCCCGCAGCTTGCGATGGTCAATTCCGACAAGGGCATCACCAACCTGCACGTGCCCAGCGACGTGATCGTCGATGCCTCCATGCCGGCGATGATCCGCGACAGCGGCAAGATGTGGAATGCCGCCGGCGAATTGCAGGACACCAAGGCGGTGATCCCGGACCGCAACTACGCCGGCATCTACCAGGCGGTGATCGACGACTGCCGCGAACACGGCGCGTTCGATCCGGCGACGATGGGCAGCGTGCCGAACGTGGGCCTGATGGCGCAGGCTGCCGAGGAATACGGCAGCCACGACAAGACCTTCAAGATCGCCGGCGACGGCACCGTGCGCGTGATCGACGAACACGGCACCGTGCTGCTGCAGCACCCGGTCAAGGCCGGCGACATCTGGCGCATGTGCCAGACCAAGGACGCGCCGATCCGCGACTGGGTGAAGCTGGCGGTGAGCCGCGCGCGCCTGTCCAACACGCCCGTCGTGTTCTGGCTGGATCCGCGCCGCGACCACGACCGCGGCCTGACCGCCAAGGTCGCGATGTACCTCAACGAGCACGACACCACCGGCCTCGACATCAGCATCATGAGCCCGATCCGCGCGATGCGGCATTCGCTCAAGCGCATCCGCGAAGGCCTGGACACCATCGCCGCCACCGGCAACGTGCTGCGCGACTACCTGACCGACCTGTTCCCGATCATGGAACTGGGCACCAGCGCGAAGATGCTCTCGATCGTGCCGCTGATGAACGGCGGCGGCCTGTTCGAGACCGGCGCCGGCGGCAGCGCGCCCAAGCACGTGCAGCAGTTCGTCGCCGAGGATTACCTGCGCTGGGATTCGCTGGGCGAATTCCTCGCGCTGGCCGCCTCGTTCGAACACCTGGCCAACACCACCGGCAATGCGCGCGCGCAGGTGCTGGCGGATGCGCTGGACGCGGCCAACGCCAAGTTCCTCGACGAAGACCGCTCGCCTGGCCGCAAGCTGGGCACCATCGACAACCGCGGCAGCCATTTCTACATCGCGCTGTACTGGGCGCAGGCGCTGGCCGAGCAGACCGCCGATGCCGAGCTTGCGGCGAAGTTCGCGCCGCTGGCGGAAGCGCTGGCGGGCAACGAGGCGAAGATCGTCGAGGAACTGATCGCGGTGCAGGGCAAGCCGGTGGACATCGGCGGTTACTACCAGCCCGAGATGGCGAAGCTGTCGGCGGCAATGCGCCCGAGCGCGACCCTCAACGCCGCGTTGGCCACGCTCGCCGGCTGATGCCCCGCGGTTTAGGCTGGCACTCCCGTTGATCGCGCGGAGTGCCGCCATGTCCCGTTTGCTCGCCCTCGCGCTGTGTGGCGCCCTGCTTGGCTGTGCCAGCGCGCCTGAACCCGCAGCCACCTCGCCCGCGCCCAAGCGCGCCCCCGGCGCCGCGCTGGATGCCGCGCTGGATGCCGCGCTGGATGCCGCGCTGGATGCCGCGCTGGCCGGCGACTGGCGGCGCCCGCAGGACGTCTTGCGCGACCGCTTCCGCCATCCCGGGCAGACCCTGGCGTTCTTCGGCGTGCAGCCGGACCAGACCGTCATCGAGATCACCCCGGGCGGCGGCTGGTACGCCGACATCCTCGCGCCCTACCTGCGCGCGCGCGGCCACTACGTCGGCGCGCAACCGGCGGCCGCAGCGGACAGCGCCGGCGGCACGCGCAACGCCGCGCTGCGCGAACAGTTCGCCGGCAACGCCGCGGTGTATGGCGGCGCCGAACTGCGCACGTTCGATCCTGCCGCGCCGGACTTCGGACCGGCGGCATCGGCGGACACCGTGCTGACCTTCCGCAACGTCCACAACTGGGTCTCCGCCGGCAATGCCGATGCGTACTTCCGCGCGTTCTTCGCCGTGCTCAAGCCCGGCGGCACGCTGGGCGTGGTCGACCATCGCGCCAAGGCCGGCGCCACGCTCGAGGCGATGAAGAAGAGCGGCTACCTGACCGAAGCGCTGGTGATCGCCCTGGCGCAGCGGGCCGGTTTCCAGCTGGTCGCCGGCAGCGAGGCCAACGCCAATCCGCTGGACGGCACCGACCACCCGAATGGCGTGTGGACCTTGCCGCCGACCAATCGCCACGACGCGTCCGACGATGCGAAATACCAGGCGATCGGCGAAAGCGACCGCATGACCCTGCGCTTCCGCAAGCCCGGCTGAGCCGCCGCGCGGGTTCAGCGGCGCACGCGGCCGTTGGCCATGGCATCGTCGTTGGCCGCCCCGCCCAGCGGCTCGAACGACTCGCCGCGGTCTAGGTTGTGGCCGGCGTGCATCGGCCGGCCGCCGAGCAAGGCGAGGCGCCCGATCGCACTCGAGTCTTCCGCGGCCGCGGCCTGGCCGGACCGGTGCTGGCCGCCATCCCCCGCGAATCCGCGCGCGGGCGGGCTCGCGGCGTCCTCGGGATGGACGAAATGGCCCTGCAGGAACATCAGGCCCTTGAACATGTCGTTGAGCTGGCGCATCGCGGTCTCCATCGGCGGCGGGATCCACGCTTGCAATCCCGTTTGAATGGAGCACAAGATAAAATCGACGATCCGGCTCAAAAAGCGACATTTCTGCACAACCGTGTTGAATTTCATTCAACCTGAGCCGTGGCCATGAGCCGCCCGCCGCTGCATGCGTTGCAGGGCTTCGTGGCCACCGCGCGGGCGCGCAACCTGTCGCGCGCGGCCGAGCAACTGCACCTGACCACCAGTGCGCTCAGCCACCAGATCAAGGGCCTGGAGGAGCGCATCGGCCAGCGCCTGTTCGTGCGCAATGCGCGCGGGGTGAGCCTGACCGCGGACGGCCAGCAGTTGTACGAGCGCATCGCCGCGCACCTGGACGGAATCGAGAACGCGCTGCGTCCGTACCGCAGCCGCCGCGGCGACGTGCTCAGCCTGACCCTGATGCCTTCGTTCGCCAACGGCTGGCTGGTGCCGCGCCTGCCGCGCTTCCTGGCCGCCCACCCGCAACTCGAGCTCAACCTGCAGTCGAGCATCGAACTGGTCGATTTCGACAGGGACGGCGCGCTCGATGCCGGCCTGCGCTACGGCCCCGGGCATTGGCCCGGTCTCGAAGCGGTGCATCTGTTCGACGACTGGATCGCACCCACGGCGAGCCCCGGATTGATCGCCCGCCTGGGTCGGCCGACGCTGCAGACGCTCGGCGATTACCCCCTGCTCGGCGCGCCCGGCGGCCGCTGGAGCGACTGGTTCGCGCAGTTCGGCGGCAGCGCGCCGCAGCGTTTCGTCGCCAATTTCGACGACACCGAGGCGCTGCATCGCGCGGCCGGCGAAGGCCTCGGCATCGCGCTCGGGCGGCTGACGATGGCGCGCCCGCTGATCGAGGCCGGCCGCCTGCAGCTGCTGTTCCCGCAACGGCTGAAATCCGACTACGCGCATTACCTGGTGCTGCCGCCGCGTTCGCGCGAACACGCGGGGCTCGCCGCGTTCCGCGCCTGGTTGCTGGAGGAAGCGCATGCCTACGCGCGCGAACTGGCGAAGCCGGCAGCGGCGAAACCCGCGAGGCCGCGGCCCGGGAAACGGTGACGCATGCTGATCGCCTTCAACAAACCGTATGGCGTGCTCTGCCAGTTCACCGACCGCAGCACGCCGCCGCGCCCGACGCTCGCGCAATTCGGCTTGCCGGCCGGCGTGTATCCCGCCGGCCGCCTCGATTTCGATTCCGAAGGCCTGCTGCTGCTCACCGACGACGGCGCGCTGGCCCATCGGCTGACCGATCCGAAGCACAAGCAGCCCAAGACCTACTGGGTGCAAGTCGAGGGCGAGCCGCGCGACGAGCAACTGCGTGCGCTGCGCGATGGGGTGATGCTCAACGATGGCCCGACGCTGCCCGCGCAGGCCTCGCGCATCGATGCGCCCGCGCTGTGGCCGCGCGATCCGCCGGTGCGCTTCCGCAAGACGGTGCCGGATGCCTGGCTCGAACTGGCCATGCGCGAAGGCCGCAACCGGCAGGTGCGGCGCATGACCGCCGCGGTCGGATTGCCGACGCTGCGGCTGGTGCGCGTCGCGATCGGCGCGCATCGGCTCGATGGGCTGACGCCAGGCCATTGGCGCGAGTGCGGCTGAGCCGCGTAGCTGAACGCAGCAGCTGAACGCTTCAGCTTGTAGGCGTTTTCCTCCCCGTCGCCGCGGCGGATTCGGGTTGTGGCCAACGCGCGATCCATCGACACTGCAGGACGCTGTCGATGCAGGCGCCGGGGGAGGCGCCATCCATGTCGCAATCGGGTAATAGCGCAACCGCCAGCAGCGGAAGGATCCTCGCCGTCGACGACCAGGCCGCAAACCTGCGGGTGGTCGGCATCCTGCTCGGCCGCAACGGCTATGAGGTGGTTCCCGCGGCCAGCGGGCCCGAGGCATTGGCCGCGGCGCAGGCGCAAACGCCGGACCTGATCCTGCTCGACATGATGATGCCGGGCATGGACGGCTTCGAACTGCTCGCCGCGCTGCGCGCGTTGCCGGCGCTGCGCGATGTGCCGGTGGTGTTCCTGACCGCCGCGCACGACCGGGACCTGTTGCTGCGCGCATTCGACGCCGGCGCGGTGGACTACGTGACGAAACCGTTCATGCCGGAGGAATTGCTGGCACGGGTGAGTGCGCACGTCGGCCTGAAACAGGCGCGCGACCGCCTCGAACGGGTCGCGCGCGAACGCCAGGAACTGGTGAACCTGGTCGCGCACGACCTCAAGAACCCGCTGGGCAGCGTGCTGTTCGCCAGCGACATGCTGCGCCAGCCGGACTGCAGGGCGGAACGCGTGCCGCGCTACCTGGAGGTGATCCGCGAGAGCGCGCGGGATGCCGTGGACTACATCCGCCGCTACCTGGAAAGCCAGGCCCGCGCGCTGGACTCGGCGACGCGCAATGCGCCCGCGCAATCGGCCGGCCTGCGCGAAACCGCGGACTGGTTGCTGCAGCGCTATGAACTGCAGTTCGAAGCCCGCGGCATGCGCCTCGCGGTGCTGGCGCCGGAGCGCTGCGGCCGGGTCGCGATCGAACCGCTGGTGCTGCGCCAGGTCGCCGAGAACCTGGTCAGCAACGCGATGAAATACGCGCAGGCCGGCGGCGAACTGGAACTGGTGGTGCGCGCCTCGTCGCCGGGTTACTGGCAACTGCTGGCGCAGGATCGCGGCCCGGGGATCCCGGCCGCGCGGCAGCGCGAATTGTTCCAGCCCTTCCGGCGATTGGGCGAACACGACCCCGCCGACGGCCTGTCCAGCGGGCTCGGGCTGTCGCTGGCCAGGCAGATCGTCGCCGATGCCGGCGGCCAGCTCTGGTACGAGGATCGCGAAGGCGGCGGTGCGCGCTTCCTGATCGAATTGCCCGCGGCCGACTGAACGGGCCGCGCGCGCCGTCAGCCGGCGGCGGTTCGACGGCGCTTGCGCACGCTCGCCTTGCCGCTGCCCGCGCCGTCAGCGGGTGAGCTCGCGTCGACGCGGGTCGCGCTGCCTTCGATCGGCCCGGCTTCCGCCTGTCTCGCCCGCCGCCGCGCGGCATACCAGAGCAGGCCCGCGCCGGCGATCGCGGCGGTGGCCAACACCGGGTTGCGGCGCACGAACTTGCTCGCCACCTTGGCCCCGGTCCGGACCGCACCGATCGCCGCGCCGGTCTCCACCCATTGCATCGCCTTGCCCGGCACCGCCTTGCGGAGGCCGTCGCCGATCTCGCCGATCAGTTCCAGCGCGCGATCCTGCGCATTGTCCAGCTTGCCCATGCTCCACCTCGACGCCAGGAAACGTTGCAGGCAGTGTCGGCATCCGCGCGTTCAATCGACGTGAGCGTTGTCGCTTCGCTCGACGATGGCGTCGCCATCCATGGCCGAACACTTCCGCTGCGCGCCGCCCGGCCCGGTCATCCCTGCCCGGCCGGCCTCACCCGCGCGGCTTGGCACGATGGGTGGCGGTCGCGTTCCACGGATCGTCCGGCCACGGGTGCCGGGGATAGCGCCCCTTCATTTCCTTCTTCACTTCCGGATAGGTGCGTTCCCAGAACCCGCGCAGGTCCTGGGTCACCTGCAAGGGCCGGCCGCCCGGCGACAGCAGGTGGATGGTCAGCGGTATCCGGCCCTCGGCGACCCGCGGGGTCTCGTTCATGCCGAACAGTTCCTGCAGCTTCACCGCCAGCACCGGCGATGCCGGCTCGCCGTGGTCGTCCAGCGCATAGTCGATGCGCCGCTCCATGCCCGAGGGCACCAGGATCCGGGTCGGCGCGAGTTGGTCGATGCGCTGGCGCTGGCTCCAGTCGACGCCGGCCTTCAGCGCTTCGCCGAGTTCCGCTTCGTCCAGCGCATCCAGCCGGGTCTTGCCGTCGAAGGCGGGGGTCAGCCAGCGGTCCAGCGATGCGAGCAGGGCGGCGTCCGACAGGTCCGGCAAGCCCAGCCCGGGCATCCATCCGCGCAGGCATTGCACGCGCACGCGCCACTGCGCCAGCGCCTCGCTCCACGGCAGGGCGCCGACGCCGAGTTCGCGCACCGCATCGACCAGCGCCTGCGCGGCCAGCGCCGGATCGACGCGACCGGCCGACTTGCTGGACAGCACGATGCCGTCGAAGCGCTCGATGCGTTCGCTGGCCAGCGCGCGCCGGTTCGCATCCCAACGCACTTCGTCGCCCTCGCGGAAATGCGCGGCGAACGCCTGCCGCAGATACGCCTCGTCCAGCGGAGCGCCGCGCAGCAGCAGCGCATCCTTCGCCTCGAAGCGCAATTCGCTCGCCACCAGCCAGGGTTCGCCGTACAGCGCGGAGTCGTCGAACAGCCTGGCCATGCGTCCGTTCGCCAACGCGTAGCGCTTCGGATCCTGCGGATGCTGCCTGCCGATGCGGTCCGGGAACGCGTGCGCGAGCAGGTCGCCCACGGCGTGCGCCGGCGCATCGGCCGGCGGCGGGGCATCGCAACGCAGGCGCCGCCGCCATTGCTTCGCGGCCGCATCGATCGCGGCCAGTGCCGAGCGGCTGGCATCGGCGCCGACGCGGCCGTTGCGGAACGCGGCCAGCGCCTGCCGGCGTTCGGCCACGGCATCGCTGCGCGTGCGCAACGGGTCGCGCGCCTCGACCAACGCGGCGATGTCGCAGGCCAATGCCATCCGGCTGGGGTCGTCCGATGCCAGCAGCATCGCCGCCAGCCGCGGATGCGTGCCCAATGCCAGCATGCGCCGGCCGCGCGCGGTGATCGCATGCCGCGCATCCAGCGCATCGAGCCGTCGCAGCAGGTCGCGCGCGGAGGCCATCGCGCCCGCCGGCGGCGGATCGACGAAACGCAGCGCCGCGCTGCCCCAGGCGGCCAGCTCCAGCGCGAGCGAGGCCAGTTCGACCTGGGCGATTTCCGGCCGCCGTTGCGGCTCCAGCCGTTGCGATTGCGGCCACAACCGGTACGCCCAACCCTCGGCCACGCGTCCCGCGCGGCCCGCCCGCTGGTCGGCGCTCGCCTGCGAAATCGCCACCACATCGAGCCGGGCGAACCCGCTGTTGGGATCGAAGCGCGGTTCGCGCGCCTGCCCGCTGTCGATCACCACGCGCACGCCCGGCAGGGTCACGCTGGACTCGGCGACATTGGTCGCCAGCACCACCCGGCGACGGCCGTCGGCCGCCGGCTGCAGCACGCGGCCCTGCTGTTCGACCGGCAATTCGCCGTGCAAGGCGAGCACGTCGGCATCGATCCCGGCCGCGGCCAGCACCGCGTCCACCCGCGCGATCTCGCGCTGCCCGGGCAGGAACACCAGCAGGTCGCCGGGATGCGCGGCCAACGCATGTTCGATCGCGCGCTTCGCCTGGTGTTCGATGGCTTCCTCGCGGCGCGCCGGGAAATGCGCGACCTCGACCGGGAAGCTGCGGCCCGCGCTGCTCAATCGCGGCGCATCGAGGAAGCCGGCGATTTTTTCGCCATCCAGGGTGGCCGACATCAGCACGATGCGCAGGTCCTCGCGCAGGCCGGCCTGCACGTCGAGCGCGAGCGCGAGCCCGAGGTCGCCAGCCAGGTGGCGTTCGTGGAATTCGTCGAACAGCAGCGCGCCGACGCCATCCAGCAAGGGGTCGTCCTGCAGCATGCGGGTGAGGATGCCTTCGGTGACGACCTCGATCCGCGTGTGCGCGCCGACCTTGTTCTCGAAGCGGATGCGGTAGCCGACGGTTTCGCCCACCGTTTCGCCCAGCTGCTTCGCCATGAAGCCCGCGGCGGCGCGCGCCGCCACCCGCCGCGGTTCCAGCATCACGATCTTCCGATCGCCCAACCACGCCGCATCCAGCAGCGCCAGCGGCAGCTGGGTGGTCTTGCCCGCGCCCGGCGGCGCTTCCAGCACCAGCCGCGGATGCGCGGCCAGCGACGCGGCGATCTCCGGCAGCAGCGATGCGATCGGGAATTGCATGCGCGCATTGTAGGAGCGCGGCGCGGCGTCCCCGTAAACTGCGCGCATGCAGCTCATCGACATCGGCGCCAACCTCACCCACGACAGCTTCGACCACGACCGCGACGCGGTGCTGCAGCGCGCGCGCGCCGCCGGCGTGGCGCGCATGGTGGTCACCGGCGCCTCGCGCGAGCATTCGCCGAAGGCGCTGGCGCTGGCGCTGGCGCATCCCGGCGAACTGTTCGCCACCGCCGGCGTGCATCCGCACCACGCGACCGAGTACACCGACGAATGCGATGCCGAGATGCGCGCATTGCACGCGCATCCGCAAGTGGTCGCGGTGGGCGAATGCGGGCTGGACTACTTCCGCGACTTCTCGCCGCGGCCGGCGCAGCGCAAGGCGTTCGAGCGCCAGTTGCAGATCGCCGTCGACACCGGCAAGCCGCTGTTCCTGCACCAGCGCGACGCCCATGCCGATTTCATGGCGATGATGAAGGACTTCGACGGCAGGCTAGGACCGGCGGTGGTGCATTGCTTCACCGGCAGCCGCGAGGAACTGTTCGACTACCTCGACCAGGACTGGCACATCGGCATCACCGGCTGGCTGTGCGACGAACGCCGCGGCCTGCACCTGCGCGAACTGGTGAAGCACATCCCCGCCGACCGGCTGATGGTCGAGACCGACGCGCCCTATCTCTTGCCGCGCACGGTGAAGCCGCAGCCGTCGCACCGGCGCAACGAGCCGATGTACCTGGCGCACATCGTCGAGGAGCTGGCGCGCGACCGCGGCGAGCCCGCGGCGCTTGCCGCGGCGCGCACGTCCGCGGCCGCCTCCGCGTTTTTCCGGCTTCCGCCCGCCTGAGCCGGCGGCCGCGGACGCCCGGCCGAAGCCGGGCATCGCGTTGCGCAGCCGAGCGGGCGTTTCAGTTCGCCGGCGCGGCCGGCAACGGACTTTCGGCGACCAGGATGCCGCCGCCGTCGTTGCCGGTCTGCAGCACCACCCACACCGCCTTGTCCGCGCGGCGGATCACCCAGGTATCGGCGTCGCTGCCGTACCAGTAGGCGTCGCGGATGCGGTCGAACTCCTGGCGGAAATCGTCCAGCGCCTTCTCGTTGGCCTTGTAGGTGGCCTCGTCGTAGCTGGTTTCGCTGAGGCGCACGCCGCCCAGCGACTCGATCGCCTGCTGCAGGTTCTTGCGCACCTCGAACTTCGAATAGGTCTTGCCGTCGTCGCTGCGGATCGCATCGCTGAAGGTCCTGCCTTCCAGCCACAGCAGCTGGCCGCCGGTCCACACCGGCACGCGCGCCAGGTCCTTGCTCTGGCCGGCCATGTCTTCGGCACGGTAGTAGTGGTAGCCGGTCGGCAGCACGACATACGGCCATGCCGGCAGCGGCTTGTCGCTGGCCGGGATCTTGCCGATGTCGAAGGCGGCGGCGGCCGGTGCGGCGACCGCGGCCTCCGCCGGCGGCGCGGCGGCCGGAACTTCCGCCGCGACCTGCGCATCGGCGGCCGGCGGCGGCGCGGCCGCAGGCGCTTCCGCGTCCTTGGGCTTGCAACCGGCCAGCAGGGCCATCGCCACGCACAACGCCAACACGCTCTTGTTCGACATCACGCTCGCATACTCCGGGTTCGGGGGAGCGCGGAGTGTAGCGAATGCGCGGGGCAGGTCAGCTGCGCAGGCCGACGCCGCGCTTGAGCAGCCACAGCCCGAGCGCGGCCAGCGCGAACACGAAGCCGAGCATCAATGCATAGGCCACCCACAGCGGCACGTCGCTGACCCCGAGCAGGCCGTAGCGGAACGCGTTGACCATGTAGAAGATCGGGTTCAGGTGGGTGGCCGCCTCGGCCCAGCCGGGCAGCAGCTTCACCGAATAGAACACGCCGCCGAGATAGGTCAGCGGGGTGAGGATGAAGGTCGGGACGATGGCGATGTCGTCGAACTTCTTGGCGTACACCGCGTTGACGAAGCCGGCCAGCGAGAAGATCGTCGCGCCCAGCAGCACCGAGCTGACCGTCACCAGCGGATGCGGCAGCCGCACCCTGGTGAACAGCATCGCCACGCACAGCACGATCGCGCCGACCATCATCCCGCGCAGCACCGCGCCGGCCACGTAGCCGGTCAGGATCACCCAGTTCGGCATCGGGCTGACCAGCAGTTCCTCGATGTGGCGGCCGAACTTGGCGCCGAAGAACGAGCTGCTGATGTTGCCGTAGCTGTTCTGGATGACGCTCATCATCACCAGCCCGGGGACGATGAAGTCCATGTACCTGATCCCGTCCATGCTGCCCACGCGCGAGCCGATCAGGCCGCCGAAGATCAGGAAGTACAGGGTCATGGTGATCGCCGGCGGCATCAGGGTCTGGCCCCAGATGCGCAGGATGCGCATCACCTCGCGGCGGATGATGGTGCCCAGCGCGACCAGGTTCGGGTTGGCGGCGGTCTCGCTCATGCGGCGGCTCCTTCCTTGCTGGTCAGGCGCACGAACAGTTCCTCCAGCCGGTTGGCCTTGGTGCGCATCGAGCGCACCCGGATGCCGGCGGCGTTGAACGCGGCGAACACCCGGTTGAGGTCCATCGCGCGCGGCATGTCGAGGTCGAGGGTATGGTCGTCGGCAACGGTGAGCGTGGCGCCTTCGATCGCCGGCAGCGCCGCGGGGATGCCGCCGTCGATGTCGAACAGGAAGCCTTCGACGTCGAGCTTGGCCAGCAGCGACTTCATCGGCCCCTGCTCGACGATCGCGCCGCGGTCGATGATCGCGAGGTTGCGGCACAGGCTCTCCGCTTCCTCCAGGTAATGGGTGGTGAGGATGATCGTGGTGCCGGCGGCGTTGATCTCCTTCAGCGTCTTCCACATGCCGCGGCGGATCTCGATGTCGACGCCGGCGGTGGGCTCGTCGAGGATCAGCAGGCGCGGCTTGGTCATCATCGCGCGGGCGATCATCAGCCGCCGCTTCATGCCGCCGGACAGGGTGCGGCTCATCTTGTCCGCCTTGTCCCACAGCAGCGCTTCCTTCAGCACCTCCTCCGCGCGGGCCAGCGCCTGCGCGCGCGGGATGCCGTAGAAGCCCGCGTAGTTCACGCAGATGTCCAGCGGCTTCTCGAACATGTTGAAGTTGAGTTCCTGCGGCACCAGCCCGATCCGGCGCATCGCGGCGTCGCGGTCGGCGTCGATGTCGATGCCGAACACCTCGACCTTGCCGCTGCTCTTGTTGACCAGCGAGCTGACGATGCCGATCAGGGTGCTCTTGCCGGCGCCGTTCGGCCCCAGCAGGGCGTAGAAATCGCCGGGGGCGACATCCAGGCTGACGCCCTTCAGGGCCTCGACGCCGTTGTCGTAGGTCTTGCGCAGGTCGCCGACGCGCAGCGCGGGCGCTTGGGTTTCGCTCATTCGGAAGGCTCCGCGGCCGCGGCAGGCGGCCTGGCAGGACATGCCGGGAAATACCGGTTTCAGGGTGCGGGTTAGTATAGGCGGCCGCGTGCGCACGCCCCCGCCACGCTGTGTTGCATCCATCGAACAGGGTTCCGCGTGGCCATCGTGCATTTCCCCTTGAAGCTGACCGCGCGGCGGATGATCGCGCCGACCGTGGCGCACCTGTCGTTCCTGCGCGACGACGGCCAGCCGCTGGACTACATCCCCGGCCAGTTCATCCAGGTCCATTTCACTTATGCGGATGGCGCGCCGGCGCGGCGCAGCTATTCGCTGGCGACCCAGCACGACCACGCGCTGGGCGCGGGCGAGGCGGTGGAGATCGCGGTGAGCTACGTGGCCGGCGGCGCCGCCACCGCGCTGTTCGAGGGCATGGAACTCGGCGGCAGCGTCGATGCCAGCGGGCCGTACGGGCGCTTCTGCCTGATGCCGGCCGACGCCAACCAGCGCTACCTGCTGATCGGCACCGGCACCGGCATCACCCCGTACCGGGCGATGCTGCCGCAGCTCGGGCAGCTGATCGCCGGCCGCGGGGTCGAGGTCGTGCTGCTGCAGGGCGCGCGCACCCCGGAGGAGCTGCTGTACGGCGACGAGTTCCGCGCCTTCGCCGACGCCCATCCCGGCTTCCGCTACCTGCCCTGCCTCTCGCGCGCATTGCCGCAGGCCGGTTCCCCGCTCGCCCATGCCGACGTCCGCCACGGCTATGTGCAGGACGCGCTGGCCGAATTCGCGCCGAATGCGGAGGGCGACATCGCCTACCTGTGCGGCAACCCGAACATGGTCGATGCCTGCTTCGAGGCGCTGAAGGAATGCGGCCTGCCGATCCCGCAGATCCGCCGCGAGAAGTACGTCAGCAACAAATAGCGACGGCCTGTAAAGGACGCTTGACAAGCCGTTCGCGATGCCCGTATCGTTATGTCAAGCATCCTTGACACATGGTGGCGGCATGAACGAGCAGGATCCGAAAAGCCTGAAAGGCGCCGGCATTGCGTTCCTCGGCGCGGGCACGGCTTTTTCCGCCGCCGCGGTGGCGGCCGGGCAAACCGCCTTCGTCGGCGTCGCGACGGCGTTCATCGCGTTGGGCGTGGTGTTCCTGGCCAAGTCGCGCAAGGCAGGTTGAGCCATGTCCGCCCGCCCCGCGCTCCCGACCCCGCACCCTGCCCTGCTGGCTGCTGCCGGCCTGGCGGCGGTCGGCATGGCTTGGTTGGGTTATGCGCCGGACAGCCCCTTGTCGGGCGACCAGCGCGATTTCCCCGGCGGGGTCGCCATCGGCATGGCGATCGGCTTCGTGCTGATGTTCGCGATCCGCAGCATTCCGTCCCTGCGCGCGCGGGTCGCGCAGGCGAATTACGACACCGTCGTCCCGGCGGTGCGCCAACGCTACCTGCGCGAATTCCTGCCGGCGATGGGCGCCTACGTGCTGGCGGTGTTCGCCTCGCTGCTGCTGCTCAAGCGCATCGATGCCCCCGCGCTGCGCGCGCTGGCGGCGCTGTTGCCGGCGCTGCCGATCGGCTTCGCATTGCGCGCGATCATGCGTTACATGCGCAACGTGGACGAAATGCAGCAGCGGATCGAACTGGAATCGATCGCCTTCGCCGCTGCGCTGGTCAGTCTGCTTTACCTCGCCGGCGGCTTCCTGCAGCTGGCCCGGGTGATCGACCTGTCCGCCAGCATCGCGATGGCGATGGTGTTCCCGCTGACGTGCGGGGTGTATGGCGTCGCCAAGCTGGTGGTCGCGGGGCGTTTCCGGTGAGCGCCGGATCCGACGCCCCCGGCATGACCCTGCGCCGCTGGATGTGGAGCTTCGTGGCCATCGGCCTGGCCTCGTTGGCGCTGGCCGCGGCCGGCCGCTGGCTGTTGGCCTGGCCGGACGACGCGGTCGGCCTGTGGACCGGGATCGGCGCCGGCTACCTGCTGGGCGCGTTGCTGTTCCTGCTGGTGCCGCGCTGGTGGCGCACGCATTGCGACGAGATGTACGCGCAGCCCGCCGGCCGGCGCTACCTGCGCGCGCTGTGGCCGATCATGCTCGGCTACTCGCTGTCGCTGTTCCTGTCGATCTTCCTGATCAGGCGCGGGATCGAATCGGTGCCGCTGCGGGCGCTGGTGGCGGTGCTGCCGGTATTGGCGATCGTGCTGCTGATGCGCGCCGCGCTGCGCTACCTGCGCGAGATCGACGAACTGCAGCGGCGGATCGAGACCGAGGCGATCGGCATCGCCAGCCTGCTGGTCTCGGTGCTGTATTTCGCCGGCGGCCTGCTGCAGAAGGCCAAGGTCATCGACATCGACAGCGCCGCCGCGATGATCTGGGTGTTCCCGCTGCTGTGCATGACTTACGGGATCGCCAAGATGATCCTGACCAGGCGTTACCTGTGAACGCGCTGCTGGCTCGCTACCGGGACAGCCTGAGCCCGGCGCTGCGCCGCTATTACCGCGCCTCGCTGTGGCCCAGCCTGCTGTTCATCGCCCTGGCCGTGCTGCACAAATGGGCAATCCGCCTACCCGGGCTGACGCTGCCGGTGCGCCTGGCCCTGGTGCTGGCGCCGGTGCTGTGCATGGCCTGGCTGTTCGCCTGCTACCTGCGCTTCCTGCGCGACTGCGACGAACTGGAACGCCGCATCGAACTGGATGCGCTGGCCTGGGCCGCGGGCAGCGGGCTGCTGGCTTCGCTGGTGGCGGTGTTCCTGCTCGATGCCGGCGTGGTCGCGTGGCCGGCCAGGCAGGTGGCGGGCGTGTCCGGCCTGCTGCTGGTCGGCGGCTACGGCCTGGCGCGCATGCTGCTGCGCCGCAGGTACCCATGAACAACCGCCTGCGCGAATTGCGCGATGCGCGCGGCTGGTCGCAGGGCGAGCTGGCCGAACGGCTGGAGGTCTCGCGGCAGACCATCAATGCGCTGGAGACCGGCAAGTACGACCCGTCGCTGCCGCTGGCGTTCCGCATCGCGCGCCTGTTCGACGGCCGCATCGAGGACATCTTCCTGCCGGACGGCGCATGAACGCCGCGCCGCCCGCCGCCCGCCCGTTCCGTTCCTCCATCGCCTCCACGCACCACCACAAGGGGTCCGTTCGATGATGTCCCGCAAGACCAGAACCATCCTCGCGCTGGCGATCGCCGCCGCATTCCTCGGCTACAGGTTCCTCAAGCCGAAGCCCGACGCGGACGCTGGCGAAACCGCCGCCAACGCCGCCGCCCCGCTCCATGCCGAACCGGTCAAGCCGCGCATGCTCGGCCGGATCGCCTTCAAGCCCTGCAGCCTGCGCTCGGCCTTCAGCAAGGACAGCCTGGAAGCGCAGTGCGCCCGCTTCGAGGTGCCCGAGGACCGCCGCCGGCCCGCTGGCCGCAAGATCGCGCTGAACATGGCCTGGTTGCCGCCGAGCGGCGACGGCGAGACCGCACCGGACCCGGTGTTCTTCCTGGCCGGCGGCCCCGGGCAATCCGCGGTCGACACCTATCCGAGCCTGGATCCGGTGTTCGAGGAAGTGCGCAAGCAGCGCGACGTGATCCTGGTCGACCAGCGCGGCACCGGCAAGTCCAACCTGCTGTCCTGCGATGGCGACGCCGCCGATGCCGACAAGCCGGACATCTCGCCCGAAGCGATGCAGGCCGGCGCGGCGAAGTGCGTGGAGGCGCTGTCGAAGAAGGCCGACCTGCGCCACTACACCACCACCGACGCGATCGCCGACCTCGACGAGGTGCGCAAGGCGATCGGCGCCGCCCAGGTCAACCTGGTCGGGGTCAGCTACGGCACCCGCGTCGCCCAGCAGTACGCGATGCGCCACCCGCAGGCGACCCGCAGCATCGTGCTGGATTCGGTGGTGCCCAATACCCTGCAGCTGGGCAACATCTTCGCCCGCAACCTGGACGATGCGCTGGCCCTGCAGTTCGCGCTGTGCAGCAAGGCGCCGGCCTGCAAGGGCAAGCTGGGCGACCCGCGCGCCGAGCTCGACCAGCTGCTGGCCAAGCTGCGCGCCGCGCCGGTCGCGGTGAAATACCGCGACGCCACCACCGGCGAGGCCGCCGAAGGCGTGCTGCACGCGGAAACCGTGGCCGGTCTGGTGCGGATGTACGCCTACATGCCGCTGGCCGGCGCGCTGCTGCCCAAGCTGATCCACGAAGCCAACGCCGGCCGCTACGACAACCTGATGGCGCTGACCCGGATGCTGACCGGCGAGATGAAGGACGCGATGGCGATGGGCATGCAGATGTCGGTGGTCTGCAGCGAGGACGGCGAGAGCATGGTGGTGCGCGCCGAGGACGCCGATACCGTGCTCGGCAACCAGATGCCGGTGGGCATGGCCGCGATGTGCAAGGCCTGGCCGAAGGGCGAGGTGCCCGCCGATTTCCACAAGGCGCTGGCGACCAAGGTGCCGGCGCTGGTGCTGGAGGGCGAGTTCGACCCGGTCACCCCGCCGCGCTACGGCGAGGAAGTGGTGAAGACCTTGCCGAACGGCCGCCTGTTCGTGCTGCGCGGCCAGGGCCACAACGTGATCGGCGCCGGCTGCATGCCGAAGCTGTTCACCCAGTTCATCGAGAAGGCCGACGCCAAGGCGCTCGACGGCAAATGCCTGGACACCCTCAATTACGCCGCGCCGTTCACCAGCTTCAACGGCTCCGAGCCGTGACCGCCGCGACCAGCCAAGGAATGACCCGATGATCGTTGCAGAACATCTCCGCAAGACCTTCCCCGGGCGGGGCAAGGACAAGAACCCCGTGATCGCGGTGGACGACGTGGGCTTCACCGCGCACGACGGCCAGATCACCGGCCTGCTCGGCCCCAACGGCGCCGGCAAGACCACCACCCTGCGCATGCTCTACACCCTGATGGCCCCGGAAAGCGGGCGGGTGGTGGTGGACGGGATCGACGTCGCCGCCGATCCCGAGCGCGTGCGCCGCAACCTCGGCGTGCTGCCGGATGCGCGCGGCGTGTACAAGCGCCTGACCGCGCGCGAGAACATCGACTACTTCGGCGAACTGCACGGCATGCCGGCCGACGCCATCGCCCAGCGCACCGCCAAGCTGGCGGCCGCGCTGCAGATGGAGGATTTCCTCGACCGCGCCACCGAAGGCTTCAGCCAGGGCCAGCGCACCAAGACCGCGATCGCCCGCGCGCTGATCCACGACCCGCGCAACGTGATCCTGGACGAACCCACCAACGGCCTGGACGTGATGACCACCCGCGGCCTGCGCGGCTTCCTCAAGGAACTGCGCGACGAGGGCCGTTGCGTGATCTTCTCCAGCCACATCATGCAGGAGGTCGCCGCGCTGTGCGATCGCATCGTGGTGATCGCGCACGGCAAGGTGGTGGCGCAAGGCAGCACCGACGAGCTGCGCGAACAAGCGGGCGAAACCAACCTGGAAGACGCATTCGTGAAACTGATCGGCAGCGAAGAGGGCCTGCACGCATGAACAAGCTCTCGTATTCCGCCACCCTGCTCGCGGTGATGCGCAAGGAAGTGCGCGATTTCTTCCGCGACCGCCGCACCTTCTTCCTGACCCTGTTCATTTCGCCGCTGCTGTATCCGCTGATCTTCCTCGGCATCGGCAAGCTCAGCGAGATGCGCAAGGAAACCCAGCTCGAGAAGCCGCTGGAGTTGCCGGTGGTCGGCATCGAACGCGCGCCCAACCTGGTCGCCTTCCTCGCCAGCTACGGCATCAACGGCAAGGCCGCGCCGGCCGACATCGAGGACCGCATCCGCGCCCAGCAGGTCGACGTGGCGCTGGTGATCGACCGGGACTACGCCGAGGACTGGCGGGCCGGGCGCCCGGCCAAGCTGGAGCTGGTCACCGACTCCACCCGCCGCAACGCCGACGTGCCCACCGCGCGCGTGCGCGAAGCGCTCAAGGTGTTCAGCCAGTCGGTCGGCGCGCTGCGCCTGCTCGCCCGCGGGATCAATCCGTCGGTGGCGTCGCCGGTCAATACCGCCACCCGCGACCTGGCCAACGAGGAGGCCAAGCGCGGTGCGTTCATGACCATGCTGCTGCCGCTGATCCTGACCCTGTCCGCCTTCATCGGCGGCGCCCACCTGGCGATGGACACCACCGCCGGCGAACGCGAGCGGCAATCGCTGGAGCCGTTGCTGGCCACGCCCGCGGCGCGCGGCGCGCTGGTCAGCGGCAAGATGCTGGCCGCGGTGCTGCTGGGCCTGGCGTCGATGCTGCTGATCCTGCTTTCGTTCAAGGCCAGCGCCAGCCTGGCCGGCGGCTCGGCAAAGATGATGGACGTCAGCTTCCTGGCGATGGGCAAGCTGCTGCTGGTGCTGCTGCCGCTGGTGCTGATCGGCACCGCCCTGCTGACCAGCCTGGCCGCCGCGGCCAAGAGCATGAAGGAGGCGCAAAGCCACATCGTCTGGTTGATGATGCTGCCGATGCTGCCGGCCTATGCGTTGATGGCCTATCCGGTCAAGGACACCGCGCTGTGGCAGTACGCCGTGCCGTTCCTGTCGCAGAACCAGATGATCCAGAAGATCACCCGCGGCGAAAGCGCGACGGCCGGACAATGGGGCATCTACCTGGCCGCTTCGCTGGGTCTGGCGCTGCTGCTGTGGTTCACCGCGGTGTGGCGCTACAAGCAGGAAAAGCTGGCGATCTCGGCCTGACCCGCCGATCGCGGCAAAGAAAAAGCCCGGCGAAAGCCGGGCTTTTTCATGACCGCGTCGCCGCCGCTTATTGCTGGAACGCGATGGTGCGGCGGGTCGTGGTCGCCTCGGCCACCGGCTGGAAGCGCCAGCGCTTCACCGCGGCCAGCGCTTCGCGCTCGAACTCGCGCTGGAACTGGCGCGGACCGTCGCTGCTGACCGCACGCACGTTGCCGACGCTGCCGTCCGAATTGACCGTGAATTCGACCTGCACCGACCCGGCTGCGCCGGCGCGTTGCGCGGCCTGCGGATACCGCGGGCCCGGGTTGCTGATCGCGCGCAACTCGCTCGAGGCCGCACGCGCCGGCGCCGGTGCCGCCGGCTGCGCGGCGGCCTGCTGCTGGCGCTGCTGCTCGGCGGCGGCGGCGGCCTGGCGCTGGCGTTCGGCTTCGGCCGCGGCGGCGCGCTGGCGCTCGGCTTCGGCCGCGGCGGCCGTCTGTTGCGCCGGGGTCGGCTGCGCGGGCGTCTGCTGGGCCAGTTGCTGCTTGGCGGCTTCCTGCTGCTTCTTCTGGTCTTCCTCGCGCTTCTTCGCCAGTTCTTCCTGGCGCTTGGCCTCTTCCTCGGCGGTCAGCTTCTGGTTTTCCGCGCGCGCCAGCGCCGCCGTCTCGCTGCTGGCGATGGCCGCCTTCAGGCGCGACAGCGCCGGGTGCTGGCCATCGGCCTTCTCGATCAGCGCGGCCAGGCGCTTGGCGTCGGCGAAATCCTCGCGGGCGATGCCCTGCTCGGTCGCGATCACCGTCATCGGTAGCAGGTCGGTCAAGGCGCTGGACGCGCCGGCATCGGCCGGCTGCTTGTCGCGCAGGGCGAGGTAGTACTCCATCGCGTTGTTGCCCGCCGGTGCGTACAGGCGGTTCTCGCCGTAGGCCTTGGACGCCTCGGTGCGCAGCTGGTCCGGACTCATCGCCGTCACCGTGGCCGACACCACCGATTCCGGCGTCGGTGCCGGCGCCTGTTGCGCGGCGGCCGGGCCCGCATCCGCGGCGGCCTCGTCCTTCTTGCATGCGCCCAGCGCGCACGCCACCGCCACGGCAAGCGCCAGCGGCGCAAGGCCCCGACGCATGTTGTTGATAGCAGACATGATTCAAATCCCCATTTGATGCAAAGGCACCCGCCGATAGCACGCGACAGCGGCGGCGATTTGTCAAGCGGAAGTGAAGGATCCGGCCTATTTACCGATGCAGAAACTGCTGAAAATGTGACCCAGTAGGCCGTCGGCACTCAGCCGGCCGCCGATTTCGCCCAGCGCTGAATGCGCCAGCGCCAGTGCTTCCGCGGCGAGTTCCAGCCGTTCGCGGGCCAGTTCCGCGCGCGCCGCCTGCAGTTGCCCGGCGGCACGCGCCAATGCCTGCACATGCCGCGCACGCGCGCTGAACGCACCCTCGCCGGCATCGCCCGCGCCGGACAGCGCCAGCAGGCGACGGTGCAATTCGTCCAGGCCAAGGCCGGTCTTCGCCGAAACCCGCACCTGCTCGATCCCGCCGGCGTCCGGCGCTGCCGCCAGCAAGTCGGCCTTGTTGTGCAGCCACAGCACCCGCGGCACCCCGGCGATCCCGTCGGCCACCGCGGCGCGCCCGGCCTCCGGATCGCGCGCATCCAGCACCACCAGCGCCAGGTCGGCGCGCGCGACCTCGCTGCGCGCGCGACGGATGCCTTCGGCCTCGATCGCATCGCCGGCCTCGCGCAGGCCCGCGGTATCGACCAGGGTCAGTTCCACCCCGTCGATGCGGATGGTCTCGCGCAACAGGTCGCGGGTGGTGCCGGCCAGGTCGGTGACGATGGCGCGTTCGCTGCCGGCGAGCGCGTTGAGCAGCGAGCTCTTGCCGGCGTTCGGCGGGCCGAGCAGCACCACGTGCAGGCCGTCGCGCAGCCTGCGCCCGCGTTCGGCTTCGCCCTGCAGGCCCGCGAGCTGTCCGATCGCGGCATCCAGCCGTTCGCGCAGCGCCCGGCCACCCAGCGTGTCCAGCGGTTCGTCGGCGAAATCGATCGCGGCTTCGACATGCACGCGGATCGCGAGCACGGCCGCCATCAGCGCGTCGACGCGCTGCGAGAACACGCCGTCCAGCGAACGCCGCGCCGCGCGCGCGGCCTGCGCATCGGCGGCGGCGACCAGGTCGGCGATCGCCTCGGCCTGGGCCAGGTCGAGCTTGCCGTTGAGGAAGGCCCGCTCGCTGAACTCGCCCGGCCGTGCCTGGCGCGCACCCAGCGCGATCGCGCGCGCCACCAGCTGGCGCAACAGCACCGGGCTGCCATGCGCCTGCAGTTCGACCACGTCCTCGCCGGTGAAGCTGGCGGGCGCCTTGAAGTACAGCGCGATGCCGTCGTCGATGGTCTCGCCGTCGGCATCGCGGAAGGTCGCGTAGCGCGCAGTGCGCGGGGCTAGCGTTTTCCCGCCGACGGTTTCGGCGATCGCCCTGGCCCGCGGCCCGGACAGGCGCACGATGCCGACCCCGCCGGCGCCCGCGGCGGTGGCGATCGCGACGATGGTGTCGGCGGCGGCGGTCATGCGCGGATGATTGCAGAAAGTCCCGGCCCGGAAACGACGAAGCCCGCCGGGCGGCGGGCTTCGTCCGGCGCGCGCGCGGTCAGGCCTTCGCCGGCGCGTCCGCGTAGCGCTTGGTGTTCCACCACTGCTGGAGCATGCCCAGCGCGCCGTTGGTCACCCAGTACAGCACCAGGCCGGCGGGGAAGAAGGCGAACATCACGCCCATCACCAGCGGCATCATCTGCATCATCTTCTTCTGCATCGGATCCATGCCGACCATCGGCGTCATCTTCTGCGTGAGGAACATGATCCCGGCGTTGAGCACCGGCAGGATGAAGAACGGATCGCGCGCGGTGAGGTCGTTGACCCAGCCCATGATCCACGGCGCCTGGCGCAATTCCACCGCTTCCAGCAGCACGTAGTACAGGGCCAGGAACACCGGCATCTGGATCAGGATCGGCAGGCAGCCGCCGGCCGGGTTGATCTTCTCCTTCTTGTACAGCTCCAGCATCGCCATCTGGAACTTCTGCTTGTCGTCGCCGTAGCGTTCCTTGAGCTGCTCGATGCGCGGCTGGAACCTGCGCATCTTCGCCATCGACTTGTACTGCGCGGCGGACAGCGGATAGAGCAGCGACTTGATCAGCACCACCAGCAGCACGATCGCCCAGCCCCAGTTGCGGGTGATCTTGTGCAGCTTGGTCAGCAGCCAGTGGATCGGCTGCGACAGCACGGTGAAATAGCCGTAGTCCATCGCGCGCTCGAGGCCGGGCGCGGTCGGTTCCAGCTGTTCGGCCAGCTTCGGGCCAACCCAGAGGATGGCGTCGCTGACATAACGCTGGCCGGGCGCCAGGTTGATCTTCTCCCCGCGCGCGGCGATCGAATGGATCGCCCCCTGCACGCCCAGCGAATACAGCTCGGGTTGGTTCTTCGGCGGCACCCAGGCGGTCAGGAAATAATGCTGCGAGAGCGCGATCCAGCCGCCCGTCACCTGCTGGTCGAGCGGACCGTCATCGACGAAATTGGTGTACTTGCGCTTCTTGTACTTGTCTTCCGGGCTCCACCACGCCGCGCCGCTCAGGCTGAAGGCTTCCGGATTGGTCATGCCGCGCTTGGCCACCGGCGGGTTGCGCAACAGCTGGCGGTCGACCTGGCCCGACCAGGGCGCGGCGCCGGCATTGACCAGCTCGTCGCGCACCTTCAGCGCATAGCTGCCGCGCGCCAGGGTGTAGGTGCGGCGCAGCTGCAGGCCTTCGGCGGTGGTGGCGATGAAGCGCTGGCTGACCTCGGCGGCGCCGGCGGCGAGCACCGCGTCGTGCGCGCCGGCCTCGGCCTGCAAAGCGACTTCGCCGCCGTTGGCCGCCACCCAGCCGCTGCGCGCGACGAAGTAACGCGACGGATCGGCATCGAACAGCACCACCGGCGGGCTGCCGGCGGCGCGGGTCTGCGGATACTTGAGCAATTGCGCGCCGGTGATGCTGCGGCCGTCCAGCTGCAGGGCGAGCACGTCGTTCTTCAGCTGCACGCTCGGCGCGGCGGCGGCGGGCGCGGCGCTGGCCATCGGCGACGGCGCGCTCCCCGGCACGGTCGCGGTCGGCACCGCCCCGCTCGCCGAGGGCACCGCCGCTTGCGTGGTCGCCGGGGCGGCGTCCGCCTGCGGCTGCCGCTCCTTGTTCCACTCCATCCACAACAGGGCCGCCACCATCAACCAGGCGAACAACAGGAAAGTACGGGTCTGGGTCATTGGACAGGCGGTCTCAACCGGAAATGCGTGTTCGGGAGCAAGCTCATGGCGAGCAGGCATCCGGCATGGATGGGGACGAGGGGGATGGCGGGCAAGCCGCGCGCATTGTGCCGGCCGCCGCTGGCGCGGGCAACGCGCCGGCGCGCTGCAGAACCTGCCGGAAGGCGCTGCGCAGGGCCGCATTGTCCGCATGCGCCGCGGCCGGGCGGGCCACGACCACGTAGGCGCCGTCGGCCAACTCGCCGCGCAGGTGGCGGAACGCGTCGCGCAGCACCCGCTTGATGCGGTTGCGGCCGATCGCATGCGGGTCGACCTTGCGCGAGACCGCCAGCCCCAGCCGCGGCGGCATGCCGTCATCGAGGCGGTGCAGTGCCAGCATCGGAGCCGCGGTGCGCTTGCCGGCCTCGAACACGCGGTCGAACTCGACCTTCGCGCGCACCCGCGCCGACGGCGGGAATCGCATGCGCGCGGACACGCCGATGCCGGCATCCTGGACGGACGCCGGCATCGAAGTTTGCGACTTGGAGCTCACGCGCGGATCCGGCGCCACGGCCGGACGCGGGTCAGACGGTCAGGCGGCTGCGGCCCTTCGCACGACGGCGCGCGAGGATCTTGCGGCCATCGGCGGTCGCCATGCGGGCACGGAAACCGTGATCGCGCTTGCGCTTCAAGTTGCTGGGTTGGTAGGTGCGCTTGGTCGCCATGGCTGGCCTGCGTATTTACGGCGGAAAAGATTCGGAAGCATAGCGGCTAAAGGATTTCCGGTCAAGCGCCCCCGTTGCGATGAAACATCCGGACGTCCGCCTCCGGCAATGATGGTCGCCTGTCGAGGGCGGTGATACGCTGCCGCGTCCCCGATGTTATCCACAGGCGGCCGGTCGGCGCCGGTGGCCCCGTCGATCGCGCCCGTCCGAGAGTATCCGCCTGCCATGGAAGTCTGGCCCCGCTGCCTGCAACGCCTCGAAGCCGAACTGCCGCTGGAGGATGTCCGCACCTGGCTGAAGCCGCTGCAGGCCGATCGTCGCGACCGCCAGCTGGTGCTGTATGCGCCGAACGCCTTCGTGATGGAGGAAGTGCGCAGCCATTACCTGCCGCGCATCCGCGAGCTGGCCGCGCATTTCGGCGAAGCCGAGGTCAGCCTGGACATCGGCACCCTGCGCCGGGTCGAGCCGGTCGCCGGCAGCACCGCCGCCGCCGCACGCCCGGCAAACCCGGCCGAGGCGTTCCAGGGCAATCTCGATACCCACTACACCTTCGACAATTTCGTCGAGGGCCGCAGCAACCAGCTCGGCCGCGCCGCCGCCTGGCAGGCCGCGCTCAAGCCCGGCGACCGCGCCCACAATCCATTGCTGCTGTACGGCGGCACCGGCCTCGGCAAGACCCACCTGATGTTCGCCGCCGGCAACCAGATGCGTGTCGCCAACCCGGCGGCCAGGGTCATGTACCTGCGTTCCGAGCAGTTCATGAACGCCTTCACCAAGGCCCTGTACGACAAGACCAGCGGCGGCATGGAGGCGTTCAAGCGCCAGTTCCAGGGCATCGACGCCCTGCTGATCGACGACATCCAGTTCTTCGCCGGCAAGGACCGTACCCAGGAGGAGTTCTTCCATACCTTCAACGCGCTGTTCGACGGCCGCCAGCAGATCATCCTGACCTGCGACCGCTACCCGCGCGAAGTGGAAGGCCTGGAGCCGCGGCTGAAATCGCGGCTGGGCTGGGGCCTGTCGGTGGCGATCGACCCGCCCGACTTCGAGACCCGCGCGCAGATCGTGCTGGCCAAGGCGCGCGAGCGCGGCACCGAGGTCCCGGCCGACGTCGCCCAGCTGATCGCCAAGAAGATGCGCAGCAACGTGCGCGAACTGGAGGGCGCGATCAACAAGCTGGTCGCCGAAGCCGGTTTCGCCGGCCGCGCGCTGAGCCTGGAATTCGCCCAGGAAACCCTGCGCGACCTGCTCCGCGCGCAGCAGCAGGCGATCAGCATCGCCAACATCCAGAAGGTCGTGGCAGACTACTACGGCCTGCAATTGAGGGAGATGCTGGGGAAGAAACGGACCCGCTCGCTGGCCCGTCCGCGGCAGATGGCGATGGCCCTGGCCAAGGAACTGACCGAACACAGCCTGCCGGAAATCGGCGATGCGTTCGATGGCCGCGACCACACCACCGTGCTGCATGCCTGCCGCCAGATCCGCCACCTGATGGAGAGCGACGGCAAGCTGCACGAGGACTGGGAGAAGCTGATCCGGAAGTTGAGCGAATGATGGGTTCCATCGTTTCCGCGCGACCAGGGGAACCACGGCAAAGCCGATCCGCAAACTCGGTGAATGACCACGGGACAAGCTGTGGATAACACCGCAAGCTGGATCGGCCGCCGCAGTTATCCACACGTTATCCGCAAGCTGCAGGACAGTTTTCCACGCGCTTTCATTTGAATAAAATCGTTTGAAAACAAGTATTTGAGTGTGTTTTCCCGCGTTTTCGGCGGCACTATCTCCACCAGGTTTTTAGATTTATCCATTTCTTCAAGAGCCGGACAGCACGCCCAGACCGGCCTCCACGCATCGGAACTTAGGGGTCAACATGCGGTTCTCCCTGCAACGCGAAGTCCTGCTGAAGCCGCTTGCGCAAGTGGTCAATGTCGTCGAGCGCCGGCAGACCTTGCCGGTCCTGGCCAACTTGCTGGTCAAGGTGCGCGATGGCCAGCTCTCGCTGACCGGCACCGATCTGGAAGTGGAGATGGTCGCGCGTACCGCGGTGGACGACGCCCAGGACGGCGAAACCACGATCCCGGCGCGCAAGCTGTTCGAAATCGTGCGGGCCCTGCCCGACGGCAGCAAGGTCACCATCAGCCAGACCGGCGACAAGGTCGGGGTGCAGGCCGGCCGCAGCCGCTTCAGCCTGGCCAGCCTCCCGGCCAACGATTTCCCCTCGGTGGACGAAGTCGAAGCCACCGAGCATGTTTCGGTGCCGGAGGCCTCTCTCAAGGAACTGATCGAACGCACCGCGTTCGCGATGGCCCAGCAGGACGTGCGCTATTACCTCAATGGCCTGCTGTTCGACCTGCGCGACGCCACCTTGCGTTGCGTCGCCACCGACGGCCACCGCCTGGCCCTGTGCGAGGCGGCGCTGGACGGCCCCAGCGGCAGCAAGCGCCAGATCATCGTCCCGCGCAAGGGCGTGCAGGAACTGCAGCGCCTGCTGGAAGGCGGCGATCGCACCCTGGAACTGGAACTCGGCCGCAACCACATCCGGGTCAAGCGCGACGATGTGACCTTCACCAGCAAGCTGATCGACGGCAAGTTCCCGGATTACGAAGCGGTGATCCCGATCGGCGCCGACCGCGAGGTCAAGATCGACCGCGAGGTACTGCGCGCCGCCCTGCAGCGCGCCTCGATCCTGTCCAACGAGAAGTACCGCGGCGTGCGCGTCGAGGTATCGCCGGGCCAGCTCAGGATCAGCGCGCACAACCCGGAGCAGGAAGAGGCGCAGGAAGAGGTCGAGGCCGACACCCATGTGGATGCGCTGGCGATCGGCTTCAACGTCAATTACCTGCTGGATGCACTCTCCGCATTGCGTGACGAGCATGTGGTCCTGCAATTGCGCGACGCCAACTCCTCCGCGCTGGTGCGTGGCGCCAGCAGCCTGCATGCCCGTCACGTGGTGATGCCGCTGCGGCTCTGACGGCGTTGCTGTTCCACGTGGAACATGAGGTCCAGCGCCCGGCTCCGGCCGGGCGTTGCCGTTTGGCGCGCGGCATCCCAGAATTCGCCCGATGATCGTCCAGCGCCTGCGCGTGCAATCGTTCCGTCGCTTCGCCGAGGCCGAGCTGGAACCCCGGCCCGGTTTCAACCTGGTGACCGGCGACAACGGCAGCGGCAAGACCAGCCTGCTGGAGGCCCTGCATCTGCTGGCGCACGGGCGCAGCTTCCGTGGCCGGGTGCGCGATGGCCTGGTCCGGCAGGGAGAGCAGGCGCTCAGCGTCTATGTCGAATGGCAGGCTGGTTCCGGCCCGGCGCATCGCGCGGGCTTGCGCCACTCGGGTGGCGACTGGGATGCCCGCCTCGATGGCGCCGCCGTCGGCCACCTGGGCGAGCTGTGCGAAGCGCTGGCGGTGGTCAGTTTCGAACCCGGCAGCCATGCCTTGATCGATGGATCCAGCGAAGGTCGGCGGCGTTACCTGGACTGGGGGCTGTTCCACGTGGAACGCGCGGATCGTGGCGGCGACTTCCTGCTGCAGTGGCGCCGGCACGCGCGCGCGTTGAAGCAGCGCAATGCCTTGCTGCGGCAGCGCCGGGTGGATGCGCAGCTGGACGCTTGGGAACACGAGCTGGCGCAGGCCGGTGAAGCCCTCTGTGCGCAGCGCGAGGCCCATGTCGCGCGGCTGCAGCCGCATCTCGAGGCGATGATCGCGGCCCTGCTGCCGGGGGCAGGCAGTGCGCGGCTGGAACTGCTGCCTGGCTGGCGACGCCAGGAGTTGTCGCTTGCGGATGCCCTGCTGTTGGCCCGCGACCGCGATCTGGTCCAAGGCCACACCTCGGTCGGACCGCATCGCGCCGACCTGCGCCTGGAATTGCGCGACTTGCCGGGGCGCGACGGCCTGTCGCGCGGGCAGGCCAAACTGGCCGCATTGGCCTTGTTGCTGGCGCAGGCGGCATACTTGGCCGGGCAGGACGGTCATTGGCCGGTGCTGCAGCTGGATGACCTGGCGTCCGAGCTCGATCGCCCTCATCAACGCCGCGTCCTGCAAGCCTTGCATGCCAGCGGTGCGCAGGTGTTCGTGACCGGAACCGAACCGCCGGCGGTCCTGCGGGAACTGGATCTGCCGGTGGCCATGTTCCACGTGGAACATGGGAGCGTGGCGCGGCTATGCGCCTAGGCGCGGGCGCCTGCAGGCGTCGATTGCTATACTCTGGGTTCCTATAGCTAATGTGTCTCGGCGCGCATCGACGCCTGTCTGCGTGCCGCGGGAGCCGAACGCGTCGATGTCGAACAACGAGTCCACCCCGGGCCAGGCGCCCGAATCCGCCGCTGCGAACAAGACCGCCGGCAACTACGACGCCAACAGCATCACCGCGCTGGAAGGCCTGGAAGCCGTCCGCAAGCGCCCGGGCATGTACATCGGCAACGTCAACGACGGTTCCGGCCTGCATCACATGGTGTTCGAGGTCGTCGACAACGGCGTGGACGAAGCCCTGGCCGGGCATGCCGATGCGGTGCGGGTGACCATCCACGACGATGGTTCGGTCTCGGTCTGGGACAACGGCCGCGGCATCCCGGTCGGCCGGCACGCCAAGGAAAGCGAGAAGCAGGGCCGCGACATCTCCGCTGCCGAGGTGGTGATGACCGTGCTGCACGCCGGCGGCAAGTTCGACGACAACAGTTACAAGGTGTCCGGCGGCCTGCACGGCGTCGGCGTGTCGGTGGTCAATGCGCTGTCGGAGAAGCTGTTGCTCGACATCTGGCGCGACGGCCACCACTACCAGCAGGAATACCGCCACGGCGAACCGGTGTATCCGCTCAAGCAGCTGGAGCCGTCGGACAAGCGCGGTACCGAGGTGCGCTTCTGGCCGTCGGCGGTGGCGTTCAACGACAACGTCGAATTCCACTACGACATCCTGGCCCGGCGCCTGCGCGAGCTGTCCTTCCTCAATTCGGGCGTCAAGATCGAGCTGATCGACGAGCGCCTGGATGGCAAGCACGACATCTTCCAGTACGAGGGCGGCATCCGCAGCTTCGTCGAGCACCTGGCCCAGCTGAAGACCCCGCTGCACCCCAATGTGATCTCAATCTCCGGCGAACAGGACGACATCGTCGTCGATTGTGCCGTCCAGTGGAGCGATTCCTACCAGGAAACGATGTACTGCTTCACCAACAACATCCCGCAGAAGGACGGCGGCACCCACCTGACCGGCTTCCGCGCCGCGCTGACCCGCACCCTGACCCGTTACATCGAGCAGAGCGGCATCGCCAAGCAGGCCAAGGTGGCGCTGTCGGGCGACGACATGCGCGAAGGCATGATCGCGGTGCTGTCGGTGAAGGTGCCGGATCCGGGCTTCTCCTCGCAGACCAAGGAAAAGCTGGTCACCGAGCCGGTGCGCGCGGTGGTGGATTCGGTGTTCGCCGCCAAGCTCGAGGAATTCCTGCAGGAAAACCCGAATGAGGCGAGGGCGATCGCCGGCAAGATCGTCGACGCCGCCCGCGCCCGCGAAGCCGCGCGCAAGGCCCGCGACCTGACCCGCCGCAAGGGCGCGCTGGATATCGCAGGGCTGCCTGGCAAGCTCGCCGACTGT
The DNA here is from genome assembly GCF_006337105.1 of Thermomonas aquatica. Lineage (NCBI taxonomy): Bacteria > Pseudomonadati > Pseudomonadota > Gammaproteobacteria > Lysobacterales > Lysobacteraceae > Thermomonas > Thermomonas aquatica. Next base: position 1,797,311 of record NZ_CP040871.1, on the reverse strand, counting down.
CAGGAAAAGGATCCGGCGCTGTCGGAACTGTTCATCGTCGAGGGCGACTCGGCGGGCGGTTCGGCCAAGCAGGGCCGCAACCGCAAGACCCAGGCGATCCTGCCGCTGAAGGGCAAGATCCTCAACGTCGAGCGCGCGCGCTTCGACCGCATGCTGGCCAGTGCCGAAGTCGGCACCCTGATCACCGCCCTCGGTACCGGCATCGGCAAGGACGAGTACAACCCGGACAAGCTGCGCTACCACCGCATCATCCTGATGACCGACGCCGACGTCGACGGTTCGCACATCCGCACCCTGCTGCTGACCTTCTTCTACCGGCAGATGCCGGAGCTGATCGAGCGCGGCCACGTCTACATCGGCCTGCCGCCGCTGTACAAGATCAAGCAGGGCAAGAACGAGCTGTACCTGAAGGACGACGCGGCGCTGGATGCCTACCTGGCCAACAATGCGGTCGATGGTGCGCAACTGATTCCTGCCGCCGGCGAACCCGGGATCGAAGGCGCTGCGCTGGAATCCCTGTTGTTGGCCTTCGCCAATGCCCGCGCCGCGATCGCCCGCAACGCGCACCGCTTCGATCCGATCGTGCTGGAATCGCTGATCGACTTCACCCCGCTGGACGCGGCCTCGCTGGCCGAGCACACCGACGAGGCGCGCGAACTGGAAGCACTGGCGGCCAAGCTCAACCGCACCGGCCTGGGCAAGCCGCGTTACACGCTGCGGCTGCAGGCGGCGAACGAATCCCGCCACGCCGCGCTGTTGATCACCCGCCTGCACATGGGCGAGGAGCTGACCCAGGTATTGCCGCTGTCGATCTTCGAGCATGGCGAGCTGAAGCCCTTGCGCGAAGCCGCCGCTGTGCTGCACGGCCTGGTCCGCGACGGTGCGCAGATCGTGCGCGGCAATCGCGCCGCGCCGGTGGCGAGCTTCGCCGATGCGCAGGCGTGGTTGCTGGAGGAGGCCAAGAAGGGCCGCCAGATCCAGCGCTTCAAGGGCCTCGGCGAGATGAACCCGGAACAGCTGTGGGATACCACGGTGAACCCGGATACCCGCCGCCTGCTGCAGGTGCGGATCGAGGACGCGGTCGCCGCCGACGCGATCTTCAGCACCCTGATGGGCGACGTGGTGGAACCGCGCCGCGAGTTCATCGAGGACAATGCGCTGAAGGTGGCCAACCTCGACGTCTGAGCGCGCCGGCTTGCCGCAACGCAGCTTGACGCGGGCTTGAGGCGGGGCGCATTTAACATGCGCAATCCCCGTCAAGGAATGTCGCGATGAAAGCCAGGGCCCTGTTGCTGTGCATGGCGATTGCCGCCGCCGTATCCGCCTGCGCCACCACGACCTCGCCGACCGGGCGCACCCAGGTGGTGGGCGGCGTTTCCGAGGCGCAACTGGCGCAGCTGGGCGAACAGGCCTTCGCCCAGGTCAGGCAGCAGAAGCCGCAGTCGAAGGACAGCCGGCAAACCGCCTACGTGCGCTGCGTGGTGGCCAGCCTGGTCCGCCAGTTGCCGCCCGACTGGCAGCGGCTGAACTGGGAAGTCGCCCTGTTCGAGGATCCGGAAACCAACGCCTTCGCCCTGCCGGGCGGCAAGGTCGGCGTCTACACCGGCATCTTCAAGGTGGCGAAGAACCAGGACGAGCTGGCGGGGGTGGTTTCGCACGAGATCGGCCACGTGATCGCGCACCACCACAACGAACGCATCACCCGCCAGATGGGCGCAGCGGGGGCGCTGCAGATCCTGTCCGGGCTCGCCGGCGCCCGTTATGGCGAAGGCGTCGGCAACGCGGTGGCGCAGGGTGGGGGCATGGCGGCGCAGGCCGGCCTGCTGCTGCCGAATTCGCGCGTGCAGGAGTCCGAGGCCGATGTCGTCGGCCAGCAGTTGATGGCGAAGGCGGGCTACGACCCGCGCGGCGCCGTGGCGCTGTGGCAGAACATGGCCGCGGCCGGCGGCGCCAGGCCGCCGCAGTGGCTGTCCACCCATCCGGACCCGGCTTCGCGCCTGCGCGAACTGCAGGCCCGCGCCGATGGCTTGCTGCCGGCGATGGAGGCGTCGCGCAAGGCCGGCAACAGCCCGCGTTGCCAGTAGCTTAACGACAGGGGCCGGCATCGTTCCGGCACAGTTCAAGCGCCGCGCTTTCTGCTACGGTGCGACCCCCGCCAAGTGATGGCGGAACCGATTACAACGCTTCGAGGTGACTCCAATGACCCGCTTCGCTCATCGCCCCCTGTTCGTTGCCCTGGCTGGCGCCCTGGCCCTCGCCACGGTGGCGCCCGTCGCCCATGCGCAGCAGGACAAGGGAACACCCACCATGCGTGAACAGCGCGCCAAGCGGATGGCCGAGCTGGGCAAGGGCAAGGAAGAAGCGAAGCAGCCCGAGCAGAAGCCGGCGCAATATCCGAATGCGACCCGGGTTTCCCCGGATGCCAAGGCTAGCGGCAAGACCGTGAAGCAGCTGGAAGCGTTGCAGGATCTCTACGTGAAGCAGGACATGGCCGGCGTGATCGCCAAGGCCGAGCAGGTAGCGGCGTTGCCGGCTGCCGGCGCCTACGAGAAGTCCTTCGCCTATTCGATGGCGGGCAATGCCGCGGCAGACCTCGACGACCAGGTCAAGGCCGCGGATTATTTCAAGAAGGCAGTCGACGCCAACGGGCTGGACAACGACAGCCACTTCAACACCCTGTTCAACCTTGCGGTGATCCAGTTCGGCAATGAGAAATATGCCGATGCGCTGGCGACGATCGATCGCTTCCTGGCCGAAACCAAGTCGGAAGACCCGAAGCACGCCGCTTTCCGCGCCGGCATCCTTGCCAACCTTGGCCGCAACGAGGAAGCGGCGGTGATCTACAAGGACCTGGTCGCCAAGAACCCGGCCGACAAGCGCATCCTGATGAACGCGGTCGCCGCGCTGCAGGGCGCAGACAAGTTCGACCAGGCCAACGTGCTGCTCGAGGACGCCTACAAGCGCGGCATGCTGAGCGAAAGCCGGGAGTTGCGCGCGTTGTACGTCGGCTACATGAACGCACAGCGTTGGGACGATGCGAAGAAGGTGATCGAGGAGGGCTTGGGCAAGGGCATCCTGCAGGCAGGCCCCGACCTTGCGCGCGACTATCAGGTGCTGGCGCAGAACGCCTACGTCGACGACAAGATCGCGCTTGCCATCGAGCTGTACGGCAAGGCCGCCCCGATGGCCGCCGATGGCGAGGCTTACCTCAACCTGGCGAAAGTGCTGGAATACAGCGGCAAGAAAGCGGATGCCAAGGCCGCGGCGCAGAAGGCGCTGGACAAGGGCGTCAAGAAGCCGGACGAAGCGAAGAACATCCTTTCGCGTTGAGACGTACTGCCCGAAACACGTGTTGAAACGCCCTGTACCAAATCCCGGGCTTGGAACAAGCGCAGGGGATTGGTATAGACTACGAGGTTCCTGCGGCCCCCGGGCCGCATGTTGCCGCCCCGGCGCATCGCGTACGGGGCTTCCCACACCAGAGCCGTGCGCATGACGCAAGATCTCGCCCAAACCGAGAATAACGACGACCGCGAAGGCGGCTTGAGCTGGCCGCGCATCGCCGGCATCAGCTTCGCCCTCGCCCTGCACGCCGCGGCCCTGTTGCTGCTGTTGGCGCCGATTTCGCCACCCGCGCAGGAAACCGACGAAGAGGACGTGGTCAACGTCACCTTCATCGAACCGCCGCCGCCGCCGCCGCCACCGCCGCCGCCGCCGCCACCGACCGACAAGCCGCCGCCGCCGATCAAGACGCTGGCGCCGCCGACCAAGACCCCGTTGCCGCCGCCGCCGGACGAGCCGCCGGTGGTGCTGGACACCCCGCGCGCCGTCGACGTGCAGGCGCCGCCGCCGTCGCCGCCCGCTCCGCCGTCCTCGGTTCCGGACATGAGTTCGGGAGTCGATGCCTCCTCGCGTGCGATGAATCCGCCGAAGTACCCGCCGGAGGAACAGCGTCGCGGCATCCAGGGCCAGACCGTGTTGATCGTCAGCATCGACGCCTCGGGCGGCGTGCTCGACGTCGAGGTCGAAAGGTCCAGCGGCAACCGCAACCTCGATCGCGCCGCGGTCCAGGCAGCACGCCGCTGGAAGTTCAACCCGGAAGTGCGCGACGGCAAGAAGATCGCCAGCCGCGTGCGCGTCCCGGTCGACTTCACCTTGCGCGGATAATCGTTCGCTCCAATCGTTCCACCCGTTCGCTTTTGTTCCGCTTAATAAACCTCATCCACGACACCCAAAGGTAAGCGTATGTTGCAAGAAACGACTGCTGCCGCCCCTGCCGCCGCCGGAGGCAACAACGCCGCCGCGCTGCAGCAGATGGGCTTCGACCATCTGATCCAGAACTTCGACGTAGTCGGCTGGGCCGTGTTCATCACGCTCTCGGTCATGTCGGTGATGTCCTGGTACTGGATCATCATCAATTTCATCAAGAACATGCGCCTGCGTGGCCGTGGCGACAAGGTGATCGGCACGTTCTGGGAAACCCCGAACGCGCAGGACGCGATCCGCTACATGGAAGAGCAGCCGGCCTCCGAGCCGTTCTCCAAGATCGCCCTGGACGCCGCCCAGGCCGCCGCCCACCACCAGCGCCACGACGGTTCGCGCCTGGCCGAGTCGCTGAACCGCTCCGAGTTCGTCGACCGCGCCCTGCGCCAGGCCGTGACCCGCGAATCCTCGCGCCTCGAGAACGGCCTGACCGTGCTCGCGACCACCGGTTCGACCGCGCCGTTCGTCGGCCTGCTCGGCACCGTGTGGGGCATCTACCACGCGCTGATCAAGATCGGTTCGTCGGGCGACGCCTCGATCTCGGCGGTGGCGGGTCCGGTGGGCGAAGCCCTGATCATGACCGCGATCGGTCTGTTCGTGGCGATCCCGGCGGTGCTGGCGTACAACTTCTTCGTCCGCCTGAACCGCGTCACCAACAACCAGTTCGACACCTTCGCGCACGACCTGCACGACTTCTTCGCCACCGGCTCGCGCGTCGGCGAAGTGGCCGGCAAGCGCTGATCGCCCGAACAGCCTGACGGAGCATCACCATGGCCTTCAGTTCCGGTAACGACAGCGGCGGCCCGATGGCCGAGATCAACGTCACGCCCCTCGTGGACGTGATGTTGGTGCTGCTGATCATCTTCATGATCACCACTCCGCTGATGAACCATAAGGTCAAGGTGAAGCTGCCGGAGGCTGTGCTCGAAAAGAAGCCCGAAGACAAAGCCAAGATCCCGCCGATCACCATCTCGGTGACCGAGGCTGGCGCGCTCTTCCTCAACGACGAGCCGACCACCAAGCAGGCGATCGAAAGCCGGCTTTCGGTCGAGGCGCAGAAGACCCCGCAGCCGCCGGTGCAGATCCGCGGCGACAAGACCACGCCTTACCGCATGGTCAGCGAGATCGTGAAGATCGCGCAGCAGCAGGGCGTGGCCAAGGTCGGCTTCATCACCACCCCGCCGAAGAAAGGCTGAGGAGAACCGTCATGGCGTTTTCTAGCAATTCCGGTGGCGGTGCGATGGCCGACATCAACGTCACGCCGCTGGTGGACGTGATGCTGGTGCTGCTGATCATCTTCATGGTGACCATGCCGATCCAGTCGATCCCGGTCGATGTCGACCTGCCGCAGAAGACCGACAAGCCACCGGAGAATCCGAAGGATCCGCCGGAGCCGATCAGCCTGCGCATCGATGCGTCCGGCCAGGTGTTCTGGAACGATACCCCGACCCCGGTCGGCTCGCTCGAGAAGATGATGGCGACCGAGGTCGAGCGCGATCCGAGCAACCAGCCGGAACTGCAGATCGAAACCAACGACAGCGCCGAATACGGCATCCTGGCCAAGGTGCTGGTTGCCGCCAAGAACGCGGAAATGGTCAAGATCGGCTTCGTCCAGAACTGATAACCAACTATCCGGCTCCGGATTCCGGAGCCCGTCGTGGATGACGGCGCCGCCCCGCAAGGGCGGCGTTTTTTTTTGCGCGCGGTCTGCGTCGCCGGCGCCAGGCGCTTGACGGCGCGCGTCGACGGGCGCAGCGTGAAGGCGGGCATCGGGCCCGCACAGGAGGTCGCATGGCTGCTTCCGTCTTCTCCGCACCCCGCCAGGCGCAGGGCGCCATCGCCGGGATCAACATCACCCCGCTGGTCGACGTCATGCTCGTGCTGCTGGTGATCTTCATGGTCACCATGCCCATCCGCAGCGCTGCGCTGACACTCGACTTGCCGCGCGCTACCCCGGAACGCCCGCTTCCCAGGCCGGAGCCGGTGGTCGTCCAGGTCCAGGCCGACGGCAGCGTCCTGCTCGATGGCGTGCGGGTCGAACTGCCGGCGCTGGCGGCCGAACTGCGTGCCCAGCATGCGCAGGCGCCGCAGGCGACGCTGTCCCTGGACAGCAATGGCGATGCCGAATACCGCGCGTTCGCGGTGGCCCTGGCCGCCGCGCGCAATGCCGGTTACCGCGACATCGCGATCAGGCGTTGAACTTCAATCGCGCGCCGCCGCATCCACGATGCGGCGGTAGCCGCGTACCGTCGCCTCGAGGCCGGCGTACAGGGCTTCGCCGATCAGGGCGTGGCCGATCGACACTTCGCGCACGTCCGGCACCCTGCGCAGGAAGCCGGCAAGGTTGGCCTGGTTGAGGTCGTGGCCGGCGTTCACCGCGAGCCCCGCGGCTTGCGCGCGGCGGGCGGTCTCGCCGGCCGCCGCAAGCGCGGATTCGGGATCGCCGGCGGCGAAGGCCTCGGCATAGGGCCCGGTATATAGCTCGACTCGGTCCGCGCCGCATGCCGCCGCCCGCGCGACTTCGGGGTCGCCGACATCGACGAACACGCTGACCCGGCAGCCCAGCGCCTTGAAGGCCGCGACCAACGGCAGCAGCGCCGCGCCATCGCGGACGAAGTCGAACCCGTGGTCGGAGGTCAGTTGGCCGTCGCCGTCCGGGACCAGGGTGACCTGGGCCGGCCGTGCCGCATCGCAGAGCGCCAGCAGGCCCGGATAGCCGGGCCGGGGCGGGGCGAACGGGTTGCCTTCGATGTTGAACTCGACCGCGCGCGCCCGGCACAGCGCCGCCAGCGCATGCACGTCGTCTTCGCGGATATGCCGCGCATCCGGACGCGGGTGCACGGTCAGGCCGTGCGCGCCGGCATCCAGGCAGGCGATGCCCGCGCGCACCACGTCGGGTTCGCCGCCGCCGCGCGAATTGCGCAGCACGGCGATCTTGTTGAGGTTGACGCTGAGCGCGGTGCTCAAGGCGCCGGCGGGTCGGGGTTGCCCGCCGCGGCCTTGCGCGCCTCGGCCTGCTCGCGCAGCCGGCGCAGTTCGGCGGGATCGATCATCGCGCTGGGGTCGCGGCTGCGACCGGCCATGCGTGCCGCGTACAGCCCGGCCAGCCACAGCAGCAGCAGCGCCAGCGCGGCCAGCATGCACAGCACCATCAGTCCGCTGGAGGTGGTCTTCAACGCGAACAGGACCGCGGCGAAGGCGAGCAGGAGGTACAGCCAGTGCATGCGGACGGCTCCGACGGGACTGGCGGAAGTGTACGCCGGCACCGGCCGGCGCGGCACGCAGCGCTACAGCAGCGGCGCCAGCAGGCGCGCGAACGCCTCCGGCAGGCGCGCCCGCAACAGCGAGCGGTCGCGGTCGTCGCGCACCCGCGGCGCATGGGCGAATTCGCCCTCGATCAACTTCGCCAGGTCGCCGGCCACCCCGGCATCGCGGAACAGCAGGCAGACCTCGAAGTTGAGGCGGAAGCTGCGCGAATCGAAATTGGCGCTGCCGATCAGGGCCATGTCGTCGTCGACCAGCAGGGCCTTGGTGTGCAGCATCCGCGGGCCGTATTCGTAGACCTTGACCCCGGCCGCGAGCAGGGTGTCGAAGTACGAGCGCGCGGCGTAGGTGACCAGCTTGCTGTCGCTCTGCTTGGGCACCAGCAGGCGCACGTCGAGGCCGCCGAACGCGGCCGAGGTCAGCGCCATCATCGCCGCTTCGCCGGGCACGAAATACGGCGTGACCAGCCAGGCCCGCCGCTTCGCCGAATGGATCGCGCCGACGTGCAGGCGGTGGATCGCTTCCCAGTCGGAATCCGGGCCGGAGGTGAGCACCTGCGCCGGGATCGGGCCATGCGCCGGCGCCGGCATCGCCCGCGCCACCCCGCCGATGAAGTCGCGGTTGCCGGTGGCATAGGCCCAGTCCTCGACGAACACCAGCTGCAAGGCGCGCACCGCGTCGCCCTCGATCCGCAGGTGCAGGTCGCGGTAGGCGTCCTCGCGCAGGCGGTCGTTCTCGTCGTCGGTGATGTTGATGCCGCCGGCGAAGCCGATGCGGCCGTCGATCACCACGATCTTGCGGTGGGTGCGCAGGTTCAGCCACGGGCGTTCCCAGACGCGGCCGAAACGCATCGGGTGGAACCAGGCCAGCTCGCCGCCGGCCGCCAGCAGCTCGGCGAAGAACTTGCCGGGCATCTTCGAGCTGCCCACCGCATCCAGCAGCAGGCGCACCGTCACCCCGGCGCGCGCGCGTTCCAGCAGCGCGTCGCGCAACGCGGCGCCGCTGCGATCCGGGGTGTAGATGTAGTACTCGAGGTGGATGTGGTCGGTCGCGGCGGCGACCGCCTCGAGCAGGGCGTCGTAGGTCGCCGCGCCATCCACCAGCAGGTCGACGCGTTGCGCGGTGCTCGGCGGCAGGCCGGTGGTGGCCTGCCCCAGCCGCGCCAGTTCGCGCGCGTCCTCGTCGCCGGCGGGCATCTCGCCGGGCATGCCGACCCGCGCGCGCGAACGCCGCAGGCGATGCCTGCGGATCTTCTGCGGGCCGAGCAGGTAGTAGATGAAGAAGCCGATGTAGGGCAGGGCGGCCAGGCTCACCAGCCAGCTGATCGTCGCCACCGGTTCGCGCTTCTGCAGCACGATGTAGATGCCCAGGCCGAACAGGTAGGCGATCCAGCCGACCGTGAGGTACGGGCGGATGTGCGGGATCGCCCAGAACGCGGCCCACGCGTGTTGCAGGAAATCGTACATCCGGGCTCCGTCGTCGCGTTCGCTGCGACCACGGAAGAGTAGGGTGTGGCGATGGAAATGTCGCGTGATGGCACGCCCGAGGATGCGCGCAAGGCCGAGGCGCCGATCAAGGGCCGCGGCGCGGCCTCGCGGGTGGCCGGGCGCTTCGAGGCGCGCGCGCTGCGCGGCGAGGACGACGGCTGGGGATCGGTGTACGAGGACCTGGCCGAGGCGCCGAAACCGCGCACCACGGTCGCCGTCGAACGCGCGCGCAGCATCATCAGCCGCAACCAGTCGCCGGACATCGCCTTCAGCCAGTCTGTCAATCCGTACCGAGGTTGCGAGCATGGCTGCGTGTACTGCTTCGCACGGCCCTCGCATGCCTACCTCGATCTCTCGCCCGGGCTGGATTTCGAGACGAAGTTGTTCGCGAAGACGAACGCCGCGGAACGGTTGCGCGCCGAGCTGGCGAAACCCGGCTACGTGCCGGCGCCGATCGCGCTCGGCATCAATACCGACGGCTGGCAGCCGATCGAGCGCGACCACGGCATCAGCCGTGCCTGCCTCGAAGTGCTGCTGGAGACCAAACATCCATTGAGCATCGTCACCAAGGGCAGCGCGATCGTCCGCGACCTCGACCTGCTGGCGCAGCTGGCGCAACACGGCTTGGTCAGCGTGTTCGTCTCGGTGACCACGCTCGACAATGCGCTGTCGGCGAAGCTGGAACCGCGCGCGGCGGCGCCGCACATGCGCTTGAAGATGATCGCGGGCTTGCGCGCGGCCGGGGTGCCGGTGGGCGTGCTGGTGGCGCCGGTGATCCCGATGATCACCGACAAGCACCTCGAGCACATCCTCGAAGCCGCGCACCAGGCCGGCGCGCAGGCCGCAGGCTACGTGCTGCTGAGGCTGCCGCACGAACTGAAGGACATCTGGCGGGAATGGCTGCGCCTGCACTATCCCGAGCGCGCCGGACACGTGATGAGCCTGGTCCGGCAGATGCGCGGCGGCAAGGATTACGACAGCGCGTTCGGCAGCCGCATGCGCGGGCAGGGCCCGTTCGCTGAGCTCATCGCCATGCGTTTCGCCAAGACCCGCAAGCGGCTCGGCTTCGGCGCGCTGCCGGCGCTGCGCAGCGACCTGTTCGTCGCGCCGCGCAAACCCACGCCGCAGGGCGAGCTGTTCTGAGCGAAGCGCGGCGCGCGCGCGGTCAGTATTCGGGCAGCGGGATCCGTTCCTGGTCGTCGCCGGGAATCAGGCCGAACGCACCGCTGCCCCAATCGGCCTTGGCCTGCTCGATCCGTTCCCTCGACGAGGACACGAAGTTCCACCACAGGTGGCGCGGGCCATCCAGCGGTTCGCCGCCGAACAGCATCGCCTTGACCGGCGTCTTCGCCCGCAGCAGGTGGCGCGCGCCGCGGTCCAGCACCAGCAGGTGCTTTTCCGGGATATCGGCGCCGTCGAGTTGCGCATCGCCCTCCAGCACGTAGAGCGCGCGCTCCACCGCTTCCGCTTCGATCGCCAGTTCCGCGTCGGGCACGAGATCCAGCGCGACGTTGAAGGTGTCGGCAAACACCCGCACCGGCGATTCCATGCCGAAGCCGCGCCCGGCGATCACCCGCAGGCGCGCGCCCGCGTGCTCGCGCGCCGGCAGCGTCGATGCCGGATGATGGTGGAACGAGGGCGCGACCTCCTCGTCCGGCTTCGGCAACGCGACCCAGGTCTGCATGCCGTGGATGGCGTGGCCGGACGCGCGCGGATCCGGCGGCGTGCGCTCGGAATGGGCGATGCCGCGGCCGGCGGTCATCCAGTTCACGTCGCCGGGCAGCACGTCCTGCACGCTGCCGAGGGTGTCGCGGTGGCGCAGCGCGCCGGCCCACAGGTAGGTGACGGTGGCCAGGCCGATGTGCGGATGCGGGCGCACGTCGATGCCGCGGCCGGGTTCGAACAGCGCCGGACCCATGTGGTCGACGAACACGAACGGGCCGACGCTGCGTGCCTGCAGGCTGGGCACCGCGCGCCGCACCTGGAAACCGCCCAGGTCGTGCACCCGTGGCCCGATCAGGGTCGTCATCGCAGTCTCCTTTCCATCTCAGCCGAAGTGCGGCAGCAACTGCCCGCCCAACCACAACCACCGCGCCATCCATGCGCTGACCAGCGCGATCAGCACGGTCAGCGGCAGGCCGATGCGCAGGAAATCGCCGAAGCGGTATTGCCCGGGGCCCAGGATCAGCAGGTTGCCATGGTGGCCGATGGGGGTGAGGAAGGCGACCACCGCGCCGAGTGCGGTGCACACCACGAACGGCGTCGGCGGCAGGTCGAGCACCTGCGCCAGCGCGATCGCGACCGGCCCGAGCAAGGCGGTGGTCGCGGCATCGCTCATCACCTGGGTCAGCAGCGCGGCGACCGCGAACATCACCAGCAGGATCGCCAGCGGCGGCCATCCCGCGACCAGGTGCGAAAGCCCTTGCGCGAGCAGGCCGGCGGTGCCGGTCTGTTCCATCGCGATGCCGAGCGGGATCACCCCGGCGATCATCACGAAGATGCGCACGTCGATCTCGCGATAGGCCTGGTTGATGTCCACGCAGCGGGTGGCGACCATCGCCACCGCGCCGAGCAGGAAGGCCAGCGGCGCCGGCAGCCATTCGGTGGCGGCGGCGAGGATGGTCAGGCCGAGGATCGCCAGCGCCAGCGGTGCGCGCAGCCGGCGCTTGGCTTCGCCGGCGAACGGCGCCAGCAGCAGGAAGCCGTGGTGGGTGGCCAATTCGGCGAAGCGGTTGGCGCGGCCCCACAGCACCAGCAGGTCGCCTTCGCGCAGGCGGGCGTCGGACAGCCGCTCGGCCACCGGCCCGCTGCGTCGCCACAGGCCCACGATCACCGCGTGGAACTGCCGCGAGAAATCCAGTTCGCGGATGCTGCGGCCGATGAACTCCGACCCCGGCGCGACCACGGTCTGCACCAGTTGCAGCTTGCCTTCGCCGTCGAGCGAGTCGCCGTAACGGGCGATCGCGTTGAGGTCCAGGCCGGAGTCGTCGTGCAAGGACATCAATTCGTCGGCGCCGGCCTCCACCAGCAGGATGTCGCCGGCCAGCAGCGGGCTGGCGGCGGTGAGGTCGTCGCGGCGCTGACCGTCGCGCAACCAGCCATGGACCGACACCGACTTGCCCATCGCCTTGTGCATGTCGGCCAGGCTGCGCGTGGCCCATTGCCCGCCCGGCACCACCAGCAGTTCGGTGCGGTAGCGCCCCAGCCGCAGATAGTCGTCCTCGCCGCCCTCGCCGCTGCGCTTGGGCAGCAGCCAGCGGGTCAACAGCATGTAGACGGTGCCGACCACGACCAGCGCGATGCCGATCGGGGTGATCGAGAAGATCCCGAGCCCCTCGGCGCCGGCGCGCTGCAACTGGTCGTTGGCCAGCAGGAAGGCCGGTGCGCTGACCAGGGTCAGGGTGGTGCCGAGCGAGGCCGCCAGCGACATCGGCATCAGCAGCCGCGACGCCGGCATGTGGCGGTCGCGCGCGTGCCGCAGCAACAGCGGCAACATCATCGCGGTGACCATCACGTGGTGGGTGAACGCGGCCAGCAGCGCCACCACCGGCATCACCACCGCGATCGTGCGCCATTCGTGGCGTCCGCCGGCGCGGCCGATCCAGGCGCCGATGTGCTCGCTGATGCCGGTCGCGGCCAGCGCGCCGGAGATCACGAACACCGCCGCCACGATGATCGCCGGTTCGCTGGCGAAGCCCGACAAGGCCTGCTTGCTGTCCAGCACGCCGGTCAGCACCAGCGCGAGCAGGATCAGCATGGCGGTGACGTCGACCCGCAGTTTCTCGCTGATGAACAGGTACAGCCCGCCGGCCAGGACCAGGCCGAAGGCGAGTTGCGAAAAGACGTGGGGATCCATTGCCATTGCCTGCATTGTGCCCGCGCGCACGGATGCGCGCGCGCACCCACGACCATGTGCACATGCGCTTTACGCCGCGATTGCTTAGATTGCATGCACCAGGACGACAATCGCCGATGCCCCCGCAGCAGGCCGCCACCCAGGACGAAGCGCGTTTCCGCCTGGCCATGGCATCGGCCGGGATCGGCATGGCCATCGTCTCCCTGCAGGGCGAATGGGTGGACGTGAACCCGGCGCTGTGCCGGATGTTCGGCTATGGCGAAGGCGAATTGATCGGCCGGCGCGTGCATGCGATCAGCCATCCCGACGACCTGCCGTTGACGGCCCAGCTGTTCGAGCGCCTGCATTCCGGCGAAGCGGATGCGCTGGATGCCGAGAAACGCTACATCCGCAAGGACGGCAGCACCATCGACGTGCTGCTGAACACCGCGCTGATGCGCGGTGCCGGCGGCGCACCCTTGTATTTCATCTCCCAGTTCCGCGACGTCACCGCGCAGCGCGCGGCCGAACGCGCGCTGCGCGAATTGAACGAGACCCTGGAGCAGCGCGTGCGCGAGCGCACCGCCGAGGTGGAGGCGGCGCACCGCCGCCTGGAGGCGTTCACCCACGGCGTGTCGCACGACCTGCGCGCGCCGCTGCGCGCGATCGACGGCTTCGCCGCGCAGCTGGATCGGCAGGCCGGCGCGGCGCTGGATGCGCAAGCGCGCGGACAGCTGTCGCGGATCCGCAATGCGAGCGCGCGCATGGGCGCGCTGATCGACAGCCTGCTCGAACTGGCGCGGATCGGCCGCGCCGAATTGCGGCCGGCGAACGTCGATGTCAGCCTGTTGGCGGAATGGGTCGCGGCCGAACTGCAGGATGCGCAACCGCAGCGGCCCGCGCGGGTGCGCGTCCAGCCGGGGCTGGACGCGATCGGCGACGAACGCCTGCTCAAGGCCTTGCTGACCCAGTTGCTGCGCAACGCCTGGCAATTCTCGGCCGCGTGCGAACGGGTCGAGATCGACGTCGAGGGCATGCGCGACGCGGATGGCCTGCATTTCGTCGTGCGCGACCGCGGCATCGGCTTCGACATGGCCTATGCCGGCAAGCTGTTCGAACCGTTCCAGCGCCTGCATGGCAGCGAGCAGGGCGCCGGCCACGGCATCGGCCTGACCATCGCCCAGCAGGCGGCGGCGCGGCATGGCGGTACGATTCGCGCGGAAGCCGGGCCGGGTCCGGGCGCCAGCTTCCACGTGGCGCTGCGCGACCTGGCGTTGCCCGCGCAGGAACGCGCACGAGACAACACGGAGACACGCGCGGCATGAACGGCAAGCTCGCTCCCGACAAGGAAATCCTGCTGGTCGAGGACAATCCGGACGATGCGGAACTGACCCGGATCGCCTTCGCCGAGACTGGCGGCGACTATCGGTTGCGGGTGGTCAGCGATGGCGCCGAGGCGCTGTCCTACCTGTATGCCTGCGCGCCGGCGGAATTGCCGGCGCTGGTCCTGCTCGACCTCAACCTGCCCAAGCTCGATGGCCGCGAAGTGCTGCAGGCGATCCGCGCCGAACCCGCGACGCGCAGCCTGCCGGTGGTGGTGCTGACCACCAGCGCCGAACCCTTCGACGTCGACAAGGTGTACGCACTGGGCGCCAACAGCTACATCCAGAAGCCGGTGGAGTTCGAGCGCTTCGTCGAGGTGGTGCGGCAGATCGGCCTGTACTGGCTGGCGTTGAACCAGCCGCCGACCACACCCTGAGCCCGGCTCAGGCCGCGTCGTGCCCGGCGTGGTAGCGCACCGCGGTTTCCACTTCCGCCTTCGAACCCATGAACACCGGCACCCGCATGTGCAGGCCGGTGGGCTGCACGTCGAGCATGCGCTGGCGGCCGGTGCTGGCGGCGCCGCCGGCCTGTTCGACCAGGAAGCTCATCGGGTTGGCCTCGTACATCAGCCGCAGCTTGCCGCCCTTGGGCGCGCACTTGCTGTCCAGCGGATAGCTGAAGATGCCGCCGCGGGTGAGGATGCGGTGCACGTCGGCGACCATGCTGGCCACCCAGCGCATGTTGAAGTCCTTGCCGCGCGGGCCGTCCTTGCCGGCCAGCATGTCGCCGACATAGGCCTGCATCGGCGCTTCCCAGAAGCGCTGGTTGGAGACGTTGACCGCGAATTCCCTGGTCTCTTCCGGGATCTTCATGCCGCGCGTGGTCAGCACGAACGAACCGACCTCGCGGTCGAGGGTGAAGGCGTGGGTGCCGTGGCCGACAGTCAGCACCAGCATCGTGCTGGGCCCGTAGGTGCAGTAGCCAGCGGCGACCTGGGCGGTGCCCGGTTGCAGGAAATGCTCGTCGCCCGGGTTGTCCACGCCGTCCGGGCAGCGCAGCACCGAGAAGATGGTGCCCACCGAGATGTTGACGTCGATGTTCGATGAGCCGTCGAGGGGATCGAACAGCAGCAGGTAGTTGCCGCGCGGGTACTTGTCCGGGATCGGATGCGAGGTGTCCATTTCCTCGGAGGCGAGGCCGGCCAGGTGGCCGCCCCAGGCATTGGCTTCCAGCAGGATCTCGTTGCTGAGCACGTCCAGCTTCTTCTGCGCCTCGCCCTGCACGTTGATGCTGGCTTCGCCGTTCGCGCCGGCATCGCCGAGCACGCCGCCCAGCGCGCCCTTGCCGACCGCGATCGAGATGCTCTTGCAGGCGCGCGCGACGACTTCCACCAGCAGGCGCAGGTCGGGGCTGATGCGGCCGGCGCGCTGTTCCTCGATCAGGAAGCGGGTCAGCGAGATATTGGTGGACGACATGGGCAGTCAGGCGGGCGGCGGTGGGAGGCGCTATTGTCGCCGAAGCCCGCCACCCGGAGGAAAACCCGCATGCCACGGATGCTGCCCATGCTGTTGCTCGCGGCCTTGCCGCTGTCCGCCTGCGCGCCGGCGACGAATGCGCCGCCGACAGAACCCGCGGTCGCACCGAATCCCGCCGCGGTATCGACGCCAGCGCCGACCGCGTCCGCGCCCGCCGAAACCGCTGCGTCAGCGAATCCCGCGCCGGTGCCGCAAGCGGCATCCGACGCCGCCAGCATCCGCGGCGCGATCCGCGACGGCAACCGCCCGCCGCCGGCGCTGCGCATCTGCGCTCACCCCGTCGATGGCGGCGCGCCTACCTGCACCGATTCGCCGGCCGGCGCCACCGAGTACCGGATCGCTGTCGCCCCGGGCCGCTATTTCCTGATGGGCTGGGTGCAGGCCGGCGCGCTCAAGCTGATCGCGCACGCCGAGCAGATCCGCTGCATCCGCGCGCCATGCCCGCCGGACCAGCTGATCGAGGTCGAAGTGGCCGCCGGCGAAGAAAAAACCGGTATCGACCTGGGCGGCGGCTACGTGGACGTGCCCCCCGGCTGGCCGGCGAAACCCTGACCCGCTAGTCGCTGGCCAGCGCCAGCTGCAACCGCGGTTCGCCACTGCGGCTGCGCTGGACCTCGCCGAGCGCGATGCCGCGCAAGGCCAGCGCGGCGCGCAATGCCGCGGTCCATGCCTCGGCCTGCGCATCGTCGCGGGTGGCCAGTTGCGCATCCACCGCGCCCGCCCGCCAGCGCTGCAGGGCCCAGGCCTGGGTGGCCAGGGTGTTCGCGGCGGCGGCATCGGGGCCGGGCGCATCGGCATCGGCCGTTCCCAGCGCGATCGGCGGCAGCGCCTGCAGCGGCGGGTAGACCCGCAGCGGCGGCGCCGCGTCCTTGCGCGCGGCATCGAGCTCGGTCTCGATGCGCGCGGCGCGCGCCAGCGACATCCGCGAGTCCGCCGCGATCCACAATTCCCAATGGCTGCCGTCCGCGCTGCGCTGGATGCGCCCGAGATAGGGCAGCAACGCCGTCTGCAAGGCGCTGCGCTGGTCGGCGACGGCGCGCTGTTGCGCATCGCGCACGCTTTCGGCGTCCTGCAGCGCGGTCACGCTGCGCCGCAGTTCCGCCAGCGAGCCCTGCTGCTGGGCGAAACTGGCATCGTCCGCGGTCAGCACTTCCTGCACGTGCACGCTCACCGGCCGGCCCAGTCGGGCGCCGAGCTCCTTCTGCAGCAGCGTTTCCACCCCGGCGATGTGCCGCGGCACCAGCACCACCGCCTCCACCGCCACGCCGTCGCTTCCCGACTCCACCCGCAACGCCGACACGCGGCCGGCGACACCCTGCGCCTTCGCCTCCAGCGTCGAGCGCACGATCAGCTCGGTCTGCGACTGCAGGGCGATGCGCTTCAGCGCCAGCCCCAGCGGGATCGACAGCAGCACGAAGCTGGCCACGATCAACCCGGCCTGCCACGCGGTCTGCTTGGGACTGTCGGAACCGCCGAAGCCGTACAACCGGGCGACGATGGTGACCGACAGCGCGATCGCCAGCAGGTTGGTCATGAACAGGAAGGCGGCGCCACCGGCGATGTCCCAATTGGCGACCGCGATGCCGTAGCCGACCACCGCCAGCGGCGGCATCAGCGCGGTGGCGATCGCCACGCCGACGATGGTCTCGCCCTTGCGGGTCACCGTGGCGTAGGCGCCGGCCAGGCCGGAGAACACCGCCACCAGCAGGTCGAACAGGGTCGGTTCGGTGCGCGCCAGGATCTCGCTGGTGGCGGCCTTCAGCGGCGACAGCCAGACGATCAGGATCGAGATCGCCAGCGCCAGCCCGATGCCGGCCAGCAGGGTCAGCAGCGATTCGCGGATGCTGCGCAGGTCGAAGGTGGCCAGGCCCATGCCCAGGCCGATGATCGGCCCCATCAGCGGCGAAATCAGCATCGCGCCGATGATCACCGCCGCCGAGTTCTGCAGCAGGCCGAGGGTGGCGATGCCGCAGGCCATCACGATCATGAAGGCGTAGCGCGGCGCCAGCAGCCCGGCGTCGTGCACATGCTCGAGCACCGCCACGCGGTCGCAGGTCTCCACCAGCTGATCCTGCCGCCAGCGTCGCGCCCATCGCCACCAAGCATCCAGTCCGGCCATCCGCGAATCCCCGTCAGTCCCGGGCCGAGGATACCGGCCCGCGCGCGAAGAGCGTCGGCGGCGGTCTCGGACGATGGTGGTCGCTACGCCGCGCCTAGACGTCGCCGTCGGTCGGCCAGCCCTCGCCGGTGCCGCGGTTGAACACGGCATCGGTCTCGAGCACGTTGCCGGCCGGGATCGAATCCTGCTGCGCCAGTCGCGCGTAGATCGGGGTGAAGTCCGGGCGGGTGGCGTCCATCAACTGCTCGAAGCTGTCGATGACGAAATAGGTCTTCTGGTAGCTGTCGATGCGGTAGCGGGTGCGCATGATCCGCTCGAGGTCGAAGCCGATCCGGTTCGGCGCGGCGCTGTCCAGGCAATGGATCGACTCGCCCTTGGAACTGACGATGCCGCTGCCGTAGATGCGCAGGCCGTCGTGCTGGCGGATCAGGCCGAATTCGACCGTGTACCAGTACAGCCGGGTCAGGTGCTGCAGCGCGTCGGCGCCGATCCCGTGCGCCTTCACCCCGCCCTTGCCGTAGGCCTCCATGTAATCCGCGAAGGCCGGGATCATCAGCAGCGGCACGTGGCCGAACAGGTCGTGGAAGAGGTCGGGTTCCTCGATGTAGTCCAGCTGGTCCGGGCGGCGGATCCACCAGCTCACCGGGAAACGGCGGTTGGCCAGGTGGTCGAAGAAATCCAGCTCCGGCAGCAGGCCTTCCACGCCGACGATGGTCCAGCCGGTGGCGGCTTCCAGCACGGCATTCAGGTCCTCGAAGCGCGGGATCTGGTCCGGGCTCATGCCCATCGCGTCCTGCGCCTGCAGGAACTCGTCGGCGGCGCGGCCGACCAGCAGGTCGCGCTGGCGCTGGTACAGCGCCTTCCACACCGCGTGGTCTTCGTCGCGGTAATCGTCCCACGGCTGCGCGACGATGCCGGTGGCGTACACCGGGACCTTGCCCTTGTCGGTGTGCAGGTTCTCGAGGCGTGCGGGCTTGGCGTTCATGCCGCAAGTTTACCCCTGCACCCGCGCCGCGCCTTGATCTGGCGCAAACACGGGCAACCCGGGAACCTTTTTCGCGCGGCCGCATCTGCCGGGACATGCGGGGCACACTCCGCACGGGACGACGAAGGAGCGCCATGACCGCCATCGATGCCAGCCTGGCCCGCGACTACGCCGCGCTGGAAGACGCCGCCCTGGTCGCGCTGGTGCAGGCCGGCGACCGCGAGGCGTTCCGCCAGGTGATGCGCCGCTGCAACCAGCGCCTGTACCGGGTGGTGCGCGGGGTGGTGGACGACGATGCGGAAGCCGAGGACGTGGTGCAGGAAGCCTACGTGCACGCCTACGCCCACATCGGCGGCTACCGCGGCGACGCCTCGCTGGCCACGTGGCTGGCGCGGATCGCGCTCAACGAAGCCTACGGGCGCCTGCGGCGGAGGCGGCAGACGATGGACATCGAACAGGTCGAGGCCGTGGCCGCGGCGTCCGGCCGGGTGGTGGCGTTCCCCAACCGCTTCGGCGGCGAGGATCCCGCCGCCGCCGCCGCGCGCGAACAGCTGCGGCGCTTGCTCGAACACGCGGTGGACGCGTTGCCGGAAGCGTTCCGGGTGGTGTTCGTGCTGCGCGATGTCGAAGGCTGCAGCGTCGAGGAAACCGCCGACACCCTGGGCCTGCGCAGCGAGACCGTGAAGACCCGCCTGCATCGCGCGCGCCGGCTGCTGCGCAATGCACTGCACGACAACGTGGCGGCGAGCTTGAGCGATGCGTTCCCGTTCCTCGGCGCGCGCTGCGAGCGCATGACCGAGGCGGTGCTGGCGCGGTTCGATGCGCTGCCGCCGCGTTGACATCGCGCCACATCCGTTTCCACGTTCCACAACGCCTGCGAAGGGGAGTCCGACATGCTGACTTATGCGCTCTTGGTGTTTTTCGTCGCCGCCCTCGGCGGACTGGTGCTCGCTTCGTTCGTGCTGCGCGGCAGGTTCACGCCATGGGCGGTGTCGCTGCTGCACGCCCTGCTCGGCGCCAGCGGGCTGATCCTGTTGCTGCTCGCGGTGCTGCAGGGCGCCGGCACGCGCGCGACGGTCGCGTTGTGCGTGCTGGTGGTGGCCGCGCTGGGCGGCTTCTACCTGGCGTCCCTGCACCTGAACAGGAAACTGGCGGTGAGGAAGGTGGTGCTGGCGCATGCCGGCGCTGCCGTCACCGGCGTGCTGATCCTGCTCAGTGCGGTGCTGGCGCGGTGAAACATCCGCTGCACCCGGCGCTGGTGCATTTCCCGGTCGCGTGCTGGTCGCTGGCCACGCTGGCCGACATCGCCGGCGCATGCTGGCCGCGCTGGCCGTGGTGGCAGTTCGCCGCGGCGCTGCTCGCGGTCGGTTGCGCGGCGGGCCTGGCCGCCGCCGCCACGGGCTTGCTGGAGTTGCTGAAGCTGCCGCCCGAGCATCCGGCGGCGGTGGATGCCAACCGCCACATGGGCATGGCCTTGACCGCCTGGTGCCTGTACGCGGGAAGCCTGCTGCTGCGCATGCCCGACATGCAGCCGGTTCCGCCCGGAACGCTGGCGACCAGCCTCAGCATCGCGGGCTTCATCGCCCTGGCCGCCACCGGCTGGCTGGGCGGCAAGCTGGTGTACGTGCACGGCATCGGCCGTGCCGGCGCGCCGCCTTAATCCACGCGGCAATCCGCGTCGCGGGTCAGGGTCTTGGTCCAGCCTGCCTGCTGCGCGCAGCGCGCCTTGCGCTCGGCTTCGCGCCGGCGTGCGGCCTCGGCATCGGCGGCCTGCTGCGCCTTGGCCTGCCGCGCCGCCTGCAGTGCAGCGAGCTTCGCCTTGATCTGCGGCAACGCCGCCTGCGCGGCACGCTCGCCTTCGAGGATCGCGCGATTCTTCTGCTCGAAATCGGCCGGACCGATGTCGTTCACCCTGGGCCGGATCACGATGTCGGCGCGTTGCAGTTCCAGCGCGCCCAGCTTGTTGCCCATGATGCGGATGCTCTGGTTGATGTTGCCGAGCAGGCTGGTCGGGGACTCGATGCCGTTCGCCTTGCTGCCGATATCGACCGCGATCACGAAATCGGCGCCGAGCTCGCGCGCGGCATCCACCGGCACCGGGCTGACCACGCCGCCATCGACGAAATGCGCCTTGCCGATGGCGACCGCCTCGAACACGCCGGGGATCGAACTCGACGCGCGCACCGCCTGCCCGGTATTGCCGCGCACGAACACGGTGCGCTCGCCGTCCTCGAGCCGGGTCGCCACCGCCGCGAACGGCTTCTTCATCTTTTCGATCGTGCGCCCGCCGACCAGTTCGTTGACGTAGTCCTGCAGCTTCTGGCCCTTCACCACCCCGCCGGAGAACAGGCTGACGTCGCGGATCTTCGATTCGTCCAGCGCGAACGCCTTTTCCTGCATCGCGTAGGCATCCATGCCGCTGGCGTACAGCGCGCCGACCACGCTGCCGGCGCTGGTGCCAGACACCACCACCGGCTTGATGCCGTTGGCCTCCAGCATCTTGATCACGCCGATATGGGCGAAGCCCTTGGCCGCGCCACCGCCCAGCGCGATGCCGACCTTGACCGGCGCTGCCGTGGCGACGGGCGCGGGCACGGGCGGCTTCACCCCGGGCGCGCTGGCGCAGGCGGCAAGCAGGACGGCGAGGGCGGCAGTCGCGTAGGGCGCACGCATCGGGGCATCGGCAGGCGGGAGGGACGCGCAGCTTAAGTGCGCGAAACGCAACCGCAGCGGAACCATAGGCGTTACCCTGCGGCGACACGGGGGATCATCGATGCCAAGAAGCCTGGCCCGGCCGCACCACGAGCGGCACCGCAGCGAACACATCGGCTGGTTGCGCGCGGCGGTGCTGGGCGCCAACGATGGCCTGATCTCGACCAGTTCGCTGCTGGTCGGCGTGGCCGCCGCCGCGGCCACGCCGCAGACCATCCTCACCACCGGCATCGCCGCCTTGGTCGCAGGCGCCTTGTCGATGGCCGCAGGCGAATACGTCTCGGTCAGCTCGCAGGCCGATACCGAGGCCGCCGATACCGCCAAGGAGCGGCGCGAACTGGAGGAGATGCCGGAGGCCGAACTCAAGGAGCTCACCCACATCTACCAGCAACGCGGCCTGAGCCGCGAACTGGCGCAGCAGGTGGCGGTGGAGCTGACCGCGCACAACGCGCTGGACGCGCACCTGCGCGACGAACTCGGGATCGTCGCGCACACCAGCGCGCGCCCGGTGCAGGCGGCGCTGTCCTCGGCGGCGGCCTTCGCCTGCGGGGCGTTGCCGCCGCTGCTGCTTGCCTGGGCCTGGCGCGGCGAAGGCCTGCCCTGGGCCCTGGGCGGCACGACCCTGGTCCTGCTCGGCGCCCTGGGGGCGCTGGCCGGCTGGCTGGGCGGCGCCTCGATGGCGAAGGGCGCGGCGCGGGTGCTGTTCTGGGGCGCCCTGGCGATGGGCGCGACGGCGCTGATCGGTCGCGCGTTCGGGAGTGGCATCGCATGAGCGCAGTCGGGATCCGGGTGCCGCCGGGCCGCGCGGAACGCTGGCTGCTCGCCGGCGGGGTGGTGGTGGCGCTCGCGGTTTCGTTCTGGATCGCGCGCGACCGCCTGACCTGGTTCCTGGAAACGGTATGGGCGATGGTCGGCCTTGCCATCATCGCCTGGCGCTGGTCGCGCTTCCCGCTCACCCGCCTGCTGTGCTGGTTGCTGGCGCTGCATGCGCTGGTGCTGATCCACGGCGGCGCCTACACCTATGCGCAGACGCCGCTCGGGTTCTGGCTGCAGGACCTGCTGGGCACTGCGCGCAACCCGTGGGATCGCGTTGGCCATTGGATGCAGGGCTTCGTGCCGGCGATCCTCGCTCGCGAACTGCTGTTGCGCTGCACGCCGCTGCGGCGTGGCGGCTGGTTGGTGTACCTGGTGCTGGCCGCCTGCCTGAGCTTCAGCGCGTTCTTCGAGCTGATCGAATGGTGGTCGGCGCTGATCTACGGCGCCGATGCGGATGCCTTCCTCGCCACCCAGGGCGATGTCTGGGACACCCAGTGGGACATGTTCCTGTGCCTGTGCGGGGCGGCGACGTCGCTGCTGTTGCTGTCGCGCTGGCACGACCGCCAGCTGGGCGCGGGCATGCTGGCCGGGAAATAAGGCTCAGCTGTCGCGGCGCGGCGGGAACTGCAGCACGCGGCCGCGCTCGCCATCGGCATCGCGCTTCCACAACACGGGGACGTCCTCGGCAGCGTGGCGCTCGTACATGTCGCGCTCCAGCGCGGCCTGCTGCTGGGCGAGTTCTTCCTCGAGTTCCCAGCTGTACTTGCGGCGCGGCGGCAGCGGGTCGCTGCGGCGGAACAGCAAGGCGGCGACCACGCCGGCCAGCGCGCCGCCCAGGTGCGATTCCCAGGACACTCCGGCCTCGCGCGGCAGGATCGTCATCAGCATGCCGCCGTAGAACATGAAGGCGAGCATGCCGGCGGCGATCGCGGCGCGGTCGCGGCGCAACAGGCCCAGCACGAACACCAGGAACATCAGGCCATGGGTCACGCCGCTGGCGCCCAGGTGGTGCGAGCCGGGCTGGCCCAGCAGCCACGCGCCCAGCCCGGAGCCGATCCACAGCAGCGGCAAGGCGCGCACGGTTGCCTTCGGGAAGGCAGTGCCGGCCAGGGTGCCGAGCAGCAACAGCGCGGTGCTGTTGGCGACGATGTGCTCCACCGAGCCGTGCAGCAGCGGCGCGCTGGCAAGGCCGAGCAGGCCTTGCGCCGTCCACGGGGCGACGGTCAGGAAGGTCCAGTCGAACGCGTGCTGGGCGACGAAGCAGAGCGCCAGCAGCAGCACGAAGCCGAGGCTGGCATTCAGCGCGCGACGCAGGCGCTGGCGGTCCTGCTGGCGTTGCGCATCGACGGGAAGCGGCGTGGACATTCCGATCAGTTGGTCACGAATGGCGCCCGCTTCAAGGGGGCGAGGGTTTGTCCGCCGGCGGCCGCAGCAGGCTCAGCGCCACGGTTGCACCGATGATCGCCGCCACCACGCCCAGCGCCACCAGCACCGGGATCTTGTAGACGTCGACCAGCAGCATCTTGGCGCCGATGAACACCAGCACCAGCGCCAGCCCGTAGGGCAGCAGGTGGAAGCGGTCGGCCATGCCCTGCAGCAGGAAGAACATCGCGCGCAGGCCGAGCACCGCGAACACGTTGCTGGTCAGCACGATGAACGGGTCGTCGGTGATCGCGAAGATCGCCGGGATCGAGTCCACCGCGAAGATCACGTCGGTCACGGCGACCAGCGCCACCACCACGAACAGCGGGGTGTACCAGCGCGCGCCGTCGCGCAGCACGCGGAAGGCGTTGCCGTGGTAGCCGTCGGTGAGCTTCAGGTGCCCGCGCATCCAGCGCAGTGCCGGGTTGGCCTCGAGGTCGGGCTCCTTGCCCGCCGCCAGCGCCATCTTGATCCCGGTCAGCAGCAGGAACGCGCCGAACAGGTAGAGGATCCAGTGGAACTTCGCCAGCAGCAGCGCGCCGGCGAAGATCAGCACCGCGCGCAGCGCGATCGCGCCGAGGATGCCGATCACCAGCACCCGCTGGCGCTGCACCTCCGGCACCGCGAAGTAGCCGAAGATCATCAGGAACACGAAGATGTTGTCGACCGCCAGCGCCTTCTCGACCAGGTAGCCGGTCAGGAACTCCATGCCGATGCGGTTGCCGGCCTCGGCGCCGAAGCGCTCGCCGGCGTGCCACCACAGCCAGGCGTTGAAGGCCAGCGCCAGCGCGACCCAGCCCAGGCTCCACCACCCGGCCTCCTTGAAGGTGACCTTGTGCGGGCCGCCGTGGCGCATCAGCACCAGGTCGACCAGCAAGGCGGCGACCACCACGCCCGCGAACACCAGCCAGAGCAAGGGAGAACCGATCGTGTCCATGGCAACGCTCCACCGTGTGAGCCGGCGGAGGCGTCCATGCAGGGGCACATGGAAAGGGAGCGCGCTTCGCCGTTCGGCGAAGGTCTCACTCGCAGGCGCCTGGCCTGCCACGGTGCCGGGGTCTTGGGGACCCGTAATGACGACGGCCGTGCGCGGAGTTACTCCCCTTCTTGGGCGACAATAGCCGATCCCCGCGATGCCTGCCTTAACCGGCCGTTCACCATGACCGAAGCCCTGCCCGTCGTCCGCCTGAAGAACGCCTGGAACTCCACCCACCCGTGGATCTTCCAGCGCCTGGTCGAGAAGCCGGCGCAGCGGCCCAAGCCCGGCAGCATCGTCGACGTGGTCGGGGTGGACGGGACGTGGATCGGCCGCGGCTTCTACAACGGCCATTCGCGGATCGCCCTGCGCATGCTGGAGAACGACCCGGACGTGGCGGTCGATGCCGGCTGGTTCGCGCGCAAGATCGGCGAGGCGGTGCGCCTGCGCCGCGAATTCCTCAGGCTGGACGAGGTGTCCAACGCCTGGCGGGTGGTCCACAGCGAAGGCGACGGCATCAGCGGGCTGGTGGTGGATCGCTACGACGACCTGCTGGTGGTCGGTTTCTTCAGCGCCGGCGCCTGGCGGCATCGCGAATGGATCTTCAACGCGCTGCGCGAGCTGTTCCCCGGTTGCCGCTTCCACAGCTTCGCCGACGAACACGTGCAGAAGCAGGAAAGCTTCGACTATCGCGACACCCTGGGCACCGAGCCCGCGGTCATCAGCGAATACGGCGTCAGGTTCCGCGCCGATCCGGCCGGCGCGCACAAGACCGGCTTCTTCGCCGACCAGCGCGAGAACCGCGAATGGCTGTCGCGGCTGTGCGCCGGCAAGCGCGTGCTCGACCTGTGCTGCAACACCGGCGGTTTCGGCGTATATGCGGCGGTGCGCGGGGCGGAGGAGGTGGTCGGCATCGACATCGACCCCGCGGTGCTGGACATCGCCCGCGGCAACGCGAAGTTGAACGGGCTGCAGGGCAAGGCGATGCCGCGCTTCGTGCAGGCCGACATCTTCCCCTGGCTGCGCGATGCCGCCGCCAATGGCGAACGCTTCGACGTGGTGATCCTGGATCCGGCGAAGATGACCCGCGACCGCGAGCAGGTGATCACCGCGCTGAAGAAATACCTCGACATGAACAAGGCCGCGCTGGCCGTGGTCAAGCCGGGCGGGCTGTTCGCCACCTTCAGCTGCACCGGCCTGGTCAGCGAGGAACAGTTCACCGACATGCTGCGCCGCGCCGCGTTCTACGCCGGCCGCACCGTGCAGGTGCTGAAGGTCGCAGGCGCCGGCCCCGACCATCCGTGGCTGGCCCAGGTGCAGGAATCGCGCTACCTGAAGGCGGTGTTCTGCCGCGTGCTGGACTGAGCCGGGCGCGATGAACCGCCTGGGACTGCTTGCAGCAGCGATCGCCGGGATGCTGGCGGGTTGCGCGTCCTACGGCGAGATCGCCAACCGACCGCAGACCGCGCAGGACAGGGCCCGGCCGGTCTATGGCCTGGGTCGCACCACGCCCGCGCAGGAGCACGAGCGGATGACCCTGGGCCTGGCGTTCTCCGGCGGCGGCGCGCGCGCGGCGGCGCTGGCCTATGGCGTGCTGCTGGAATTGCGCGATACCCGCATGCCCGCGGACGGCGGCCCGCCGCGATTGCTGGACGAGGTCGACGCGATCAGCGCGGTCTCCGGCGGCAGCTTCACCGCCGCGTACTACGGGCTGCATGGCGAGGCCACCTTCCCCGGTTTCGAGCAGGCCTTCCTGCGCCGCGACATCAGCAACGACCTGGCGCATCGCCTGCTCAGCCCGCTGCGCTGGTTCAGCCGCGAAACCCGCAGCGACGAAGCGGCCCGCCTGTTCGACCGCTACATCTTCCACGGCGCGCGCTACGCCGACCTGCAGGCGCGCCCCGGCCCGCTGGTGATCATCAACGCCACCGACCTCGAGGGCGGGATCCGCTTCGCCTTCCTGCAGGAATACTTCGACCAGCTCTGCTCCGACCTGCTCAGTTACCCGCTGGCGCATGCGGTGGCCGCCTCGTCGGCGGTGCCGGTGATGTTCCAGCCGGTGGTGCTGGAGAACTACCCGGGCTGCACGCCGCACATGCCGATCGACGCCGCCGCGGTCGCCGCCTCGCCGCAGCTGCAGCAGGAAGCCGACGGCTGGCGCGCCTATGCGGACAAGCAGGGCCGCCGTTACGTGCACCTGGCCGATGGCGGCCTGACCGACAACCTCGGCCTGCGCGCGATGCTGGAAGCGGTGGATTCGGCCGGCGGCCCGCGCAAGTTCCTGCAGGGCATCGGCCGCACGCCGTCGCGCGAGCTGGTGATGCTGTCGGTGGACGCCTCCGCCGATGCCAGCGGCGGGATCGGCACCAGCGCGCGTTCGCCGTCGATCCGGCGGATGATCGACGCCACCACCGACATCCAGCTGCACCGCTACAACACCGCCACCACCGAACTGGTGCAGCAGCGCATGCAGGAATGGGCGAAGGAACTGGCCGATGCCGGGCAGCCGGTGCGGATGCGCCTGGTCAAGGTCGGCTTCGCCGACATTCCGGATCCGGCCCTGCGCGCGCGGCTGAACGCGATCCCGACCGACTTCACCCTGCCGTCGGAGGATGTCGATGCGTTGATCGCCGCCGGCCGCGCGCTGCTGCGCGCCAATCCCGAGTACCAGGCGCTGCTGCGCGACATCGGCGCCGAACAGGCGCGCTGAGCGTCGCAGCCGGCGCGACGCCGGCCGCTACACTGGCGGCATGGAGTCGACCACGCTGCTGCTTGTTGTCCTGCTGATCGCCGTACTGGTGGCGATCGGCCTGTTGCTGGCCGTGTTGCTGCGGCGCCCGGAAGAACGCATCGGCGCGCTGTTGCGCGACGACCAGCGCGCCGGCCGCGGCGAATTGCGCGAGCAACTGGATGGCTTCGCGCTGCAACAGGGCCAGCGCATCGACGGTTTCGGCGGCCAGCTGCAGGCGGTCGCGGCGCGCACCGACCAGCGCCTCGACGATTTCACCCTGCGCACCGATGCACGGCTGGACGAACTGCGCGCGGCGCTGACCGAGGATGCGCGCAAGGCGCGCACCGAATCCGCCGAACAGCTGCAGCGCCACGCCGATGCGCAGGGCCAGAAACTGCAGGAACTGACCGCGCGCAACGAACAGCGCCTCGGCGAACTGCGCGCCACGCTGGAATCGCAGCTGAAATCGCTGCAGGCGGACAACGCCGCCAAGCTCGAGCAGATGCGCGCGACCGTGGACGAGAAGCTGCAGAGCACGCTGGAGGCGCGGCTGGGGCAGAGCTTCAAGCTGGTGTCGGAGCGGCTGGAAGCGGTGCAGCGCGGGCTCGGCGAGATGCAGACCCTGGCGGCCGGGGTGGGCGACCTCAAGCGCGTGCTGAGCAACGTCAAGGATCGCGGCGGCTGGGGCGAAATCCAGCTGGAGAACCTGCTGGAACAGGTGCTGACCGCCGAGCAGTTCGCGCGCAGCGTGAAGGTGCGGCCGGGCAGCAACGAGGCGGTGGACTTCGCCATCCGGCTGCCCGGACAACAGGACGGCGGCGCGCCCGTATGGCTGCCGATCGACGCCAAATTCCCCCGCGAGGACTACGAACGCCTGCTCGATGCGCAGGAGCGCGGCGATACGGATGCGATGCGCGCAGCGGCACAGCAGCTGGAGCGCGCGATCAAGATCCAGGGGAAATCGATCAACGAAAAATACGTGGCGCCGCCGCACACCACCGACTTCGCCGTGCTGTTCCTCGCCACCGAAGGCCTGTACGCCGAAGCCGTGCGCCGCCCCGGCCTGGTCGATTCATTGCAGCAGAACCACCGCATCGTGATCGCTGGGCCGACCACCCTGGCAGCCTTGCTCAACAGCCTGCAGATGGGCTTCCGCACCCTGGCCATCGAGAAGCGTTCCAGCGAAGTCTGGCAACTCCTGGGCGCGGTAAAGGGCGAATTCGGCAAGTTCGCCGCGGTGCTGGAAAGCGCCGACAAGCAGCTCAACACCGTGCAGAACAGCCTGAAGCAGGCCGGCGTGCGGACGCGGCAGATCGAGCGCAAGTTGAAGGGCGTGGAATCGTTGCCCGGCAGCGACAGTCAGGCTTTGCTGGGCGCGGACGACAGCGACGATTGAGCCGCGTCAGCTGCCGGCGGGCTTGGCCGGCGGCGTGCCGTCCGGCGATCCATCTTGCGCTGGCGCGTCCTGCCCGTCCTCCTGCAGGTAGGCCGGCAGGTCGGCATCCGGCTGCTTCGCCTTGATGCGTTGCGAAGTCTGGTTGATCTGATAATTGCGGCGCTGCAGCCAGACGTCGCGGAACAGCGCGTATTCGTCGACCGCGCCTTCGCCCATCGACTCGATCGCCAGCAGCCGCGCGCGCAGGTCGACCGCCTGCAGGCCCTGCAGGAACACCCGGGCCTTGTCGTCCTCAAGGTACTGGATCGGCCGCAGCGGGGTATCGGCGGCCAGGCCCAGCAGGTCGCGCAGGGTGCGCGGGCCGAGGAACGGGACCTCGATGTAGCGCGAACGCTTCCAGCCCCAGATCGCCAGGGTCTGGCCGAAATCCTCGCCGCGGTTGGGCATCTTGGCCTTGTCGGCGACGTCGATCAGGCCGCCGATGCCGACCGTGCTGTTCAGCAGGAAGCGGCCCAGCGCGTTGGCCGCGCCGCGCGGATTGCCCTGCAGCAGGCTGTTGACCACGGTCACCGGCTCGCCGAGGTTGTCGAAGAAATTGCCGACGCCGGCACGCAGCGGGCGCGGCACCGCGGCGACGTAGGCCTTCGCCAGCGGCTTGGCGACGGCGCGGTCCATCGCGCTGTTGAAGCCGTGCACGCGGCGGTTGTACTTCTCCCACGGATCGTAGGCCGCGGCCGAGCCGACGCCGGACGTGGCTTCGCCGCTGCCGGTGGCATCGCCATAGATCGCGGCGAAATCCGTTTCGGCATCGCCGCCGCCGCTGCTGGCGTCCTGCGCCGTCGCGGTTTGCGAGATGGCTTCGTCGGAGGCGGGCGTCGGGGCTTCGCTCGCGGCATCGCTGGGCACCGTCGTCGGCTCGGCAGCGACCGTGGTCGCTGCGACCACCACCGCATCGGCCCGCGGCGAGACGGCGGCGTGTTCGTCGCGTGTCGTGGCGCAGGCGCTGGCGAGCGCACACGACAGGACCAGCAAAAGCGGGCGCAACGGCTTCATCGGACGATCATCCCCGGAATCTCAGTGGCCGGCATCGAAGGCCAGCGCCGGCGTCAGCCGGTACGCCGCCAGCAGTTCGGCCAGGCCCCGCGGCGCGCCTTCGACGCGTGCGCCCTGCGTGCGTTCGGCCAAGGCCACCAGCAGCGCCAGGCCGGCGCTGTCCAGCGCATCGACCGCACTGACGTCCAGCACCCGTGCGCCGGCCAGCGCCGCCGTCGCCTGCGGCCACAACGCGGTGGCCGCGCTGCGGTCGAGCGTGCCCGACAACCGCAGGCGGTCGCCCTCGCGCTGCAGGCTGGCGGCGGTCGCGGTCATTTCGTGGCGCTGGCCTGCAGCTTGCCCGCGCGCAGGTCGGCGGCGACTTGCTTGATCGACTTCTGGTTGAGCGGCGCGTCGAACTGGTTCTTGAACGCCTGCACGTAGGAAATGCCTTCGATCATCACGTCGAACACCTTCCACTTGCCGCCGACGTTGCGCAGCAGGTAGTCGACCGGGATCGGATCCTTGCCCGCGCGCAGCATCTGCGTGGTCACGCGCACGCCGCGGCCGCCGGGCAGCGGCGTTTCCGACTTCACCTTCACGCTCAGCTTGGTGTTGAAGTCGAGCAGCGAGGTGCCGTAGCGCGCGGTCAGGCTGTCGGCCATCGCCGCGGCGAAGTCGGCCACGTCGCCTGCCGGCGCGCCACGGCCGTGCACGCCCAGCACCAGGCGCGCGGCGTAATCGGCATCGAAGCTGCGGTTGAACTCGGACTTGATGAACTGGTTGAGCGCGGCCGGGCTCGACTTGAACTCGGCGCGGCGGCTGTCCAGCGTGCTCAGGATGCGGTTGGCGCTGTCCAGCACCACGCCGCTGGCCTGGCCCTGGGCGACGGCCGGCGCCGGTGCCGCGGGCAGGGCGAAGGCGGGGCTGGCGACGGCCAGCAGGGCCGCCAGCACGGCGACGGAAAGGGTGGTCTTCATGGGGCTCATTCCTGGGGGGAGGTCGGCGCGGCCGCATCCGGCGACGCCTGGGTGGCGGCGGCATCGCCCGAAGGCTTGCCGCCGCCGCTGAACATGTACTTGCCGACGAGTTGCATCAAATCAACCGCCGGCTGGGTGTAGCCGATCTCGTCGCCCGGCTTCAGCGATTCCGGATCGCCGCCCGGCGACAGGCCGATGTAGCTCTCGCCGAGCAGGCCGCTGGTGAAGATGCCGGCGGAGGTGTCCGCGGACAGGTCCTTGTAGCGGCTGTCGATGGACAGGGTGACGACGGACTGGAAGGTCTTCGGGTCCAGGTCGATCTTCGCCACCTGGCCGACCACCACGCCGCCGATCTTCACCGGCGCCTGCGCGCGCAGCTGGCCGATCTGGGTGAACTTGGCCACCAGCGGGTACTGGGTTTCGCCGAAGCCGAAGCGGCGGTTGGTCGAGGCCAGCGCCAGCACCAGCAGCGAGGCCAGCGCCAGCACCAGGAAGGCGCCGACGGCAAATTCGAGTCGTGGTCCGCGAATGGCCATGGTCAAGGTCTCACAGGAACAGCAAGGCGGAAAGGATGAAATTGAACATCAGCACCAGCAGCGAGGCGTTGACCACCGCGCGGGTGGTCGCCACCGAGGTGCCTTCGATGGTCGGCTCGGCGTGGAAGCCGACATAGGCCGCGACCAGCGCCGCGGTGCCGCCGAACACCGCGGACTTCAGCAGCGACACGCCGAAGTCGTCCCAGACGTCCACGCTGCCGCGCAGCCCGGACCAGAAACTGCCGTTGTCGATGCCGAGCACCTGCACCGCTTCGAACCAGCCGGCGGCCAGCGCCAGCGAGATGAAGATGCCGGTCAGCAGCGGCACGGTCAGCACCGCCGCCCAGAAGCGCGGCGCCACCGCCTTCGCCACCGGGTCGATCGCCATCAGCTCCAGCGCCTTGATCTGGTCGGTGGCGCGCATCAGGCCCAGCTCGGCGGCGATCGAGCTGCCGGCGCGGCCGATGAACAGCAGCGCGGTCAGCACCGGCGCCAGCTCGCGGTACAGCGACAGGCCCAGCAAGGTGGACAGCGCGTCGATGGCGCCATAGGTGGTCAGCGTCCGATAGCCCTGCAGGGTCAGGACAAGTCCCACGAATGCGCCACCAACGGCGATGATCGGCAGCGAACGTGCGCCGATCTTGTAGATTTCGCGCACCAGCTCGGCGAACAGGTCGCGGCTCGGCACCGAGCCGCGCAGCATGGTCAGCCCGAACAGGCCGGCACGGCCGACCGAACGCAAGGCGTCGACGAAGGCCATCAGGCGGCCTCCCCGTAGGCGCGGGTCGGGGCATCGAAGGGGATCGGCCCGTCCGGCTGGCCGTCGAGGAACTGCCGAACCAGCGGATCGTCGCTCGATTGCAGCTGCGCCGGGGTGCCGGCGAACACGATCCGCCCGCTGGCGATCACCACCGCCTGGTCGCAGATCGGCAGGGTCTCGTGCACATGGTGGCTGACGATGATGCTGGTCAGGCCGAGGCTGCGGTTGAGCCGCTGGATCAGGCTCATGATCACGCCCGAGGCGATGGGATCGAGGCCGGTCAGCGGTTCGTCGTACAGCATCAGCGGCGGATCCAGCGCCAATGCGCGAGCCAGCGCCACTCGGCGGGCCATGCCGCCGGACAGCTCGCGCGGCCAGGCGTCGGCGGCGGCCAGCAGGCCGACCGCGTGCAATTTCATCCGCACCAGCGCCTGCAGCACCGGTTCGGGCAGTTTGGTGTGGGTGCGCAGCGGCAGCGCCACGTTCTCGGCGACGGTCAGGTCGGTCAGCAGGCCGTTGCCCTGCAACAGCACGCCCAGGCCCTTGCGCATCTCCAGCAGCGCGCGCGCGCCGTGCGGGATCGGCTGGCCGAAGATTTCAAGCGTGCCCGCCGCCACCGGCAGTTCGCCGGTCAGCGCCGCCAGCAGGGTGGACTTGCCGCTGCCGGACGGACCGAGGATCGCGGTGATGCTGCCCTTCGGCACCACCAGGTCCAGCCCGGACAGGATCGTCCGTCCGCCGCGCTCGAGGCGGGCGGCGTGCAGGTGCACGGCAGGGGCGGCGGGTGCGGTCATGGACGGGGGATTAACGAAAAACACACAAGGATTGCCGATGCCGGCTGAACGCGGGCAGAGGCTGAACCAATGAGTACAGTAATCATACGCCACATCGGCGCGTGTGCGAGCGCCGCAGGCATGCGCCACTGAAACGCTCTGGCGTCGCATTTGCGGCCAATGCCGGGCGGTCGCAGCCGGCGCGACCGCCTCCTGCACAATGCGGTGACTCATGCCCGCCGCGCCCGACTTCCGCCTCTACCACTCCAACGCGCTGGAGGTGCTGTCCGAACTGCTGGCCGATGAACTGCGCAAGCCGGTGCCCGGGCAATCGCCGCTGGCGGCGGACATCGTGCTGATCCCGCAGGTGGCGATGCGGCGCTGGCTGCAGGCCACGCTGGCGCGGCGGCACGGCATCGCCGCCAACCTGGACTTCCTGACTCCCGGCGAGTTCGTGGCGCGGGCGCTGGCGGCGAACCTCGGCCCCGCGCAGGACGACCTCGATGCCGCCAGCCTGCAGTGGCGGTTGTACGCCGCGCTGACCGATCCGGTGTTGCTGGCGCGGCCCGCACTGCGCCCGT
Source organism: Thermomonas aquatica (assembly GCF_006337105.1). Taxonomy (NCBI): domain Bacteria; kingdom Pseudomonadati; phylum Pseudomonadota; class Gammaproteobacteria; order Lysobacterales; family Lysobacteraceae; genus Thermomonas; species Thermomonas aquatica. The sequence goes on along the minus strand of NZ_CP040871.1, from coordinate 1,763,785 downwards.
TGCAGGCCTCGCTGGCCGGCGACGATCCGGTCAAGCCGTGGGCGCTGGCCGGCGAACTGGCCGCGGTGTTCGAGAAATACCAGGCCTGGCGCCGCGACTGGCTGCTGCGTTGGGAGGACGGCGCGGACCCCGATGACCCGCAAGCCATCCTGTGGCGCGCGGTGGTCGCCGGCCGCAGCCATCGCGCGCGCCGCATCCAGCAGTACCTCGCCCGTTTCGCCGAGGGCGATGCGCTGCCGATCGGTTTGCCGCTGCGCCTGTTCGCCTTCGGCACGCTCAATATCTCGCCGGACGTGTTGCGCGTGCTGGCGACGCAATCGCGCGTCGGCACCTTGCACTTCTATCTGCCGACGCCGAGCGCGAAATACTGGGGCGACCTGCAATCGCTCGGCGCGCGCTTGCGCGCAGGCGCCGATCCGTTCGCCGCTGCCGCGAACGAGAACCCACTGCTGCGCGATTGGGGCGCGGCCGGCAAGGACTTCATGGCCCTGCTCGGCAGCTACGAAGTCGTGCATCCCTCCGGCGAGATCGCCGCGTATGCCGATCCCGAACAGGCCGACGGCGCGTTGCGCGACAGCCTGCTGCATCGGCTGCAGGCGGACCTGTTCCATCGCCGCGCGGAACCGTCCGGCGACAGGCGCGCCGGCATCGACGCCGACGATCCCAGCCTGCAGTTCCACGCCTGCCACACCCGCCTGCGCGAACTGCAGGTGCTGCACGACCGCCTGCGCGCGCTGCTGGAAGATCCGCGCTTCGACCCGCCGCTGCAGCCGCGCGAGATCGCGGTGCTGGCGCCGGACATCGATCCCTACCTGCCGTATCTCGATGCCGTGTTCGGCGGCCACGGCGAGCGCGACGCCATCCCGTACGCGGTCGCCGATGCCAGTCCGCTCGCCGGCGAACCGCTGGCCGAGGTGTTCCTGCGCCTGCTGGCACTGCCGGTCTCGCGCTTCGGGCTGGAGGAAACCCTGGACCTGCTCGCCAGCCCGCCGCTGGCCGAGGCCAGTGGCCTCGACGCCGACGACATCGAACGCCTGCGCGGCTGGCTGCAGGGCGCCGGCGCACGCTGGGGGCTGGATGCCGCGCATCGCGCGCGCAGCGGCGCGCCGTTCGACGATGCCTACACCTGGCAGTTCGCGCTGGATCGCCTGTTGCTCGGCCATGCCAGCGGCAGCGAGGACGCGATCGCCGGCGTCGCGCCGTGGAGCGAACTGGAAGGCGGCACGCTGGCCGCGCTGGATGCCTTGCTGAAATTGCTGCGTCTGCTCGCGCGCCAGCAGCGCGTGTTCGCCGAGCCCGCATCGCCCGCACAGTGGCGCGAGCGCCTGCATGGCGTGCTGGAAACGCTGTGGCCGCGACCACCGGCAGCGCCCGCCAGCGCGCGCGCGCTGGATCGCCTGCGCGTGCTGGTCAAGCAGTTCGCCGCGGATGCCGACAAGGCCGGCGTCGATGCGCCGATTCCCGCCGAAGTGGTGCGCGCGCATTTCAGCGCGCTGCTGAGCGAAGCCGACACCCGCGCGCCGCTGCTCACCGGCGGCGTCAGCTTCGCGCGGATGGTGCCGATGCGGCTGCTGCCGTTCCGCGCGATCTGCCTGCTCGGCATGAACGACGGCGACTTCCCGCGCCGCGATCCCGCCGCCGGCCTCAATCGCCTCACCGCCGAACTCGGCACGCCACAACGCCGCCACGGCGACCGTTCCACCCGCGAGGACGACCGCTACCTGTTCCTGCAACTGTTCGCCGCCGCGCAGGACGTGTTCTATCTCAGTTGGCTCGGGGCCGATCCGCGCGACGGCAGCGCACGCGAACCTTCGGCGCTGGTGACCGAATTGCTGGCCGCCGCCGCGGCGTATCACGTCGATCGCGATGCATCGGCGCAGGCGCTGGTGCTGCGCCATCCGCTGCAGCCGTTCTCGCCCGCCGCGTTCGGTACCGCGGGCAGGCCGGACGCGCGCGTCTTCAGTTATCGCCGGCAATGGCATGCCGCTGCCGACAGCCTGTCCGCCGCGCGTGCGCCGCTGTCGCCTTGGATCGCCGTGGGCGATGCCTTGCGCGCGCCGGAGCAGGCCGAAGGCGACCTGTCGCTGGACGCATTGCGCCACTTCCTGCTGGACCCCGCCGGCCAGTTCCTCAAGCAGCGCCTCGCCCTGCGCCTGCCGGAAACCGCCTCCGCCGAAGACGACATCGAACCCCTGCAGGCGCCCGCGCGCGGGCTGCAGCGCAGCCTGTTGCAGCGCGCGGTGTTCGATGGCGTGCTGGCGGGACACGATGCCGCCACGTTGCAGCCGCTGCTGCGCGCGCGTGGCCTGCTGCCGTCGGGGCCGTTCGGCGAACGCGCGCTGCGGGAAGTGCAGCACGAGGTCGCGCCGTACGCGCAGGCCTACGCGCAGTGGCGCAACCAGGCCGCAGCGACATCGCTGCCGCTCGAGGTCATGGTCGATGGCCTGCGCCTGCACGGCCGCATCGACGAGGTGTTCCCGCAGGGCATCGCGCGGCTGCGCTTCGGCAAGCCGAACGGGCCGTCGTCGATCCGCCACGGCCTCGATTGGCTGCTGGCGACGGCGGCCGGCATCGCGCTGCCGTTTTACGAATTCCACGAAGACGAAGAACGCGGCATCGGCCCGCATGCGCGTGCGCCGTTGTCGCGCGACTCCGCCATCGATGCGCTGCATGCCCTGGTCGCGTTGCGCCGCGCCGGCCTGCAGCGGCCGCTGCCGTTCGCGCCGTACAGCGCGTGGGAGCTGTTCAGCGCGGTCGACACCGAACGCGGCGTGCGCGCTGCGGCCAACCGCTGGCGCGGCGGCGAACGGCAATGGGCGGAAGGCGAGGGCGAGGCATTGCGGCTCGCGCTGCGCGGCCGCGATCCGTTCGCCGATGCCGCCACGTTGGAGGAGTTCGCTGAGCTCGCCTTCGTCATTTACGGCGCAGTAACCGCCGGTGAAGCGTTGCCGCCACCCGCCATCGGTGCGGACGCCCTGCCGGACGACGCGGAGGACGCCGCATGAGCGCGCCGCGCGATCCCTACCTCGACCTGCCGCTCGATGGCGTGCGCCTGGTCGAGGCCAGCGCCGGCACCGGCAAGACCTACACCCTCGCCACCCTCGTGACGCGGCTCGTGGTCGAGCGCGGGCTGCGCATCGGCCAGATCCTCGCCGTCACCTTCACCGAGGCGGCCACGCAGGAACTGCGCAAGCGCATCCGCGAACGCCTGCAGCTGACGCTGGCATTGCTGGATGCGCCTGCCGGCGAAAACGAAAGTCCCGAAGCGACGCTGACCCGCGCGCTGCTGGATGCGCATCGCGCGCGCAGCGGGGAAAACGATGCCGCGCTGCGCCACCGCCTGCGCCAGGCCGTGCTCGACATCGACCTGGCCGCGATCTTCACCATCCACGGCTTCTGCGCACGCGTGCTGCGCGAACATGCGGTGGAAAGCGGGCAGGGCTTCGACGCGCCGGAGCTGCTGGCCAACGAACGTGAGCTGCGCGAAGCATTGGCCGCGGACCTGTGGCGCGCGCACGGCAATGACGAGGCCGCCGCCGAGGATCTCGCCGCGCTGTGGCCGCAGGGGCATGTGGCGCTGGCCGCCGACCTCAAGGATTTGCTGCGCGAGCCGGTGCTATTGCCGCCGAATACGCCGCTGCCGCCCGATCCGCAACCGGGGTTGCGCGCGGCGGGCGCGGCATTGGCGGAGGAATACGGGCAGCACGGATATGCCTTCTTCGGCGATGTGCTGGCAGCGGTGGATGCCAAGACGCTCAACGGCAACAGCTATCGCAAGGACTGGCTCAACGCGCTGTGGCAGCAGCTGTCCGCTTGGTGCGAGGCGGGCGATTACGCCGCGCCGCTGGACGAGCGCATCGCCCGGCTCACCGCGCAGGCGTTGTTGGCCAAGGCCAACAAGGGCAAGGAAGCGAAGGTGCCGGCCTCGCCTTTCTCCGCGCAGATCGAAGCCTACCTGGCGGCGCTGCAGGCGCAACGCGATTACGCGGCTCGTCGCCGTATCGCCCTGCTGCACAAGATTCGCGACGACGCCCGCACGCGCCTCGCCTTGCGCAAGCGCCAGCTGCGCGTGCAGACCTACGACGACCTGATCGACGGCGTCGCCGATGCATTGGCGCGCGATCACGACGGTGCATTGGCGGCCGCACTGCGCCGGCAATACGCGGTCGCGCTGGTCGACGAATTCCAGGACACCGACACGCGCCAGTGGGCGATCTTCGACACCGTGTTCGGCAGCCGCAGCCACGATCCCGCGCTGTTCGTGATCGGCGACCCCAAGCAGGCGATCTACGGCTTCCGCGGCGGTGACGTGCACACCTACCTCGATGCCGCCGCCATCGCCGAACGCGCGCCGCCGCTGTCGCACAACTTCCGTTCGCGGCCGGGCGTGCTCAAGGCCATCGCCGCGCTGTATGCGCAGGCGGGCGAGGCCGCCTTCGTCGATCCACGCATCGAGTTCCACGAAGTCGACGCCGGCGGCACGCGCAGCGACGGCGATTTCATCCGCGACGACCAACCGGCGACGGCGCTGACCCTGTGGCAAGCGCCGCAACCGCCGCCGGACGAGAAGGGCAAGCGCAAGCCGTGGAGCGCCGGCGATGCGCGTCGGCTCGCCACCGCGGCCTGCGTCGCCGCGATCCATCGCGTGCTGTCGGAGGCGCGCGCCGGCACTGCGCTGATCGACGGCCAGCCCGTTCAGCCCGGCGACATCGCCGTGCTGGTGCGTTCGCACCGCGAGGCGACGATGGTCCAGCAGGCGCTGGCCGCGCTCGGCATCGCCGCGGTCGCCGCCGGCAAGCAGAGCCTGTTCGCCACCGGCGAGGCGCGCGAGCTGCACGCGCTGCTGCTGGCCCTGCTGCACGCCGGCGACGATGGTCGCCTGCGCACCGCGCTGTCGACGGTGCTGGTCGGGGTGGATGCGCGCGGCATCGACGCACTCGAAGTCGATGCTGGCGCGCACCGCGACTGGCAGCAACGCGCGTTGGGCTGGCGCGAGCGCCTGCTGCGCGGCGGTCCGCTGGCGCTGGTCGGCGATCTCTGTGCAAGCCATGGCCAACGCCTGCTCGGCCTGCTCGATGGCGAGCGCCGCCTCAGCAATTACCTGCAGCTGGCCGAACTGCTGCAGGAAACGCAGGCGAATGCACTTGGCCTGCACGGCCTGGTGGACTGGCTGGGCCAGCGCATCGCCGATGCCGATCCCGACGACGAGACCCAGCTGCTGCGGCTGGAATCCGATGCGCGCCGCGTGCAGATCGTGACCCTGCACAAGAGCAAGGGCCTGGAATATCCGCTGGTGTTCCTGCCCTTCGTCGGCATCGGTCGCAAGGAGGCGGCGCCGGGCAGTCATTGCATCGTCCACGACGACACGCATGGTCGCCGCCTGCACTGGAAATCCGATCTCGCCGAGGCGCAGTGGAGCGATGCCAGCGAGGCATGGAAACGCGAACAACACGCCGAGGACGCGCGCCTGCTCTACGTCGGCCTGACCCGCGCCGAGCATGCGCTGTGGCTCGCCAGTGGCGACTTCTTCGCCAGCGACAAGACCGCCTTGCACGCGATGCTCGGCGATGCCGCTGCACTCACCGCCGCCGGCATCGCGTTCGATGCCGAGGCAACGCCCGCCGCGCTGCCGCGCTTGTCGTTCGCCGCCGCTGCACAGGTCGCGCCCGCGCGCACCGCGAAACCGCTGCCGCCACAGGACTGGTGGGTGTACAGCTTCAGCCAGCTGTCGAAGGCCGATGCCGGCGTCGAATCCGCCAGCGCCGCGACGCTGCCGGCCAGCGGCGGCAACGACGAACCGGAAGTCGGCGAAGACGCGCTGCCCGATGCCACGTTCGATCCGCGCTTCGCCGGCAACCGCTACGGCGTGGCGCTGCATGCCGCACTCGAGCATGCCGATTTCGCCGCATGGCGCGACTGGCAGGCAGGCGATGCCGCGCCGGGCGAAGAAACGGCGGTGATCGCCGATGCCTTGCGCGAAGAAGGCTATGCCGCCGAGGCGATCGACGACGGCATCGCCATCACGACGGAACTGATCGGGCAGACCCTGACCGTCGCCCTTCCGGAAGGCGTGCGCCTGTGCGATGTCCCCATCGACGAGCGCCGCGCGGAAATCGAATTCCAGTTCGCGTTGCAGCCGACCCAGGTCGATGCCTTGCTCGCGCTGCTGCACGCGCATGGCATGGTCCGCGAACGCCACGGCTTCGGCCTGCGCCGCATGCTGGAAGGCTTGATGACCGGCCTGATCGATTTGACCTATCGGCACGACGGCAAGTGGTACGTGCTCGACTACAAGTCCAACCGCCTGCCCGCCTACGACCCGGCAGCGCTGCAGCGCGCGATGGCGCACAGCGAATACGACCTGCAGGCCTTGATCTACACGCTCGCCCTGCATCGCTGGCTGCGCTTCCGCCTGGGCGATGGCTACGATTACGCGCGCGATTTCGGCGGCATCCGTTATGTGTTTTGCCGCGGCCTCGATGCCGCGCGCGTCGATTCCCCCGGCATCCACGCGCAACGCTTTGCGCCGGAACTGATCGCCGCGCTGGATGCGCTGTTCGGTCATGCACGCACGGAGGCCGCCGCATGAGCCTGCTGCGCGCCCTGCAACAGGCCGGCGTGCTGCGCACGCTGGACGATGCGCTGGCCAACACCCTGTGCCGGCTCGATCCGTCCACGCCGGACGACGTGCTGGCCGCTGCCGCGCTGGCATCGCTGGCCGTCGCCCACGGCCATGCCGGATTCGACCCCGCATCGCCCGCGCTGCTGGTCGATGCCGAGATCGCTTGGCCGCAGGCCGATGCGTGGTTGCAGCAACTCGCGGCCTCGCGTTTCGTCGCCACGCCCGCTTCGCCGGTCGAAGAAGCGGATGCCGCGCCGCTCGCGCTGGAAAACGGCTTGCTCTACCTGCGCCGCTATCGCGAATACGAACGCCGGCTCGCGTTGCAGTTGCAGCGCATCGCCGCGCACCCGATGCAAGGCGACATCGCAGCCATCGCGCCGCTGTTCGCCGCGCTGTTCCCGGAGGCGCGCGACGGCGACCACCAGGCCCGCGCCGCCGCGCTGTCGCTGCGGCGTGCGCTGCTGCTGGTCACCGGCGGCCCCGGCACAGGCAAGACCACCACGATCGCGCGCCTGCTGGTGTTGCGCATCGCGCAGGCGTTGCAGGCCGGCAACGTACCGCTGCGCATCGCGCTGGCCGCGCCCACCGGCCGCGCCGCCGACCGCATGGCCGAAAGCCTGCGCCGCGCCACCGCGCAGATGGCCGCGCAGGGCATCGATCCGCAATTGCTTGCCGCGCTGCCCGCGCAGGCCAGCACCCTGCATCGCCTGCTCGGCACCGTTCCGGATACGCCGCGTTTCCGCCACCACGCCGACAACCCGCTGCCGTTCGATGTCGTGGTGGTGGACGAAGCCTCGATGGTCGACCTGCCGCTGATGTGCAAGCTCAGCGAAGCGGTGGCCGACGGCGCGCAACTGGTATTGCTGGGCGATCCCGACCAATTGCCCTCGGTCGAAGCCGGCGACGTGCTGGCCGCGATCCTGGCCGCCGCCGGTGCCGGCGATGCGCTGTCGGCCGACGATGCCGATGCCTTGCATCCACTGCTTGGCAGCATGCCGTTCGAGAGCAGGCCGGTCGATGCCGATGCCGATGGCCTGCGCGGCCATCGCGTCCACCTGCAACGCGGCTGGCGGCAGGACGAGGCGCTGCAGCTGGCGCCGCTGGCCGAAGCCGTGCGCAACGGCGACGCGCGTGAAGCGCTAGCGCTGCTGCGCAGCGGCCGCCTCGCCAACGTGCACTTCCACGAACACGCGGACGATCCGCTGCAGGCGCGGCCCGACCTGCTCGGCCATTTCCGCACGCTGGCCAGCCACGCCGATCCCGCCGACGCGCTGCGCCAGGCCAACCGCCTGCGCCTGCTCACCGCGTTGCGCGAAGGCGCGCAGGGCGCACGCGGCCTCAACGCGCGCATCGAGGCCGCGCTGTCCGGCCGCCGCATCGGCAGCCCGCCCGCATGGTTCCCCGGCCGCCTGCTGCTGGTCACCGAGAACAGCTATCGCCACGGCCTGTTCAACGGCGACGTCGGCATCTGCCTGGCCGACGAGGCCGGCACCCCGCTGGCGTGGTTCCCCGGCGAGGGCGGCGTGCGCGCCTTCCATCCCGCCGCGCTGCCCGCGCACGAATCAGCGTTCGCGATGACCGTGCACAAGGCGCAGGGCAGCGAGTTCGATGAAGTGTGGTTGCAGTTGCCGCGGGTGGACAGCCGCGTGCTCAGTCGCGAGCTGGTGTACACCGGGATGACGCGGGCGCGCAGCGCGCTGCATGTGGCGGGCAGTGCCGAGGTGATTGCGGCGGCGCTGGGGCGTCATGCGGGGCGGGTTTCGGGGTTGGGGTGGAGATTGGGGATAAAGCCACAGGGCTTATGAGTCCTAGCTTTGGATAGCCCTAAGTGGCTTCAGTTCTTGCTGTCGATCGAATCGACCGCCGCATAGTCCGGCAATAGTCCGGTAGTTGGACAGATATGTAGTGGAGGGAAACCGGTTGGATTCTCTGCACTGTCAAGTCTTGCCCCCGAAAAATTGGCTACCCAGAATCAACGAACCATATGTAGGTAAAGGCTAGTCCTTGCGCCACGTCTTCGCAGATGAAAGCTGTCAGAACGCGCACCACTACATGGTGCTCGGTGCCCTGATCCTTCCTGGCACCCTAGTGCAGGAAGCCGAAACCGGACTGCGGCAGGTGCTCGAGTCGCACCGCATGCACGGCGAGCTTAAGTGGACGAAAGTCAGTAGAGGGAAGCTGCCTGTATACGAGGAGTTCGTTGCGCATTACTTCGATGTCCTCGTGCCACGAGGTGCTGAATTTCACTCCTTAATCCTGAACTGTCACGGCCTGAACCACCGAAAGTTCAACAATGGCGACCCTGATCTTGGCTACAACAAGTTCATGTTTCAGCTGCTCTTCCACCGTGCAGCAGTGCCATATGGTGAGTACGAGAAAATCGTCGCCGATCTCGACTCACGCAATTCGAATCGAAATCCCTACGAACTGGAAACGATCTTGAACAGTGCATCCAGCAGAAAGTTCGATCGCCAGCCGTTTACACGGGTTGCTCATCGAGATTCGAAAGGGACTCGCCTGCTGCAGTTGGCAGACCTACTTACGGGCGCGGTCGCATGGCACAAGAACGATCACGATGCGGCAGAAAATCCAAGCGCAGCCAAATGCTCGCTTGCGACTACTGTCGCGAACTGCGCAGGACGTTTGCGACTGGGCAATGAAACACCAAAGACCGAGCGCCGCATGGGCGTCTGGAATTTCAGGCTCAGGTGAGAAAAAGAAGGCGCCCGACAGCCTAGACCACAAGGGCCGCGACCTATGCCGTTTCCCCTACCGTGGGTAGGGGCTTCGGCTGCCGGGGGCGCTGTCGAATCGTCGTGCTCCGGCACTGATCTGTCAACAACTTATTCACAGCTTCTAAAGCGACTTGTGGATAACTTTTCATTGGCGAAAAGTGGCGGAAAGGAGTCAGAGAACATTTCAGGAAAAGCGGAAAACGCGGGTGGGAAAACCCGGATCAGAGTCGACTTTCCAATCATCGCGGGATCTGCGCGCATAATCGCGATATCAGCCTCTCTCCAGGGAGTGCAGAACATGCCAGGCAAGCACGCTGATCGCGCTTCGGCCGTCCGCTCCGGGAACAGCGGGGTGCATGGACTGAAACGCCTCTTTCCCGGCGCCGTGTTGTTCGCGCTGCTCGCCGGTTCGACCGCGGCGATGCCGCCACCTGCATCCGCGGGAACGCACACGGCGGCGGCGTCCCACGACCAGATCGCCAGCAACGACGGGACGACGCTGTACGTGCAGGCGGTCGGACGCGGCAGCCCGGTCGTGCTGCTGGCCGGCGGCCCCGGCCTGAATCCCGTGTACATGCAACCCGTGTGGGAGGATCTGGCCCGCCGCCACCGGGTGATCGTCTTGCACCAGCGGGGAACCGGGAAGTCGATCCTCCCGGTGGTCGATGCCGCACACCTGTCGGTCGACGCTTACGTCGATGACCTGGAGGCGCTGCGCAAGCACCTGGGCCTGCAGAAACTGGTGCTGGTGGGCCACTCCTGGGGCGGGATGCTGGCGATGCTGTATCTCTCCAGGCAGCCGGCGCGCGTGGAGAAGCTGGTGCTGTTGGATCCGGGCGGTCTCGACCCGAGTTTCGTGAAGCCGTTCGGCGAGAACTTGCGGGCAAAGCTGACCGAAAGCGACCTGGCCATGCTCCAGGCGGGGCAGGCGGCGCACGACCCGAACCTGGAACTGAAGGCTAAGTGGCCGGGCTATTTCTATGATCGAGACCGCGCGCTGGCCACCCGATCCGGCGCGGACGGCGCATTCGGCCAGGACGGCGTCGGCAAGTTCGCCATGCCCAGCTACTTCGCCAATTCCGAGACGATGATCCTGGCGTTGAAAGGCGCAGGCTCGGTTCCGGTGATCCTGATCAAGGGCAAGCAGGATCCGATCGACGAATCCGTTGCCACGTCGATCGCGACCGTGTTGCCGCAAACCGAGATCAAGCTGATCGACGAATGCGGCCACTTGCCATGGCTGGAGCGCCCCAAGCAGGCCGACGAGTTCTACGGGTTGCTGCATCGCGCGTTGGAATAGGACGCAATCCGGTTCACGTGCGGCCGTTCGCGGTTGCGTTTGCCTGACCGCACGCGCGGCCGACGATCCAGCCGACCATCGCATCGAACCGCTCCTGGTCCAGCGCATGCCCGCGCTCGACCCGCAGCTCGGTGATGAAATCGCCGGCGACCCGCGCCACCACCTGGTCCGCATCCCGCGAATACTTGTCCTGCGTGCCCGACACCACCAGCGCCGGCCGCGGACCGATGGCGGACAGCAGGTCGTGGTGGCCGAGTTGGCGGGCCAGCCCGGGCACGGTTTCGAACAGCAGGATGCCGGTGCCTTCGCGCAGGCGCGTTTCGAAACTGCAGACCGCGCCGCTGATGCAGGCGAACCGGCAGCGCGCATCGACGGCAGCGTGGTACAGCGCGGTGGTGCCGCCATACGAGTGGCCCGCCACGCCCACGTGCGCTGCATCGATCCCGCAGGCCTGCAGCAGCACGCTCAGCGCCCGCTGCGCGTCGTCCAGGCATTTGCGCATCAGCAGGTCGCCTTCCAGCAGGCGATGGCTCATGGCGTTGTAGTGCTGCAGCCAGTCGTGGAAGTCCGGTTCCGTGCCCTGCACCGCGCCGCGCCGGTCTTCGAAACTGATCGCATCCGGGGCGAGCACGGAGAGTCCCCTGCGCGCGAGCGCCGGAGCGAAGGCCTGGAACGGGTCGCCGACGATGCCGGCCACCTCGCTCTTGCCGAAATGGAACTCGCCGTTGTGCTGGTGGAAGACGACCACGCCGCCATGCGCCGCGCGCCCTTGCGGAGTGAACAGGAAGGCCGGGATGCGGTCGCCTTCGAGGCCGCGGTATTCGATCCGTTGCCGGTCGAAGCCGTCGCAGGCTTCGACTGCGCCGCGCTGGAAGTCCACGGGCACGGGCTCGGCGAGCCGCAGGCGCTCTCGAAGCAGCGTGGCCATGTCATCCATGGGCGGCGATGATAATGCGCATTCGAAAACGCCCACGTTCCGCAGCCCGTGTCGATTCCGCGCACCCTGCATCGTCGTCAAGGCATCCCACCCGGAGAACCCCCATGCAATACCTCGGCCTGGCCTACTTCACCCCCGAACGATTCGCCGAACTGTCGCCGGACGAGGTCAAGGCCTTGGTCAGCCAATGTCCGGCGCTGGACGAGAAGATGCGCGCGACCGGCAAGGTGCTGGTCTCCGCGTCGCTCGGCGACCTGGAGCACTGGCGCACGCTGCTTCCGCAGGCCGGCAAGACGCGCATCACCGACGGGCCCTACACGGAGTCCAAGGAAGTGGTGGGCGGCCTGTTCATCATCGAGGCGGACAACCATGACGAGGCGCTGCGCATCGCCGCGATGCATCCGGCCGCGCAGATTGGCGAGCAGGGCGGCTGGGCGGTCGAGCTGATTCCGCTGGAGTTCTATTTGGCGCGATGAACCGGGCGCGCTGGTGGTCGGGTGCGGGGCCTTTGGCCCATTGCGTCCCGCTCACCACACCAGGTCGTCGGGCACCTTGAACTGCGCGTAGTAGGCATCGTCCTCGGAGGTGTCCGCGCTGGCGTCGCCGTCCGCGCCCTGGCCGTGGTCGAGCACGATCATCCCGGCATCGCGTTCGCGCACCTTGTCGCCGGCGGCGCGCGGCAGCAGTGCATGGCGTTCGCCCACGCGGGCGATCACCAGCGCGCCGGTGGACAGCTTCCTGCGCTGGTCCTCGTCGACCAGGATCGTGCGGATCGCGCCGTCGCTGCTGAAGCGGTATTCGATCTCGCCCGCTGCGGGCAGCCGCTTGTCGTCGACGATCTGCCGCGCCTGCGCGCGCAGTTCGGCGATCCGCGACTGCGCCTTGCGCTCGCGTTCCAGCGCGCGGTCGCGCTCGGCCTTGTCGGCGCGGGCGCGTTCGGCGTCCAGCGCGGTTTCGCTGGGCGCCGATCCGGCCTTGGCATGCCGGGCCAGGTGCTGTTCGCGCGCGACCGCGGAGACCTTGGATTTCTTGACCAGGCCGGCCTTGAGCAACTGTTCCTGCAGGGGATTTCCCTTCGCCATCGCGCGCTTTCTTGTGGGTGTTTGCTTGGCCCATGATACGGCCATCGCCGCCGACGCCCGCCCGATGCAGCCCCTGAAATACCTCACCGGCTACCCGCCCCACGTGCAGGCGCGCGTGCGCGAACTGCTCGCCGAAGGCCGGCTGGGCGCGGTGCTGGCCGACAGATACGGCGAGCGGCATGCGGTGCGCAACGACGGCCAGCTGTACGCCTACGTGCAGGCGCTGAAAGAGCGCTACATGCGCAAGGCGGTGCCGCTGGGCAAGGTGCTGTACGACGGCAAGCTGCAGGTGGTGAAGCATGCGCTGGGCACGCATACCGCGATCTCGCGGGTGCAGGGCGGCAAGTTGAAGGCCAGCCGCGAGATCCGTATCGCCTCGGTGTTCCGCGATGCGCCCGCCGAGTTCCTGAAGATGATCGTGGTGCACGAACTGGCGCACCTGAAGCAGGCCGAGCACGACAAGGCGTTCTACCAGCTGTGCACGCACATGGCGCCGGATTACCACCAGCTGGAATTCGACCTGCGCCTGTACCTGACGCAACTGGATGCGGCGAAGGCGGCGGGACCCGCGCCGCCGCCGCCGCCGGCTTGACCGGCCATCACGGCGATGGCCCTACGATGGCCGCACGTCCATCATCCGGAGCCGGCCATGGCCGAGCGCAGCCCGCATCCCGTCTCGCCGAACAATCCCTGCCCGTTCCTGCGCGCGCTGGTGGCGCAGGGCCAGCTGGACAACCGCGCGGCGACGATCGGCGACGCCACCCGGGCGATCGAACAGATGGCGGCCACCGGCGAAGGCGAGCCGCAACTGCCGGGGCTGGCGATCCGGCTGATCGCCCTGCTCGCCAACGGCCTCGGTCCCGGCGCGCTGCTCGACAACGCGCTCAACGGCGTGCGGCTCAACAAGTTGCGCGACGGGCCGTTCGACAAGAAAGGCGTGGGTTCGCGGATCCTGGACGCGCGCGGGCGCGTGCGAACGGCGGAACTGGATCGACTCGCGGGTTTCGCCAGCCGCAAGCGGACGGCAACCGGCGGCCACGAGTTGGGCCTGGATGCCGATGAGCTGGCCGCGATGATGGATGCCAACCTCGCGCGCGCCGGCGACCGCGCGCGGCCGGTCGATCGGCAATTGATGAACGGCGAATGGCCGGTGCTGCTGCAGGTGATGGGCAAGGAGGGCAAGCGCGGCCGCTACCTGAGCGTGGCCGAAGTGCGCAGCCTGTTCATCGACCGGCGCTTGCCGGCGCGCATGCGCAAGCGCCTGGGCAAGCCAGCACTGTCGCGTTGACGCGCCATCCACGACACTCGCCCATCGCCGCGCCCGGAGCCCGCATGGATACCACCGAAAGCAGCATGACCAACCTGTTCCTGCAGCTGGGGCTGCCGGCGGGCAAGCACGAGATCGCCGCCTTCATCCGCGACCACCAGCTGCCGGAAGACGTGCGCATCGCCGAAGCCGGGTACTGGAACGATGGCCAGCGCCAGTTCCTGCGCGAGGAACTGGGCGAGGACGCGGACTGGGCGATCGTCATCGACGAACTCAGCGAGGCGCTGCATGCCGATGCGGTGGCGGCGCGCGCATGAGCACGGCCGTCGCCACCCGCTTCAAGGCCAGGCTGCTGCGCCCCGCGCAGCCGGACAAGGCCACCTGGACCTTCCTGCTGCTGCCCGCCGCGGCCAGCGCGGAACTGCCGACGCGCAGCATGGTCACGGTCGAAGGCACGTTCGCCGGCCAGCCTTTCGTCGCCACCCTGGAGCCCGACGGCAACGGCAGCCACTGGCTGAAGGTGGACAAGGCCTTGCGCGAGAAGGCCGGCGTCTGCGCGGGCGAGATGGTGGCGCTGCAGATCGCGCCGGTGGCGAAGGAACCCGAGCCGAAAGTGCCGGCCGACCTGAAGGCGGCGTTGGCCGCGAACGCCGGCGCGAAGGCGACCTGGAAGGACATCACCGCGGTCGCGCGCCGCGACTGGATCCACTGGATCGGCTCCGGCAAGAAGGCGGAGACGCGGGTGAAGCGGCTCGGCGTGGCGATCGACAAGCTGGCCTGCGGCAACCGCCGCGCCTGCTGCTTCGACCGCTCCGGCCGCTACAGCAAGGGCAACATGGGTGCGCCGGAAGCGGCCGTGGAAAAGGGCGCAGAGTGAATTGCGCGCCGATGGCGCTGATCGAAGCGCAGGGCTGGGCCGCGAAACTTCACCCTGACCGCTGTTCCTGCGGCAGCGGCCGCATGCGCGAGAACGGATAGCCGTTGCAGCCGGTCTTCGGCGCGTCGCGGCGGGCGGTGTCGGCGCGCTCGGCATCGGCCTGCGTCGGCGCATTCCAGGCGCTCAGGCAGAACGCCCACTGGTACGGCGGCATGCCCGGCAGGGCCATCCAGTCGATGCGCGTCCAGCGGCCCGGATCGCTGCGGTTGCCGGCGTCGTTGCGGGCGATCAGGTATTGCCCATCGGGGTGCCAGGCCACTACCCGGTAGCGCGTGCCGGGGCGTTGCAGCCATTGCAGCGCATCGACGCGATGGCCGATGCCGTAGTCGTCGACGAATTCGCCGAGCAGCATCGGCGGCGCAGCCGCGGCCGCGCGCGGCGCGTGCGCAGCGCAGCCGGCGGGGCCGACGAGTGCGGACAGCAACAGGGCGTGGGCAGGACGCATCGTCCCGGCATCGATCCAGCGAAGCAGTGGTGGCGATGGAAGCGCATCTCAAGCGCGACTTCCGGCATCTTGCCAGCGATCGCGCGCGGCTTAGACTCCGCCGCATTCCCCGCACCGGAGTTCGCGATGAGCCAGTGGCACCTGCACGACACCGCCAGCAACCAGCGCCTCGGCCCGATGGACACCGATGCCGCGCGCGCCGCCGCGGCGCGCAATCCGTCGCTGCTGGCGTGGAAGGAAGGCATGGGCGATTGGCTGCCGGCGCGCAACATCGCCGAGCTGGTCGATGGCGTGCCGGGCGATGCCGCCGCCGCGCCGCCGCCGCCGCCGCGCAACGGCGGCAAGGGCCGCGCCGACGAGATCGACTTCCGCATCCACGGCCAGGAGATGCAGTTCGTCGAGATCGAGCTGGACCCGGGCGAGTCCGCCATCGCCGAAGCCGGCGCGCTGATGTTCAAGGATTCCGCGGTGCAGATGGACACCGTGTTCGGCGACGGTTCCGCCAGCGGCCAGGGCGGAGGTTTCATGGACAAGCTGCTGTCCGCCGGCAAGCGGGTGATCACCGGCGAGAGCCTGTTCACCACCATGTACACCCACGCCGGCAGCGGCAAGGCCAAGGTCGCGTTCGCCGCGCCGTACCCGGGCACGGTGATGGCGATGAAGCTGGACGAGCACGGCGGCCGCATCATCTGCCAGAAGGACAGCTTCCTGGCCGGCGCGCGCGGCGTGCAGGTCGGCATCCATTTCCAGAAGAAGGTGCTCACCGGCCTGTTCGGCGGCGAGGGCTTCATCATGCAGAAGCTCGAAGGCGACGGCTGGGTGTTCATCCATGCCGGCGGCTGCGTGGTGGAGCGCGAGCTGGCCGCGGGCGAGCGCATCGACGTCGATACCGGCTGCGTGGTCGGCTACCACGCCACGGTGAACATGGACGTGCAGCGCGTGGCCGGCCTGAAGAGCATGTTCTTCGGCGGCGAGGGCGTGTTCCTGGCCACCCTGACCGGGCCGGGCAAGGTGTGGCTGCAGTCGCTGCCGTTCTCGCGCCTGGCCGGGCGCATGCTGGCGGCGGCGCCGCAGCAGGGCGGTTCGCGTGGCGAAGGTTCGGTGCTGGGCGGGATCGGGCGGATCCTGGACGGCGACAACGCGTTCTGACCCGCGGAGCGGGATGGCGTTCGTCGCGCCATCCCGGGTTTCGTCGCAAATCGCTTGCGCATGCCGAGGGCGTGTTGCGATGGTGCGGGCGCTGCATGTGCAGCGTCGCCATCGCGGGAACCGATATCGTGAAGACCCTGATCGCCGTCACGGTGTGGTGCGTGTTGCTGGTGCTGTGCTGGCCGCTGGCCGTGCTGGCGCTGGTGTTGTGGCCGGTCGCATGGCTGCTGTCGCTGCCGTTCCGCCTGGTCGGCATCACCTTCTCGGCGTTGTTCGCCTTGCTGCACGCGCTGCTGACCTTGCCTGCGCGGTTGCTGGGCTGGAAGCCGAAGGCCGGCGAAGCCGCCCTGGCGTGAGCCGCATTCGGTTTGGTGCAGGCGCAGTCAGCTGGATGAGCGGTTCATGAGCGTGCAGGCGCGCATAACGAAGCGTTGATGCCGCGGGTACGGGCGCTTCGGCATCGTGGTGGGCGTCGGCAGAGGGAACGGCCGGCTCCCCCACGAGAAGAAGGAGCATCAAGATGGCGGTCAAGAAGGATCACAGCATCGGTGAAGGGACTGGCGCGGTGGCAGGTGCGGTTGCGGGCGCGGCCGTGGGTTCGGCGGCGGGCCCGGTCGGCACCGTGGTGGGTGCGCTGGCCGGCGGCGCACTGGGCGCGAAGGGCGGCGGAGCCTTGGCCGAGGCGGTCAACCCGACCGCGTACGACGCCCATTTCGAGAAGCGCTACAAGACCGCGCCGTACTACGTGAGCGGCAGCGAATGGCGCGACTACCAGCCGGCCTACAAGTACGGCTACGACACCTACGGCCAGTACGCGGGCCGCAAGTTCGAGGAAGTGCAGGACGAGCTGGAGCGCGGCTGGGACGCCACCAAGGCGAATTCGCGGCTGGCATGGTCGGAAGCCAAGGGCGCGGTGCGCGACGGCTGGCACCACATCGAGCGCGCGTTGCCGGGCGATTTCGATCGCAATGGGCGCTGAGCCGCCGCGAAGGCGGACATGCGCCAAGGCATGCATCGACCGGAGGCCGCCGCAAGGCGGCCTTCCTCATTGGGCGCGTTACCATGCGCGCCTGCCATCCGCCCCGGAGCCGCCATGTCCGACGACAACAATCGCGACGACAGCCGCCACGACGTCACCCGCCAGCAGGCGGAGGACGCGGTGCGCACGCTGCTGCGCTGGTCCGGCGACGACCCGACCCGCGAAGGCCTGCTGGACACGCCCAAGCGCGTCGCCAAGGCCTACGAGGACTGGTTCAGCGGCTACACCCTGGATCCGGACGACTACATGGCGCGCACCTTCGAGGAGGTGTGCGGCTACGACGAGATGATCGTGCTGCGCGACATCGACTACGAAAGCCATTGCGAGCACCACATGGCGCCGATCATCGGCAAGGTCCACATCGGCTACCTGCCGGCCGGCAAGGTGGTCGGCATCAGCAAGCTGGCGCGGGTGGTCGAGGCCTACGCACGCCGCTTCCAGGTGCAGGAAAAGATGACCGCGCAGATCGCCAACTGCATCCAGCGCGCGCTGCAGCCGCGCGGGGTGGGCGTGGTGGTGGAGGGCGCGCACGAATGCATGACCACCCGCGGCATCCACAAGCGCGGGGTGTCGATGGTGACGTCGAAGATGCTCGGCAGCTTCCGCGACGATGCGCGCACCCGCGCCGAATTCCTGCAGTTCATCGACGTGGGCCCGGGTCGCTGAGCGATTGACGGGTTAATTTAGCCCGGATAATATTCGCGCCTCGTTCGGAGGCGTGACCATGTCCCATCCCTCGTTGCGCTGCACTGCCTTCGCCGGGCCCAGCCGCATCGCCAGTGGCGAGTTGCGCCACGTCGCGCTGAAGGCCAAGCAGGCCTTCGATGCCGGCAAGCCGGTGCTGGTGTTCGAGGACGCCAGCGGGCGGGTGGTCGAACTGCCGCTGGAATTGCCGGCCGCCGATTTGCTGAAACGGCTCGCGGAACCGGCCATCGCCGGCCCGGCCGACCCCGGCAAGCCGGCGCCGCGTGGCCCGGGACGGCCGAAGCTGGGCGTGGTCGCGCGCGAGGTCACCCTGCTGCCGCGGCACTGGGATTGGCTGGCGGCGCAGCCGGGAGGCGCCTCGGTGGCGCTGCGCAAGTTGGTCGAGGATGCGCGCAAGGTGTCGGCGGACGACGACCGCCGCCGCGCCGCGCAGGAAGCCGCCTACCGGTTCATGCAGGCATTGGCCGGCAACGAGGCGGGTTACGAAGACGCCGCGCGCGCGCTGTTCGCCGGCGACATCGGCAGGTTCGAGGAACACAGCGCGACATGGCCGGACGATGTGCGCGAACATGCCGCGCTGCTCGCCGCCGATGCGTTCCACCACTGACCCGCCCCCTCGACAACAAGAACAACACGGGATTCCCCACGTGAACGCACCGCTCGCCCACGGCGCCCGCAAGGCCGCGCTGGCCTTCATCTTCATCACCGTGCTGATCGACGTGCTGGCGTTCGGGGTGATCATCCCGGTGCTGCCGCACCTGGTGCAGCAGTTCGTCGGCGGCGATACCTCGACCGCGGCGTACTGGACCGGTGCGTTCGCCTTCGCGTTCTCGCTGGTGCAGTTCTTCAGCGCGCCGATCCAGGGCGCGCTGGCGGATCGCTACGGCCGCCGCCCGGTGATCCTGGTGTCCTGCCTCGGCCTGGGCCTGGACTTCATCTTCATGGCGCTGGCGCCGAACCTGGCCTGGCTGTTCGTCGGCCGCATCATCAGCGCGATGACCTCGGCCAGCTTCACCACCGCCAATGCCTACATCGCCGACGTCACCGCGCCGGAGCAGCGCGCCAAGAGCTTCGGCATGATCGGCGCCGCGTTCGGGCTGGGCTTCATCGTCGGCCCGCTGATCGGCGGCGTGCTGGGCGACATCAACCACCGCCTGCCGTTCTGGTTCGCGGCCGGGCTGGCCCTGCTCAATTTCTGCTACGGCCTGTTCGTGCTGCCGGAATCGCTGGCGAAGGACAAGCGCACGCCGCGCTTCGACTGGGCGCACGCCAAGCCGATGGGCGGGGTGAAGATGCTGCGCCTGTATCCGCAGATCTGGGGCCTGGTGGCGGTGGTGTTCATCGCCAACTTCGCCCACTACGTGTACCCGAGCACCTTCGTGCTGTTCGCCGACGCCGCCTACGGCTGGAAGGAGAAGCAGGCCGGCTACGTGCTGTCGGTGGTCGGCGTGCTCAGCGTGATCGTCAACGTGCTGCTGGTGGGGCGGCTGGTGAAGGCGCTGGGCGAGCGCCGCGCGCTGATGTTCGGCCTGGCTTGCGGCACGCTGGGGTTCCTGATCTACGGCCTGGCCGGCAGCGGCTGGATGTTCATGCTCGGCCTGCCGATCAGCGCGTTGTGGGCGATCGCCGCGCCGGCGACGCAGGCCCTGATCACGCGGCAAGTCCCGGCGGATGCGCAGGGCCGCATCCAGGGCTCGATGAGCAGCCTGGTCTCGCTGGCCGGGATCTTCGCGCCGGCGGTGTTCGCCGGTGCGTTCGGCTTCTTCATCGGCCCGCATGCGCCGCTGCACCTGCCCGGGGTGGCGTTCCTGATCGCCGCGATGATGCTGGCGATCGCGGCCTTCGTCGCCTGGCGCTTCACCGATGCCGCGCACCTGCCGGCGCCGGACGCGCCGGCTGGCGCGGCGCTGGCGGAGACCGACTGAGCGGCTAACGCCCGCTTCACGCGGGGCTCACCGGCGCCGATCATCGGCGGCGCCAAACTCGCGGCATTCCCCAGGCAAGGAGTGCCGCGATGGCCGTCTGCGTGACCTGCGGCAACGACTACGACAAGTCGTTCACCGTGCATACCTTCGAAGGCAAGAGCCTGGCCTTCGATTCCCTCGAATGCGCGATCCACGCGCTGGCGCCGGTCTGTGCGCATTGCGGCTGCAAGGTGATCGGCCATGGCGCCGAGCACGCCGGCACCATGTACTGCTGCGCGCACTGCGCGAGGCGGTCCGGCGTGCAGGGCATCGACGACCGCAGCTGAGGCCGGTCAGCCGCAGCCGATGCGTTCGATCTTGCCGGCGTCGTCGAGATAGAGGTTCAGGCGGCCGGCCAGGTATTCCATGGTCACCATCTGGCCCGGCTTGAGCGTGCGCACGCTGTCGGCGCCGGCGTCCTTGCGCGCGGCTTCGACCATCGCCGCACTGGCGGCATGGCCGAGGTGCTTCTGCGCGGCATCGGCATTGCATTGGCCGGCGGCTGTCGGGGCGCTGCCGGTTGGCGGCGTGGCGGCGCAGGCGGCCAGCAGGACGGCGGGCAGCAACGCGAGCATGGACCTGGACATGGCGGATTCCTCGGAGTGTGACGGGATGAACATGCCGCAAGCGGGCTGAACGATACGCCCATGGCTTCCGGCATGGGGGCGTGGCGTTCGTGGCCGCTAGCATGCGGGATCACCTCCATAGCCCGGAACCGCACGATGCGCCGTCGCCTGTTGCCCCTCGCCCTGTCCCTGCTGCTCGCCGGCGCTGCCTCCGCGCAGCAGGCGTTGCCGCCGATCCCGGCCGCGCGCGACGTGCCGTACGCGCCGGGCGCGATCGCGGTGGAGGTGGATGCCAGCAACCTCGGCCAGCGCATCTTCCGGGTCAGGCAGACCATCCCGGTGCAGGCCGGGCACCTGGTGCTGCTGTATCCGCAGTGGCTGCCGGGCAACCATGCGCCGCGCGGGCCGATCGACAAGATCGCAGGCTTGGTGTTCACCGCCAACGGGCAGCGCCTGGCGTGGAAGCGCGATCCGCTGAATGTGTACGCCTTCCACCTCGACATCCCGGACGGGGTGAGCTCGCTGCTGGCGCAGTACGACTACCTCACGCCGACCGACGGCGCGCAGGGCCGGGTGGTGATGACGCCGAGCATGCTCAACCTGCAGTGGAACGCGGTGCTGCTGTATCCGGCGGGTTACGCGCAGAACCAGGTGCAGTTCGACCCGCGCGTGAAGTACCCCGCAGGCTGGCAGGCCGGCACCGCGCTCGACGTCGAGCGCCGCGAGGGCGACACCGTGGTCTACAAGCGCGTGCCGCTGGAGATCCTCGCCGACTCGCCGGTGTATGCCGGCAAGTACTACAAGCAGATCGATCTGGCCCCGGGTGCCAAGGTGCCGGTGCGCCTCAACGTGGTCGCCGACGACGCGAAGTACCTGGAGACCAAGGACGAGCACATCGCCCAGCATCGCGAACTGGTGCGGCAGGCGGTGAAGCTGTACGGCGCCCAGCACTACGACCACTACGACTTCCTGCTCTCGCTGTCCAACCAGATGGCCGGCAACGGCCTCGAGCACCAGCGCTCCAGCGAGAACGGCCAGGACCTCGGCTACTTCAGCGACTGGGACAAGAAGAAGGGCAGCGACGACCTGCTCGGCCACGAGTACACCCATTCGTGGAACGGCAAGTACCGTCGCCCCGACGGGCAGGGCGTGGCCGACCTCAACACCCCGCTCGACGACAGCCTGATGTGGGTCTACGAAGGCCAGACCCAGTACTGGGGCAACGTGCTGACCGCGCGCTCCGGCCTGCGTTCGATCGAGCTCGGCCGCGACGAACTCTCGAATGTCGCCGCGACCTATGCCCAGGGCCGTCCCGGCCTGGCCTGGCGCAGCATCCAGGACACCACCTACGACCCGGTGATCGCCTCGCGCAAGCCCAAGCCCTATACCAGCTACCAGCTCAGCGAGGACTACTACCGCGCCGGGCAGATGATCTGGCTGGAAGCGGACGTGCTGATCCGCAGCAACACCGGCAACAGGAAGTCGCTGGACGATTTCGCCAAGGCGTTCTTCGGCGTCGACGACGGCAAGTGGCGGACGCCGAATACCTACTCGTTCGATGACGTGGTCGCCACCCTCAACAGCGTGTACGCGCACGACTGGAAGACCTTCCTGCGCGACCGCCTGGACGGCAAGACCGGCCTGGTCGGCGGCATCGAGGCCAGCGGCTGGAAACTGGTCTACAAGGACAAGCCCAATGGCCAATCGCGCGGCAACGGCGATGGCGACTACGTCTATTCGCTGGGCCTGAGCCTGGGCAAGGACGGCAAGGTGTCCACCGTGTTGTGGGACAGCCCGGCGTTCAACGCAGGCATCGGCAGCGGGATGAGCGTGGCCGCGGTCAACGACGTCGAGTATTCGGACGATGCGCTGAAGGATGCGGTCAAGGCCGCCAAGACCGACAAGGCGCCGATCCGGTTGCTGCTCAAGGAGTTCAACCGCTATCGCACGGTGAGCATCGACTACCACGGCGGCTTGCGCTATCCGGCGCTGGAGCGCATCCAGGGCAAGCCGGATTACCTGACGCCGATCCTCACCGCGAGGAAGTAAGCGCACGCGCCGGCTGCGAGTCCGCTCGCCGCCCCGGCTTGCGCGCCGTGGATTGCTGCCATTGAATGGCGGCAATCCCGCAAGCAGGGCCATGCCGTGCGCACCAGCCGCCTGCTGACGATCCAGATGCTGCTGGAAACCCGCGGGCGCATGAGCGCGCGGGCGCTGGCCGATGCGCTGGAGGTGTCGGTGCGCACGCTGTATCGCGACGTCGACCAGCTCGCCGCCGCGGGCGTGCCGATCTATGCCGAGCGCGGGCGCAATGGCGGCTTCCGCCTGATGGAGGGATGGGCCACACGCCTCACCGGCTTCACCGCCGCGGAAGCGCAGGCCGTGTTCATGAGCGGCTTGGCGGGACCTGCCGCGCAACTCGGGCTTGGCCAGGAAGTGGCCGATGCGCAACTGAAATTGCTGGCGGCCCTGCCGGCGCCGCAGCGCGGCGATGCGCTGCGCCTGCAGTCGCGCTTCCACCTCGACACCCTGGACTGGTATCGCGAAGCCGAACCCACCCCATGCCTGGCGGACGTCGCGTCGGCGGTGTGGGCGGCGCGCCAGCTGCAGGTCGATTACGAAAGCTGGCGTGGCAGGATCCGGCGCACCCTGCATCCGCTGGGCCTGGTGCTGAAAGCCGGCGTCTGGTACCTCGTCGCCAGCGTCGAAGGCGCGCCGCGCACCTACCGCATCGCCAACATCCGCGCGCTGCAGGTGCTGGACGCGCGCAGCGAGCGCCCGCGCCGCTTCGACCTGGCCGCCTACTGGGCCGATGCCATGCAGCGCTTCGAACGCGAGCTCTATGCCGGCAAGGCCACCGTATTGGCGACAGCGGCCGGCTTGCGCGAACTGGCCAGGCTCGGCGCGGCCGTCGCGCGCGCGGTGGCGGGTGCACGGCGACCGGCGAGCGCCGATGGCCGCGTGCGCGTCGCCATCCCGACCGAAACGGTGGCCCAGGCGGCCGCGCAATTGCTGCCGCTGGCGCCGGATGTCGTGGTGGTCGCGCCGGCCGCATTGGTCGATGCGGTCGCACTGCGCCTGCGCGATATCGCCCGCTGCTACGCGGCGCCCGCCCGCCTGCCGCGAAAATCCGCCGCCCGCCGGAAAAGCTGACGCTGCCTGTCAGGTATCGCGGCGCAGCCTGCGCTGACGCGGATCGCCGCGCATCCGGAGCACATCCCATGGGCATCGCACCCGACGACCTGCAGCGCCGCACCCTGCTCAAATCCGCCATGGCCGGGCTGGCGGTGGGCTTCGCCGGTGCGGAACCGGCATCGGCCGCCGACATCCAGCCGCCGCTGCGCGGCAAACCCGGCGACTTCGATTTCCTCAGCGGCGAATGGCGGATCCACAACCGCATGCTCGAGAAGGGCGAGTGGATCGAATTCCCGGGCGAGGCCACCGTGGTCGGCATCCTGCAGGGCATCGCCAGCATCGAGGAGTTGCGGATTCCCGCGCGCGGATTTTCCGGGATGGGGCTGCGCCTGCTCGACGTCGAGAAGCAGGTCTGGTCCGATCACTGGGTCAACGCGAAATCGGGCGTGGTCGCCGTGCCCGGGCAGTCGGGCGGGTTCGTGGACGGCGTCGGCACCTTCACCTCGCAGGACATGGATGGCGAGACCCGCGTCATTTACCGCGGCGTGTGGGATCGCATCACCGGGACGTCGTGCCGCTGGTTCCAGGGCTATTCGCGCGACGGCGGCACGACCTGGGCCGATACCTGGTTCATGGACTGGACGCGCGCCTGAAGCCTCGCCAACCGGGACGCCCGCCTGCGCGGGTCTCCCGGTTGGCCTCGTGCCGGGGGACGGCGGGCTCAGGCCGCCTGCACCACCCGCAGCGGGTTGTCCCATTCCTTCAGCAGCTCCGCCTCGCGTGCCTTGGCCTTGTGCAGGTGCGCTTCCTTGACGTGGCCGTAGCCGCGGATGTGCTCCGGGATGCTGGCGATGTCGGCGGCCAGGTCGACGTTGCCGCCGTCGAGCTTGTTGAGCAGCAGGGCGATGGTCTTTTCGTACTCGCCGATCAGCGCGCGCTCGCCGCGGCGTTCGGCGGTGTAGCCGAACACGTCGAGCGGGGTGCCGCGCAGGCCGCGCAGCTTGGCCAGCACGCCGAACGCACCCAGCATCCAGCTGCCGTATTCCTTCTTCTGCAGCTGGCCTTGCGCGTTCTTCCTGGCGAACAGCGGCGGCGCGAGGTGGAACTTCAACTTGTAGTCGCCCTCGAACTGCTGTTCCAGCCGGCGCTTGAAGTCGCCGCTGGTGTACAGGCGCGCCACTTCGTACTCGTCCTTGTAGGCCATCAGCTTGAAGAAATAGCGGGCCACGGCTTCCGACAGGTCGGTGCTGCCCGGCGCCTTCGCGCTTTCCACCGCGCGCACCTTGGCCACGAAGTCGGAATAGCGCTTCGCGTACTTCGCGTTCTGGTACGCGGTGAGGAAGGCGACGCGGCGCGCGATCACCTCGTCCAGCGAACGCGACAGGCGCGCATCGTCCAGCGGCAGGAACGCGACTTCGCCGCCGTTGCTGGCGGGCACATGGCGCAGTTCGTCCTCGCTGCGCAGGTCGGCGGTGAACGGGGTCAGGCCGGATTCGCCGGCGTCGTTGTTGGTGGCGCCCAGCATCGGCAGCGGCAACGCGGTGCGCTCGGCGTTCGTCGGTGCATTGCGCACGATGCCGGCGGCGTCGATCACCGCGGGCAGATCGACCACGGCCAAGCGGCCCCAGGCGAACGCGGTCTTGTTCATCTCGACCGCGGCGCCGTTGAGTTCGATCGCGCGCATCAGCGCCTCGAAGCTGATCGGCACCAGTCCCTGCTGCCAGGCGTAGCCGAGCATGAACAGATTCGCGGCGATGGCATCGCCCATGAGCGCCGTTGCGATATGCGTCGCGTCGATCTGCAGCGGCGCCTCGCCGCCCAGCGCGGTGCTCACCGCCTTGACGATGTCGGCGGCGGGGAACTGCATGTCCGGGCGGGTGGTGAAGGTGCCCGGCATCGCCTCGTAGGTGTTCATCACCACAGTGCTGCGCTCGGGGCGGATCTTCGACAGCACCCAGTAGTCGTTGACCACCACCATGTCGCAGCCCAGCACCAGGTCGGCTTCGCCGGCGGCGATGCGCACGGCGTGGATGTCGGCCGGCGACTTGGCGATGCGGATATGCGTGGTCACCGCGCCGCCCTTCTGCGCGAGACCCGTTTGATCCAGCACGCTGGAACCCTTGCCTTCCAGGTGCCCCGCCATGCCGAGCAGCGCGCCGATGGTCACCACGCCGGTACCGCCGACGCCGGTGATCAGGATGTTCCACGGCTGCGACAGGTCGCTGCGGATCTGCGGTGCCGGCAGCGAGTTCAAGCGATCCGCCGCATTCGCCTTCTTGCCCTTGCGCGGCTTGCCGCCGTGCACGGTGACGAAGCTCGGGCAGAAGCCCTCGACGCAGCTGTAGTCCTTGTTGCAGTTGCTCTGGTCGATCTCGCGCTTGCGGCCGAACTCGGTGTCCTTCGGCAGCACGCTGACGCAGAAGCTCTTCTGCCCGCAATCGCCGCAGCCTTCGCAGACCAGCGAATTGACCACCACGCGCTTCTGCGGGTCGACGATCTTGCCGCGCTTGCGGCGGCGGCGCTTCTCGGTGGCGCAGGTCTGGTCGTAGATCAGGATCGAGACGCCCTTCACCTCGCGCAGCGTCTTCTGCACGGCATCGAGGTCGCGGCGGTCGTGGAACGTCACGCCGCTCGGGAAGATCGAGGGATCGGTCCACTTGTCGATGTCGTCGCTGACCAGCGCGATCGTCTGCACGCCTTCGCTGCGCATCTGGTGGGCGATCTGCGGCACGGTCAGGGTGCCGTCCACCGGCTGGCCGCCGGTCATCGCCACCGCGTCGTTGTAGAGGATCTTGTAGGTGATGTTGACGCCGGCGGCGATGTTCTGGCGGATCGCCAGCGAACCGCTGTGGAAATAGGTGCCGTCGCCGAGGTTCTGGAAGATGTGCGGGGTGTCGGTGAACGCCGCTTGCCCCGCCCACGTGACGCCTTCGCCGCCCATGTGGGTGAAGGTGTCGGTGCTGCGGTCCATCCAGGTCACCATGTAATGGCACCCGATGCCGCCCTGCGCGCGCGAACCTTCCGGCACCTTCGTCGAGGTGTTGTGCGGGCAGCCCGAACAGTAGTGCGGCACGCGCGGGAAGTTGGCGCGCGGCAGCGCGAGTTCGCCTTCCTTGTTTTCCATCCAGCGCAGCACATCGCGGATGTGCTCGCTGTCGTGGAAGCGCTGGATGCGCTTGGCCATCACCCCGGCGATGCGGGCCGGTGTGAGTTCGCCGGTGGACGGCAGGATCCATTCGCCGGCTTCGTCGTACTTGCCGACGATGCTCGGGCGCTGGCCGTCGAAGTTGTAGAACAGTTCCTTGATCTGCGATTCGATGAAGGAATGCTTTTCCTCGACGACGAGAATGTCTTCCAGCCCGCGCGCGAAGGCGCGAATGCCCTGCGGCTCCAGCGGCCAGGTCATGCCGACCTTGTACACGCGGATGCCGAGGTCGCGGCAGGCGGTGTCATCGAGGCCGAGGTATTCCAGCGCCTGCAGCACGTCGAGATACGACTTGCCGGTGGTGACGATGCCGAGCCGCGCGTTCGGCGAGTCGATCACGATGCGGTCAATGCCGTTGGCACGCGCGAACGCCTGCGCGGCCTTCACTGCGTAGCGATGCAGGCGCATCTCCTGGTCCAGCGGCGGGTCCGGCCAGCGGATATTGAGGCCGCCTGCCGGCATCTCGAAGTCGGCATCGCCCGGCAGCACGATCTGCATGGCGAACGGATCGACATCGACCGAGGCCGAGGATTCCACCGTTTCCGCGATGGTCTTGAAGCCGACCCAGCGCCCGGTGAAGCGCGACATCGCCCAGCCCAGCAGGCCCATGTCGAGGATGTCCTGCACGCCGGCCGGGTTGAGCACCGGCATCATCGCGCTGACGAATTCGTGTTCGCTGCCGTGCGGCAAGGTGGAGCTGCGGCAGTTGTGGTCGTCGGCGGCCAGCGCCAGCACGCCGCCGTTGCGCGAGGTGCCGGCGGCGTTGGCGTGCTTGAACACGTCGCCGCAGCGGTCCACGCCCGGGCCCTTGCCGTACCACATGCCGAACACGCCATCGACGGTGGCGCCGGGGAACAGGCCGGGCTGCTGGGTGCCCCAGACCATGGTCGCGCCGAGGTCCTCGTTGAGGCCGGGGGTGAACTTCACCTTCGCGGCTTCCAGGTGCCTCGATGCCCGCCACAGCTCCAGGTCGAAGCCGCCCAGCGGCGAACCGCGGTAGCCGCTGATGAAGCCGGCGGTGTTCAGCCCGGCGCGTTCGTCGCGCAGCTTCTGCATCAGCGGCAGGCGCACCAGCGCCTGCACGCCGCTCAGGTAGATGCGGCCCTGGGTGCGGCGGTACTTGTCCTCCAGCGTGTAGTCGGGGTCGACCACGCTGCGGGTCAGGGCGGTGTTCGCCGACGAGGGCGAGGAGAGTTCGGCGGTGCTGGTCATGGCGGGGGTTCCGGACAGGCGAAAAACGCCGCGGGGGCGGCGTTCGAGCAAAGACTCGACATTTTAGCAGCCGGGTGCGGGTCGCCCGGCGGATGGCCCGCACTTGGCCAACACCTCCGGTCGGCCGCCCAGCCGCCGCCGGAAAGCGCCGTTGGCGGGATCACTTGCACGGGCATCGCGCGGCTGGGGTAGGCTTGGCTTTCGCCGACGCGCTGGGGAGCGCCGCATGGCCTTGAAGGAACTGCAGGTGATGGTGGTGGAGGATCACGGCTTCCAGCGCCGGATCGCGGTGCGCCTGCTTGCCGAACTCGGCGTGGACAAGGTGCTGGAAGGCGCCGACGGCCTGCATGCGCTGGAGGTGTTGCGGCAGCAGGCGGCGCCGCCCGACGTGGTGCTGGTGGACCTGGACATGCCGGGCATGGACGGCATCGAATGCATCGGCCACATCGCGCAGGAGCGGCTGGCGCGCGCGGTGGTGGTGGTCAGCGCGCTGGATCCGGCCCTGCTCAACACCGTGCAGACCATGGCCCGCGCCTATGGCCTGCGCGTGCTCGGCAGCGTCGAGAAGCCGCTGACCCGCGACAAGCTGGAAGCGGCGCTCAACCGCTTCGACCAGCACTCCGGCGAGGAACCGGACGATGCGGTGGCCGAGTTCGGGGTGGAGGCGCTCACCGAGGCGCTGCGCAACGGCGAGATCACCGCCTGGTTCCAGCCGCAGGTGGAGTTCGCCAACGGCAAGGTGATCGGGGTGGAGGCGCTGGCGCGCTGGGAGCGTGCCGACGGCAGCCTGGTGCGGCCGAACCATTTCGTGCCGATGATGGAACGCGAAGGCTTGGCCAACGCGCTGACCGACCGCATGCTGGACGAGGCCTGCAAGTGGAAGCAGCGCTGGGACCATGGCGGGCACCGGCTGAAGCTGTCGGTGAACGTGTCGGCGATGGCGCTGGCCGATCCCTCCGCGGCGGACCGCTACCAGGCGATCGTGGAAAGCCACGACATCGAGCCCGAGGAAGTGATCCTGGAGATCACCGAGAGCTCGGTGATGTCGGATGCCGCGCGCGGCCTGGGCCTGCTGGCACGGCTGCGGCTGAAGGGCTTCGGCCTGTCGATCGACGACTTCGGCACCGGCTATTCCTCGCTGGCGCAACTGGCGCAGATCCCGTTCACCGAACTCAAGATCGACCAGGGTTTCGTGTTCGGCGCGCATGCGCAGCCGCGCAAGCGCGCGGTGGTCGAGGCCAGCCTGGACCTGGCGCGCAAGCTGGGCCTGACCACGGTCGCCGAGGGCGTGGAGAGCATCGAGGACTGGCAGATGCTGGCCGAACTCGGCTGCGACATCGCCCAGGGCTACCTGATCGGGCGGCCGGTGCCGGGCAGCGAGTTGCAGGCCGTGATGAACCGTTGGCGGCGGCCGGTGCACTGAATCGGTGATGCGCTTCGATCCGTCGAAGTTCGGCATCCGCCACCAGCTGTGGGGGCTGTTCGGCCTGTTCCTGCTCACCGGCATGCTGGTGCTGGTGCTGGACGAGGTCGGCCAGTACTACACGCAGCGGTCGATGCTGGCGATGAAGGACGACGTGCTGGCCGGCATGCGCCGGATCCGCCGCCTGTCCGATGCCTACAGCCAGGACGTGGTCAACACCACCTTCCGCACCCGCAATTACCTGGTCGACTGGGGCGATGCGCTGGCGACGGTGGATCGCGCGCGCGCCACCATCGACAGCGAATGGCGCGCGTTGCAGGCCAGCGATTTCAGCGGCGACGACCGCGCCCTGCTGGTCCAGGCCCTGTCGGCGCGCCCGCGCGCCGATGCCGCGGTGGAGCGCCTGCGCGCCGCGCTGGTGGCGAAGGACATCCGCGCGCTCGGGCGCTTCGCCGACGGCGAGCTGTATCCGGCGATCGATCCGCTGGCCGAACGCCTGCAGGCGGTGGCCGCGCGCGGCCAGCTGCGCGCCGACGCGCTGGTGCAGGCCGAGATCACCCGCGGCACCTGGATCCGCCGCGCCCGCATCGCGCTGTCCCTGTCGTGCTTCCTGCTGGTGGCGCTGTTCGGCCGGCGCGTGCTGCGCAACGGCTATCGCGGGGTGGAGAGCCTGCTCGAGCTGTCGCGCAGGATGGTGCAGCACGATTACACCGCGCAGCCGCGCTACCGGCCCACCGGCGAACTGGGCGAGGTGCTGGACAGCTTCCTGCGCATGCGCAGCCACGCGCAGCGGATCGAGACCCAGCTCACCGACCAGCTGGTCAGCAACGACCGCGTGCGGATCGCGCTGGAGCGCCGCGAACATTTCCAGCGCCTGCTGCTGGAGGCGGCGCAGACCGCGATCTTCGCGGTCGACGAGGACGGCACCTTCTCGCAGGTCAATCCGTTCGCCGAGCAGATGCTGGGTTGGCCGGCCGGTTCGCTGCTCGGGCGCGAAAAACTCGACGCGATCCTCGATCCGGAGGCGCTGAAGGCCTTGTCGCACCACCTGAGCGAAGCCTACGGACAGCCGGTCGCCGCCGACTGGACCGCGTTGCGCGCGATGGCCCAGCACCGCGAGCCGCCGCGCGAATTCGTGCTGCGCCACCAGCGCGGGCGCACCCTGCCGGTGCTGCTGGCGTTGTCGGCGATGCGCGACGACACCGGCGCGATGGTCGGCCTGCTCGCGGTCGCCACCGACCTGTCGGTGCTGAAGCGGCTGGAGCGCGCGTTGCGCGACAGCGAATCGCGCGCGCGCGAGGCCAACCACGCCAAGAGCGCGTTCCTGGCCGCGATGAGCCACGAGATCCGCACGCCGATGATCGGCGTCACCGGCATGATCGAGGTGCTCTCGCACACCGAGCTCGACAGCGAGCAGCGGCGTTCGCTCAACGTGATCCAGGCATCGGCGGAAACCCTGCTGCGGATCATCGGCGACATCCTCGATTTCTCGAAGATCGAAGCCGGGCGGATGGAGATCGAGCCGGTCCCGACCTCGCTGCCGGAGCTGATGCGCAGCGTGGTCGCGAACTATGCCGGCTCGGCCTCGAGCAAGGGGCTGACCCTGACCTGCGAGATCGACCCGCGCATCGCGCCCGCGCACTATGCGGATCCGGTGAGGGTGCGCCAGGTGATCGGCAACTTCCTGTCGAACGCGATCAAGTTCACCGAGCGCGGCAGCGTGACCGCGGGGGTGGAGTTGCGCCGGCACGATCCGGACGATGGCGCGATGGGCAGCGATGCGCTGGTGCTGCGGGTCACCGACACCGGCATCGGGGTCAGCGAACAGGCGCAGGCGCGGCTGTTCCAGCCGTTCTCGCAGGCCGAAGTCGATACCACCCGCCGCTTCGGCGGGACCGGCCTGGGCCTGGCGATCAGCCGCCGGTTGGCCGAACTGATGGGCGGCGACGTCGAAATGGAATCGGTGCCCGGGGTCGGCACCAGCATGCGGCTGGCGGTCAAGTTCCATCGCGCCCCGCCGGAGGAGCTGCCGGAGGCGCTGGGCCCCGGCAAGCAGGTCGCCGGGTTCAATCCGCGGCGCCTGCCGACGGTGGCCGAGGCCGAGCGCGAACGCAGCCTGGTGCTGCTGGTGGACGACCACGCCACCAATCGCCAGGTCATCCAGCGCCAGCTGGCGCTGGCCGGCTATGCCTCGGAGACCGCGGACGACGGCATCGAGGGCCTGGAGCGCTGGCGCAGCGGCCGCTACGCACTGCTGCTCAGCGACGTGCACATGCCGCGCATGGACGGCTACCAGCTGGCGCGCACGATCCGCGCGGAAGAAGCGCGGCGCGGGCTGCCGCGGGTGCCGATCGTGGCGCTGACCGCATCCGCGCTGAAGGGCGAGGCGGAACGCTGCCTGGACGCCGGCATGGACGACTACATGGCCAAGCCGGTGGGGGTGGCGACCATGGGCGCCTGCCTGCAGCGCTGGTTGCCGCATACCGCGGCCAACCAGCCGGTGCCGGCGGCGCAGGGCGCGTCGATCCAGGCCGCCAACAATGCGCAGGTGGTCGCGAGGGAAGCCGGGCTGCCGCAGCTGGCGCATCCGCCGGCGCTGGACATCAGCGTGCTGGCCGACCTGACCGGCGGCGACATGGCGGAAACGCACCTGCTGCTCGCCGATTTCCTGGCCAGCACCGGCGAGGACCTGGCCCTGCTCGAGCATTTGCGCACCAGCGGCGACCTGCAGGGCATGACCCGGCAGGCGCACAAGATCAAGGGCGCGGCCAGGCTGGTCGGCGCGCTGGAACTGGCCGAGGCCGCGGCGGTGCTGGAAACCGCGGGCCGCGGCGGCGACTGGGCCAGCGTGCTGCCGCTGTCGGTGGACGTGGTCACCGCCGTCGAGCGCCTGCGGCTGGACGTGGCGCAACGCCGTCCGGCCTGAATCCATGCAGGCGGCGACCGCCGCGTGTACGCTTTCGCTCATCCTGCAGCGGAGCGCACGATGAAGACGTGGCTGGTCGCATGTTCCAAGGGCGGCGTGGGCAAGACCACGGTCGCCACCCATCTGGCGGCGGAAGCCGCGGTCGCCGGCCTGCGCACCGCACTGGTCGATGCCGACCCGCAGCACTCCGCGTTCCGCTGGTGCGAACGCCGCGCCGACATGGCCAGCGCGGTGTTGCCGCTGGACGGCACCCGCAAGTCCTGGCGCAAGCAGTTGCCGGACGATACCCAGCGGGTGGTGGTGGATGCCCCGGCCGGGGCGATGGAGAAGGAGCTCGAGGATTTCCTCGACACCGCCGATGCGGTGATCGTGCCGATCCAGCCGTCCGCGCTCGACATCGAGGCCGCCGTGCGTTTCGTCGAATCGCTGGGCAAGCACCCGCGCGTGCGCAAGGGCAAGCTGCGCGTCGGCCTGGTCGCGAACCGGTTGAAGCCGCATACCAATGCCAGCCAGCAGGCGCTGGAAATCCTGCGCAGCTGGCCGTTCCCGCTGGTGGCGCAGCTGCGCGACAGCCAGGCCTATGTCGTGCTCACCGGCCTCGGCAAGAGCCTGTTCGATTACCACTCGGCGCAGGTGCGCGAGCACCAGGCGGACTGGGTGCCGTTGCTGCACTGGCTGAAGAAAGATTGATCCATCATCGAAAGGACTTCCGATGCGCGAACTGATCCTGCTCCGCCACGCCCACGCCGATTCCGCTGCCGCCGGGCAGGACGACCATTCGCGCGGCCTGTCCGCGACCGGGCGCGCGGAAGCGCAGGCCGCCGGCGACTGGTTGCGCGAGCACGGCCTGCGGCCCGACCGCGTGCTGTGCTCGGACGCGACCCGCACCCGCGAGACGCTGGCCGCGCTGGGCGATATCGGCGAGGGCGAGATATACGAGGACGCCACGATCTACGAAGCCAGCCCCGGCACCCTGGCCACCCTGGCCGATGCCAACCGCGATGCCGAACGCCTGCTGCTGGTCGGCCACAACCCCGGCCTGGAGCAACTGGCCGCGTTGATGCACAGCGGCCAGACCGGCGATTACCGCGGCATGCCGCCGGGCGGGATCGCGGTGCTGCGGCTGCCGGTGGACGTCAACATCGAACCGGGCATCGCCACCCTCACCCAATTCTGGTGGCCCTGATTTCCAAGGGCATGCACGGATGAAGGCGATTCGCGGCCGCGTGCTGCTCGCGCTGGCCGCACTGCTGCTCGGCGGCTGCGCCACCCTGTCGCCGCCGCAACGCGACGAGGCGGCGCGGATCGCCATCGCGGCGCGCAGCACCGAGGTCGATTGCGCGCAGGCCGACGCCTGCGCGCTGGCATCGCCGTTGCGCGAACTCGGCGAACGCGCGCTGGCCGAATCCAGCGCGGACGCGCCCCGGCACTACGCGCGGATCCTCGATCGCGGCCCGGATGCGCTGCTGGCGCGGATCAACCTGATCCGCGCGGCCCGCCGCAGCATCGACCTGCAGACCTACATCTTCGACGAGGACGATTCCGCGCAGCTGGTGCTCGACGAACTGCAGGCCGCCGCCTTCCGCGGGGTCAAGGTGCGGGTGCTGATGGACCAGCTGTCGGCGCTGAAGCAAGTGGAGACGCTGGCCGCGCTCGCGGCGGTGCACGCGAATTTCGAGCTGCGCGTGTACAACCCGGTGCTGGACCGCGCGCGCCTGTCCACGCCGATGTACGCGGTCGCCGCGGCGTGCTGCTGGGGCAAGCTCAACCGGCGCATGCACAACAAGCTGCTGCTGGTCGACGACCTGGTCGGCATCACCGGCGGGCGCAACTACCAGGACGACTATTACGACTGGGACGCCGCCTACAACTTCCGCGACCGCGACCTGCTGGTCGCGGGCCCGGTGGCGGGCGACATGGCCGCGCATTTCCAGGCGTTCTGGCAGTCGCCGCTGAGCGTGCCGGCGGAGCGGCTGGGCGATGTCGGCCGCCTCCTGCGCGAGCACGGCGTGCCGCCGCCGCCGCACCAGCCCTACCGCAAGCCGGAGCGGGTGCAGGCGCTGCTGGCGCAGGGCGCCGATGCCGGGCTGATCCGCGCGCGCTTCGTCGAGCCCGCGCTGCCGGTGGCCGGCGTGCAGTTCATCGGCGACCTGCCGGACAAGCACAGCGGCCGCGCGGGACGGGAGTCGGAGCAGGCCAGCAACACCCTGCAGCAACTGATCGCCTCGGCGAAGAGCGAAGTGCTGCTGCAGACGCCCTACCTGGTGCTGTCGAAACCGGCGCAGCGCCTGTTCCGCGGCCTGCACCGGCAGGCGGACCCGCCGCGGATACGGGTCTCGACCAACAGCCTGGCCGCGACCGACGCCTTCCTCGCCTATGCGGTCTCGTACAAGTACAAGCGCCGCTACCTGCGCGACTTCGGTTTCGAGATCCACGAATTCAAGCCGTTCCCGGCCGATGCCCCGTTCGATGCCGGCCCGCTCGGCGCCGACCTCGGCGAGGCGCCCGTCGCCGTGCCGGTGCCGCGGCGCACGACCCTGCGCCAACGCCGGTTGGCCGAACGCGGCCTGCGCAGCGCGCCGGTCAGCGAGGCCGGGCGCAATTCGCCGTTCGCCTCGTCCGGCGGCCTGCCGGTGCGGCTGCAGCGCGCCGGCATCCGCATGGGCCTGCACGCCAAGTCGATGGTGGTGGATGAGCGGGTGGGGGTGGTCGGCACCCACAACTTCGACCCGCGCGGCGACAGCCTCAACACCGAAAGCGCGGTGGTGATCGCCGACCCCGCCTTCGCCCGGGCGCTGGCCGCCAGCATCCGCGGCGACATGGCGCCGGGCAATGCCTGGACGATCGGCCGCCGCGATTCCTCGCCGGTGCTGCCCGGCATCGAATTCACCCTGGCCCGGGTGTCGGAACGGATGCCGGTGTTCGACCTGTGGCCGGTGAAGTACGCGACCAGCTACGAATTCGTCCCGGGTCCGGACTGTCCGCCGCCGCCGCCCTCGCCGTTCGACGAGGACTTCCGGCGTTGCCACAGGCCGGTCGGCGACTTCCCGGAAGTGGACCTGGGCCTGAAGTGGCTGGGGGTGCGCGTGTTCACCGCGTTCGGCTCGGGGCTATCGCCGATCCTGTGATGCCGGCCGCATCCGCGCATGGCTTGCGTCCAATTGACGCGCAGCAGCCCGCGCCCTAGGCTTCCGGTTCTCTTTCCGCGCGCCCGGATCCCCGCCATGTCGATCACCCTGAACTTCGAGCTCAACGACCGCGACCTCGCCCACTTCACCGCGGCGATGGACCGCTCCAAGAAGGCGGCCGAGGGCAAGACGGCGGACGAGATCATCGCCGCATCGGTGGCGCTGCTCGACGACGCGCAGAAGGTGCACATCCCGGACTTCATCAAGGATCGCCTGCTGCGCCTGGACGACATGATCGCGATGGTGCGCGACGCCTCCTGGGCGCTGCCCGATGCCGACAAGCAGCGGGTGCTGGGCGCGCTGACCTACTTCTGCGACCCGAACGACGTGATCCCGGACCATGTCGAGGTGCTGGGCTTCCTCGACGACGCGGTGATGATCGAGCTGTCGGTGCGCGAGCTCAAGCACGAGCTGGACGCCTACGACGACTTCTGCGATTTCCGCGCGCACGAAGCCGGCCGCCGCGGCATCGACCCGGCCACCCTGGGCCGCACCGACTGGCTGGACGGCCGCCGCGAGGAACTGCTCGACCGCATGCACCAGCGCCGCGAGCGCGACTTCGGCAGCGGCTACGGCAGCAGCAGCGGTTATGCGCACAGCCGCGGTTCCTACGTCCGCGGCTGGCGCCCGGGCGTGTTCAAGTTCGGCTGAGGCCTTGGCCAGCGGGTTCGCCTGGCCGCCGGAGGCCAGCCTCGAGGCGTTGAACGCGCGCTCGGCCGGCACCCTGATGCAGTCGCTGGGGATCGTGTTCAGCGAACTCGGCGACGGCTACCTGCGCGCCACCATGCCGGTGGACGCGCGCACCCACCAGCCCTACGGCCTGCTGCACGGCGGCGCCTCGGTGGCGCTGGCCGAGACCCTGGGCAGCAGCGCCGGCATGCTGATGGCCGGCGGCAACGCGGTGGTCGGGCTGGAGATCAATGCCAACCACCTGCGCGCGGTGCGCAGCGGCATCGTCACCGGCACCGCGCGGCCGATCCATCTCGGCCGCAGCACCCAGGTCTGGGAAATCCGCATCGAGGACGAGGCCGCCAAGCCGGTCTGCATCAGCCGCATCACCCTCTCGGTGCTGCCGCAGCCGCCCGCCTCGGGCCGCGCCTGAGCGCGGCTAGGCTGACCGCTCTAGCGCGCTTCCGCTAAGGTTCGGCCATGAGCGCGACGTCCCCCGCCGTCGGATCCCCGCTGCGCATCCTGCGCATGCTCTGCCGCCTGCCCATCCTCGCCTGGCATGTGCTGGTGCACCTGCCGATCACCCTGCTGCTGATCGCGATCGACACCATCGGCGGGAAGAAAGTGGGCCATGCCGCGATCCGCTGGTGGGCCGGCGGCCTGCTGTGGGTGTTCGGCATGCGCGTGCGCCGCGTCGGCGCGCCGCTGCCCGGCGGCACCATGTTCGTCGCCAACCACCTGAGCTGGGTCGACATCATCGCCCTGCACTCGCAGCACATGATGGGTTTCATCGCCAAGGCGGAGATCCGCGGCTGGCCGTTGATCGGCTGGCTGGCGACGGCCGGCGAAAGCATCTTCCTGCAGCGCGGCAATCCGAATTCGCTGACCGACGTGATGACCGAGATGTCCGCGCGCCTGCGCGACGGCCACGCGGTGGCGGCCTTCCCCGAAGGCGGCACCCGCGATGGCCGCGAACTCGGCGCGTTCCATGCGCGCATCTTCACCGCCGCGGTCGATGCCGATGCGCCGGTGCAGCCGGTGGCGCTGTGCTTCGGCGCGCATTGCGAGGCGCAGAGCATCGTCGCCTTCGCCCCGGGCGAGAGCTTCATGGGCAATTTCGTGCGCCTGCTCGGCGAACCGGTGCGGCCGGTGACGGTCTGCTTCCTGGAGCCGATCCTGCATGCCGAGCACGAAGGCCGGCGCCGGATCGCCACCCTGGCGCGCGCGCGCATCGAGCAGGCGATGGCCGCCGCGTGAGCGTGCGATGAGCCTGCAACGCAGCGAGTTCACCCCGCCGCGCTGGCTGCGCAGCCCGCATGTGCAATCGGTGCTGTCCTCCAGCCCGTTGCGCGCGCTCCGCGCGCGCCGGCGCCTGCATCGGCTGGGTGCAACGCATGACGCGGTGGTGCTCGATGTCGGCAATGGCGTGCGCCTGCAGGGCGTGCACAGCGTCAGCCCCGGGGCCGACCCGCGGGGGCTGGTGGTACTGCTGCACGGTTGGGAAGGCAGCGTCGATTCCAACTACATGCGGCTGACCGCGGCGCGCCTGCTGGATGCCGGCTTCGCGGTGTTCCGGCTGAATTTCCGCGACCACGGCGACAGCCACCACCTCAACGAAGGCATCTTCCACTCCAACCGGATCGACGAGATCGTCGATGCGGTGCGCGCGATCGCCGCGCGCTGGCCGACCCGGCCGCTGTTCGCCGCCGGCTATTCGCTGGGCGGCAACTTCGCCCTGCGCCTGGCGCTGCGTGCGCGCAGCCACGGCCTGCCGCTGCAACGCGTGCTCGCGGTCTGCCCCTTGCTGGATCCGGCGCGCACCATGGATGCGATGGAAACCGGCCTGCCGATCTACCTGCGCTACTTCGAGCGCAAGTGGCGGCATTCGCTGGCGCGCAAGCGCGCGCTGTTCCCGCAGGCGCACGGCTTCGCCGACGACGTGCTGCAGCTGCGCATGCGCGCGCTGACCGAGTGGATGGTGCTGCGGCATACCGACTTCGCCACCCTCGACGACTACTTCGAGGGCTATTCGGTGGCCGGCGAACGCCTGCGCGCATTGCCGATCCCCGCCGACATCCTGATGGCGGCCGACGATCCGGTGATCCCGGTGGGCGAGTTCGCGCGCATCGTCGATTTCCCCAACGTGCAGGTGGAGCTCGCCGCGCATGGCGGCCATTGCGGTTTCATCGAAGGCGCGATGCTGGATGGCTATGCCGAACGCTGGGTGGCGCAGCGGCTCGTCGCCGCGTCGTAGCGCCCGCGCTTAGAATCGCGGCATCGTCCGCAGGAGCCCGGCATGAAGATCCGCAGCGACAGTTTCGAGCACCGCGGCCGGATCCCGGCCGAATTCGCGATGGGCGCGCCCGGCGGCTTCGGCGGCAACCGCAATCCGCACCTGGCCTGGGACGAGGCGCCGGCCGGCACGCGTTCGTTCGCGCTGCTGTGCATCGACACCGACGCGCCCACCGATGGCGCGCTGGTCGCGGACGCGGACACCCCGATCCCGGTCGCGCACCCGCGCGGGGATTTCGTGCATTGGGCGGTCGCCGACATTCCCGCCGACGTGCGCTCGATCGAAGCCGGTAGTTGCAGCGATGGCATCAGCAAGGGCGGCAAGGGCCCGGGGCACGATGCCGGCGGCCGTCGCGGACTGAACGACTACACCGGCTGGTTCGCCGGGAACGCGGAGATGAGCGGCCGGTACTTCGGCTACGACGGCCCGTACCCGCCGCCGCACGACCTGCGCGAGCACCGCTACTTCTTCCGCCTGTTCGCCCTCGACGTGCCGGCGCTCGACGTCGCCGGCGCGTTCACCGCCGGCGACGTGTTGCGTGCGATGCACGGCCACGTGCTGGCCGAAGCCAGCACCTACGGCACCTACAGCCTCAACGGTTGACGTCGCCGCTTCAGCGCGGCGGCGCCAGCACCGCCGCGAACACCGCGCGCCGCAATGCGCGGAACGGCAGGTTCGGGTTGGGATCGGCATTGCACAGGCAGGCCACGGTCAGCCGGCTCGGCACGTGGGTAGCGAGGTAGCCGGAGAAGCCCGCGATGAAACCGTTGTGCTGCACGATCAGGCTGCCGTCGCGGGTGGCGCGGTCCAGCAGCAGGCCGAAGCCGTATTCGGTCGCGCCCATCGGCGCATCCTCGGCGCGCGCGCGGTGCGCGCTGGCAAGCCGGCCGTCGCGCAGCCGCGCCGGTGCCAACACCGCGCGCAGGCTGGCGGGTTTCAGCACGCGCCCGCCGAGCAAGGCCGCGTGCCAGCGGCAGAGGTCGTCGGCGGTGCCGCGCATCGCGCCCGCGGCGCCGGCCTGTTCGATATCGAGGCCGGGCGCGTTCTGCAGCGTCGGTGGCTCGCCATCGCCGAAGCCATAGCCGGACACGCGGCCGGACACGATCTGCGCGCTGCGGTCGAAGGCCAGCGTGCGCAGCCCGAGCGGCGCGAACAGCCGTGCCTGCGCCAATTCGGCCAGCGGTTGCCCGGACGCTTCCTCCAGGATCGCGCCCAGCACGTGGTAGTTGGCGTTGCTGTACTGCCACGCGCTGCCTGGCGGGAAATCGAACAGGACGGGTTGCGCGGCGATCGCCTCGGCCAGCCGGCGCTGGCTGAACGCGCCGGGCAGCGGGCCGCCCTCGTCGTCGGCATGCAGGCCGGCGGTGTGGTGGATCAGCTCGCGCACGCTGAAGGCCGGCTGCGCGCGCAGGAATGGCAGGTAGCGCGAGGCCGGCGCATCCAGCGCCAGCACGCCCTGCTCGGCCAGCAGCGCGGCCAGCACGGCGGCGAACTGCTTGGTCAACGAGCCGATGCGGAACAGGCTGTCGACGGTGGCCGGCGTCCGCGTTTCCAGGTTGGCGCTGCCCGCCGCCTGCGACCATAGCGGCGCGCCGTCGCGCCATGCCGCCGCCTGCATCCCGGGCGCTGCGCCCTGCGCGATGGCATCCCCGAGGATGCGCTGCAGCGTCTCCGGCAAGCCGTCCGCGGTGGCCGCGGCGAACGCGCCGCGCCCGAACCCGATGGCGCCCGTCGCCGCGATGCCCAGCAATACCGATCGACGGGTCAAGGCCACGTGGCGCACTCCATGGGGATGGGGGCAACATGGCACGGGCCGCCGGCGGACGGCCCGTGCTGATGGTCATCCGGCCGGATCACTTCCCGGAGGCGTCGGACTCCACCACCTGGTCCAGCACGTAGACGTACCTGGAGGCGTCCGCGGGGACGTCCTTGCGGGTGTAGCGGTCGATCCGCAACACGTTGCGCACGCCGGCCTGGTGGGTATAGCCCTCGATGCCGTCGTAGAAGTTCCCGAACGCGCCGGGCGTGCCGGACTTCAGGCCCTTGTCGTCGTACTTCAGTTCGCGCACCTGCAGGCATTGCTTGCCCGGGATCAGCGGGTGGTTGCAGGGCTTGGTCTGCGCCGCGACTTCCAGGAACACGCGCTCGCCGGCGCCGTACTTGCTCGCGGCGGTTTCCGCGCTGGTGAAGACCAGCAGGTCGCCGGCCGCGGTCTTCAATTGCAGCTGGCGGGCATCGCCCTTGGACAGGCGCGGTTCCAGCACGCCCTGCAGCCGCTTGCCGACTTCCTGGTCCAGCGCCATCAGCTTCGGATCGGCGCACGCCTTCATGGTCGAGGCGAGCTTGTCGATCGTGATGCCTTTCCCGTCCAGCCTGTAGCCGCCGGTCATCGCATTGCAGGTATTGCCGACGACGAGCTTGCCGCCGTTGAAACCGAGCGTGACCGGCTGTCCGGGACGCACCAGCAGGGCATCGATGGCATGTCCCTTCGCGTCGGTGGCGGCCGCCAGCCGCCATTGGTACTTGGGCAGGGTTCCCGCGGTGCGGATCATGCCCGCGTTCTTGAACTCGACCTTGGGCAGGCTGGCCGCAGCGTCCGCGGGCGCGGCCGATTCGGCCGGCTTGGCGGGCGGGGTTGCGGTTTCGTCGGCCGTTTTCGGTTTCGGGCAACCGGCGAGCAAGGCCGGCAGGGCGAGCAGCAACAGGCGTTTCATCGTGGAGTCCTTTGGTCAGGCGCGCATGCGGCTGCGCGCGCGTTGGATCGGGGCAGGCGGGATTTGGTTCAGCTGCCGGCCGGCAGCCACAGCAGCAGGACGATGCCGAGCGCCAGACGGTACACCGCGAACGCGGTGAAGCGATGGCTCTGGATGTAGCGCAACAACCACTTCACCGCGGCGAAGGCGGTGAGCGCTGAGGCGACGAACGCGATGCCGAGCGCGCTCCAGTCCTCGTTGCCGATGCCGCCGTCCTTGAGCATCGACAGCAGTTCGTAGCCGGTCGCCGCGAACATGGTCGGGATGCCGACCACGAACGCGAATTCGGTGGCGGCGGCGCGGCTGGTGGTGCCGGCGAGCAGGGCGACGAAGATCGCGGCCGCGCTGCGCGAGGTGCCGGGGAACACCCCGGCGACCACCTGCGCGATGCCGACCAGGATCGCCGTGGTCCACGAGATCGCGCTGCGTTCGCCTTCGCGGCCTGCGCGTTGCGCCGCTAGCTGTTCGGCGGCCACCATCCAGAACGCGCCGACGATCAGCGCCCAGGCGATCGGCCGCACCGTGTCCGGCAGCTCCCAGCCGAGCTTCTTCACCAGCAGGCCGCCGACCGCGGTCACGCCGAACGCGGCCAGCAACTTGAAGGCGTAGTCGCGCGATTGCGCGGGCGTGGCGGTGATGCCCAGCGGATCGTAGGCGGCGGGCGCGTCGTGGCCGAGGAACGCGGTGAGCATGCCCCACAGCCGCTTCCAGTAGATCAGCACCACCGCGAGGATCGCGCCGGCCTGGATCGCGATGTTGAACAGGTCGCTGCGCTGGCCCAGCCAGCGTTCGGCGATCAGCAGGTGGCCGGTGCTGGAGATCGGCAGGAATTCGGTGATGCCTTCGATGATGCCGAGCAGCAATGCGGCGAGCAGGTCGTTCATGCGGAACCGCGGTGTGGGCGACGGCGCAGGATAGCGCAAAGCAATATCGCCATTTCGGTGCTAAATGCCATCATGAATGCACCAAAGAAATGCATTCGAAATTCACGCTACAGATAAAATACTTGATAATCAATTAGTTGGTAGTTGGCACGCGCTTTGCAATAGAAACTGGCAACGGCTCATCCCCTTCCTCCCGGAGTTTCCCATGTCGTTCGAAAACGTCGAAAAGCTGATCCGCGACCACAAGATCGAATTCGTCGATCTGCGCTTCACCGACATGCGTGGCGTGCAGCACCACGTGACCTTCCCCAAGTCGATCATCGACGCCAGCCTGTTCGAGGACGGCAAGATGTTCGACGGTTCCTCGATCAGCGGCTGGAAGGGCATCAACGAGTCCGACATGGTGCTGCTGCCGGACCCGTCGACCGCGGTCGTCGACCCGTTCACCGCCGACCCGACCCTGATCCTGACCTGCGACATCCTGGATCCGGCGACCATGCAGGCCTACGACCGCGACCCGCGCGGCGTGGCCAAGCGCGCCGAGGCCTACCTGAAGGCGGCCGGCATCGCCGACACCGCGTTCTTCGGCCCGGAGCCGGAATTCTTCATCTTCGATTCGGTGCGGTTCTCCAATGAAATGGGCCACACCTTCTTCCATGTCGATTCGGAAGAGGCGCACTGGAACTCCGGCAAGGAATACGAAGGCGGCAACAGCGGCTACCGGCCGATGGTGAAGGGCGGCTACTTCCCGGTCGCGCCGCTGGATTCGCTGCACGACATCCGCGCCGAGATGTGCAAGACGCTGGAACAGGTCGGCATCGAGGTCGAGGTGCACCACCACGAAGTGGCGAACGCCGGCCAGTGCGAGATCGGCACCAAGTTCAACACCCTGGTGCAGAAGGCCGACGAACTGCTGACGATGAAGTACATCATCAAGAACGTCGCCCACCGCAACGGCAAGACCGCGACCTTCATGCCGAAGCCGATCGTCGGCGACAACGGCAGCGGCATGCACGTGCACATGTCGCTGGCCAAGGGCGGCGTCAACCTGTTCTCCGGCGACGGTTACGGCGGCCTGTCGCAGATGGCGCTGTGGTACATCGGCGGCATCTTCAAGCACGCGCGCGCGATCAACGCGTTCACCAATTCCGGCACCAACAGCTACAAGCGCCTGGTGCCGGGCTTCGAGGCGCCGGTGATGCTGGCCTACTCGGCGCGCAACCGTTCGGCGTCCTGCCGCATCCCGTACGTGGCCAACCCGAAGGCGCGCCGCATCGAGATGCGCTTCCCCGACCCGATCCAGTCCGGCTACCTGACCTTCGCCGCGCTGATGATGGCGGGCCTTGACGGCATCAAGAACCAGATCGACCCGGGCGCGCCCAGCGACAAGGACCTGTACGACCTGC
This sequence comes from Thermomonas aquatica, assembly GCF_006337105.1. Classification (NCBI taxonomy): domain Bacteria; kingdom Pseudomonadati; phylum Pseudomonadota; class Gammaproteobacteria; order Lysobacterales; family Lysobacteraceae; genus Thermomonas; species Thermomonas aquatica. The sequence continues at coordinate 1,719,943 of NZ_CP040871.1, read as the reverse complement.
CGCCGGAAGAGGAGAAGAACATCCCGACCGTGTGCCATTCGCTCGACCAGGCGCTGGAAGCGCTGGACAAGGACCGCGACTTCCTCAAGGCCGGCGGCGTGTTCAGCGACGACTTCATCGACGGCTACATCGCGCTGAAGATGCAGGAAGTGACCAAGTTCCGCGCGGCCACGCACCCGCTGGAATACCAGATGTACTACACCGTCTGATGCGGCCGCCGCCGCGTCGAGCGGCGGCGATGCATCGGGGCGAAGCGAGCTGATCCTCGCTTCGCTCCCTCCCCGGCGAGGATCGGACAGGCCGGGAGCGCGCACCGACGGGTGCGCGCCTCCCGGGCCTTTTGGCTGGCGGAGGGAGTGGGGCGGGCCATGCGCGGCGGCGTCGCGCACCATCAAGCAAGGAGGACATGCGCGATCGACGATCGCGGCAGGCAGGGCACGACGGAGTTCCTGCATTGCACGAGTACGAAACAAATGACCGGGGAGGGCTACCGCTTATGAGGAGCCTGCGTCATGTCGTCTCACACTGTGGCTACACCGTTCCATGCATCGACCACGACGCGCACGCACGCTCGCATCCGCATCGCCGTCGCATTACTCGCCCTGTTCGGCATCGCCGATGCGCAGGCCGGCACCAGCGGCAACGTCTCGCTGACCAGCGACTACGTGTTCCGCGGCGTGTCGCAGAGCAACCAGCAACCCGCCCTGCAAGGGGGCGTGGAATACGCGGCCGAAAGCGGCGCGTACATCGGCACGTGGGGCAGCAGCATCAGCTGGCTGTCGGATCTCTCCACCAGCGCCGCGCCGATCTCCAGCAGCCTTGAACTCGACGTCTACGGCGGCTATCGCGGCAAGTTCAGCGAGGCCGTGAGCTACGACGTCGGCGCGCTGTACTACTGGTATCCCGGCGATTTTCCGTCCGGCTTCAACAGCGCCGACACCCTCGAGGTGTATGCCGGCATCACCGTCGCCGCCAGCGACAAGCTCAGCCTGGGCGCGAAGTATTCGTACGCGGCCACCGACCTGTTCGGCTACGTCGATTCCGACGGCAGCGGCTACCTCGACCTCAGCGCCAACTTAACCGTGGGCAAGGGCGTCACCATCAACACGCATGCCGGCAAGCAGTGGATCGAGGGCAACGACGCCTTCGAATACACCGACTGGAAGCTGGGCGCGACCAAGGCCTTCGACAACGGTTTCTCGGTGGGCCTGGCCTATACCGGCACCAATGCCGACGACGCGCTGTACACCAACCCGTTCGGCAACAAGGTGGCCGACGACACCGTCGCCCTGACCATCACCAAGGCGTTCTGAGGGAGCCCAGCACGATGAAACTGATCACCGCGATCATCCGCCCGTTCAAGCTCGACGAGGTGCGCGAGGCGCTCACCGAAGTCGGCGTGTCCGGCATCACCGTGACCGAAGTGAAGGGCTTCGGCCGGCAGAAAGGCCACACCGAGCTGTACCGCGGCGCCGAGTACGTCGTCGATTTCCTGCCCAAGCTGAAGATCGAATGCGCGGTCGCCGACGACGATTTCGATGCCGCGCTCGATGCGATCAGCAAATCCGCGGCGACCGGCAAGGTGGGCGACGGCAAGATCTTCGTCGTCGCCCTCGACCAGGTCATCCGCATCCGCACCGGCGAGCTCGGCGCCGATGCGCTCTAACCCAGGGGAGACAACGATGAAGACGACAGCGATCTCCGGGTGGAGCACCCGATTGCATGCCGCATGCATGGCCGCGGCGTGCGCCCTCGCGCTGGCGCTTGCGATGCCGGCGGTGAAGGCACAGGAAGCGACCGCTGCACCGACCGCGGCCGAGGCGCCTGCGGAAGCCGCACCCGCAACCGCCGATGCAGCGACGGCCACGGACGCCGCACCCGCGGCAACCACCCCTGCCGAAGCAGTGCCGACTGAAGCGGCACCCGCCGAAACGGAAGCCGAAGCGCCGGCACCCACCATCAGCAAGCCGGATACCGTTTGGGTGTTGGTGTCCGCCGCGTTGGTGATCTTCATGACCTTGCCCGGGCTGGCGCTGTTCTACGGCGGCCTGGTGCGGTCGAAGAACGTGCTGTCGATCCTGATCCAGAACCTGGCGGTGTTCTCGCTGGTGGCGGTGCTGTGGGCGCTGTACGGCTACAGCCTGGCCTTCACCGAGGGCAATGCCTTCATCGGCGGCACCGACCGCGTGCTTGCCGCGGGATTGAATGCCGCCTCGATCGCGGCGACCTTCACCAAGGGCGTGTACATCCCCGAGCTCGCGTTCTTCGTGTTCCAGGGCGCGTTCGCCTGCATCACCTGCGCGCTGATCGTCGGCGCGTTCGCGGAGCGGGTGAAGTTCGCCGGGGTGATGCTGTTCACCGTGCTGTGGTTCACCTTCGCCTACTTGCCGATGGCGCACATGGTCTGGTTCTTCCCGGGTCCGGATGCGTTCACCAGCACCGACGCCGTCGATGGCGTGCTGGCCAAGTCGGGCTATCTGTGGGCGAAGGGCGCGCTGGATTTCGCTGGCGGCACGGTGGTGCACATCAATGCCGCGGTGGCGGGGCTCGTTGGCGCGTTCGTGATCGGCAAGCGCATCGGCTTCGGCCGCGAGGCGATCAAGCCGCACAACCTCACGCAGACGATGGTCGGCGCGTCGATCCTGTGGTTCGGCTGGTTCGGCTTCAACGCCGGCTCCGCGCTGGAAGCCGGCGGCGTGGCCGCGATCGCCTTCGTCAACACCTTCCTGGCCACGGCCGCGGCGGTGGTGGCGTGGCTGACGATGGAATGGATCGGCAAGGGCAAGCCGTCTTTGCTCGGCGCGGCGTCGGGTGCGGTGGCGGGATTGGTGGTCATCACGCCGGCGGCGGGCCTGGTGGGCCTGATGGGCGCGCTGGCGATGGGCGCGATCGCCGGCGCGCTTTGCCTGTGGGGCGTCAGCGGGCTGAAGCGCCTGCTCGGCGCGGACGATTCGCTGGATGTGTTCGGCGTGCACGGCGTCGGCGGCATCGCTGGCGCGTTGCTCACCGGCGTGTTCGCTGCGCCCGCGCTGGGCGGCGCGGGCCTGTGGGACTACGTCACCGAGACCGCGTTGCCGGACTACGACATCGCCGCGCAGGTGTGGATCCAGGCGCAGGGCGTGCTGATCACCGTGGTGCTGTCCAGCGTGGTCGCGCTGCTCGCGTTCCTGATCGTGAAGTACACGGTCGGCCTGCGCGTCAGTGAAGAGGCGGAACGCGAAGGCCTGGACATCAGTTCGCACGGCGAAGCCGCGTACGAGTCCTGATCGGTCTTGGGGAAGGCGACGACAGGGACGTCGTCGCCGGTTTCGAAAGAAGCATTCTTCAAGGGAAGCCGCACGGTTCGCCGTGCGGTTTTTTTGTTGGGTGACGTGTCGTGGAGAGTTAGAGCATGGAGACCTGCTTGTGAACCCATGCAGACGTCTTCTTCTGGCCGGCCAACCACTCGAGGCAATCATTCGAGACATCCCCGCGGCCGATCCGCCCGAAGAACCCGGCATTTCCTTGAGCATCAGGGGGAACGACGCGAATGAGTCGCGAGGGGCCTCGAAGGACCATCAACCATCAACCCTCGAGACGAATGGTCGACGCGTCTCCGGGGCGCAGTTCGGCGCATGCGTCCTTCGAACGATGAGCTCGATCGCGCCTGCATCCGTGGTGTGCGCCCGATACGTCATTCCCTCGGGCGTCTGCATCGCTGCCATCGCCCGCAGGTCGTTCGTCGAGGGGGCGAGCAGGTAGCGGTCCATTGCCGCGAGCACCGCCGTTTCGTCCTCGGACGGATGCCCTTCCGCGAGCGATGCGGGTCGGGCATCGAACGCGACGAGCGTGAGCAGGACGGCGATCACGTTCGAACGGACGGATCGCGTCATCTCAGTCTCCGATGGGACGACGATCATGCGCGTTTGCCCGGTGGCTGACGCAAACCCGCCGAATCCGGTTCCGGTCGGTCCGATGGCGCGCTGTGGGCTCGGCCTGAACGAACTGGTCGACTGGCCAATGTCCGCGCGGGTGATCCACGTCGCGGGAAGTTGCGTTGCGTTGCCTCGTTGAAGGCGTGCCCCGAAGCGGACGGCTACCGGGCCAGTCGCTCGCGCAACCGCGGGGTCGCGAAGTCGAGGAACGCGCGCAATTTCAACGGCAGGCGCCGCTGGCCCGCGTGGACCAGGCTGATCGGCAGCGCTGCTGGTTCGAAATCACGCAGTACCCGCTGCAATTGTCCGCTGCGTTCGGCCCTGTCGATCTGGTAGCACAGCACGCGGGTGAGGCCGGCGCCAGCGATCGCGGCGTTGATCGCCGCTTCGGCGGTATTCACCACCAGGCGCGAATGCATCGGCACGTTGATTTCGGTCCCGTTGGCCGGAAAACGCCAGGACTCGGCTGCGCTCATCGCCTCGAAGCTGATGCAGCGATGGTCGCCGAGTTGTGCCGGCGTGTCCGGCACGCCGTGCGCGGCTAGGTACGCCGGGCTCGCGCACACGGTGCGGCGGGTGGCGCCCAGGCGCGTGGCGATGAGGCGACTGTCCGGCAACGCGCCGATGCGCACGGCCAGGTCCACGTGTTCGTCGAGCAGGTGCAGGACGCGATCGCCTTGCACCAGGCGTACGTCGACTTCGGGGTAGGCGGCGAGGAAGTCGACAAGCACCGGCAACACGTGGATTCGCCCGAACACGATCGGTGCGGTGATCACCAGCTCGCCACGCGGTTCGGAAAACTCGCCGGCGACAGTGCGTTCGGCTTCGCCGACATCTTCGAGGATGCGCTTGCAGGCGGCGAGGTAGTCGCGGCCCGCATCGGTGAGCGCGAGTCCGCGCGTGCTGCGGTTGAGCAGGCGCGCTTTCAGGTGGGCCTCCAGCTCCGACAGGTTGCGGCTCACGGTGGCCAGCGGCATGCCCAGCTTGCGGCCCGCGGCCGAAAGACTGCCGGCCTCCACGGTGCTGAGGAACACATTCATCGCCTGGAGTCGGTCCATCATTTATTCCATTTCATGGAAGGGTGATTCCATATTTTGCAGTCTAGTTGCAGATGGCGGAACTATCTACGCTTTCTCCACCGGGCACCCGCCCATCACCGCCACCCTGGAGAAACAAACATGTCCCGCATCGCCATCCCCGCCAGCATCGATTCCGCCCCCGCCGCCGCCCAGCCGCTGCTGCTGGCCGTCCAGCAGCAGATCGGTTCCGTCCCCAACCTGTTCCGCTTGGTCGCCAACAGCCCGGCCGCGCTCGAGGGTTACCTCGGCATGTCCGGCGCGCTGGGCAAGGGCACGCTGCCGGCGCCGACCCGCGAGCGCATCGCACTGGCGGTGGCCGAGATCAACGGCTGCGGCTACTGCCTGTCGGCGCATGCCTACCTGGGCAAGCACCTGGCCAAGCTCGACGACGCCGAGATCGCCGCCAACCGCAGCGGTACCTCCAACGACCCGAAGGCCGCCGCCGCCGTGCAGTTCGCCGCCAAGGTCACGCAGGCCCGCGGCAAGGTCGGCGCCGACGACGTGCTGGCGGTGAAGGCGGCCGGTTACAGCGATGCGCAGGTCATCGAGATCGTGCAGCACGTGGCGCTCAACACCTGGACCAACTACATCAACGAAGTGGCCAAGACCGAGATCGATTTCCCGGTGGTCGCCTTGCGCGAGGCCGCCTGAGGCCATGGAGCGTCCACCGCTGCCGCCGTTCACGCTGGAATCGGCCGTGCGCAAGGTGCGCCTGGCGGAGGACGCCTGGAACTCGCGCGACCCGGCCCGGGTCGCGCAGGCCTACACGGCGGACAGCCGCTGGCGCAATCGCAGCGAGTTCCTGCAAGGACGCGACGCCATCGCGGCCTTCCTGGAACGCAAGTGGCAGCGCGAGCGCGAATACCGCCTCACCAAGGAGCTGTGGGTCTTCCAGGAGAATCGCATTGCCGTGCGTTTCGCCTACGAGTGGCGGGACGCACGAGGCGCGTGGACGCGCAGCTACGGCAACGAGAACTGGGAATTCGACGCGCATGGCCTGATGCGCACCCGTATCGCCAGCATCAACGACCTGTCGATCCGCGAGGACGAGCGGCTGTTCCACTGGCCACTGGGCCCGCGACCGGCGACGGCGGCTTCGCTGTCGGAACTCGGACTTTGAGGCACGCATGGACACCACGCGCTACAGCAGCGACATCGCCTTCACGCCAACGGTGAAATCCCTGCAAACGCGCAAGGGTTCGCGCCGCGCCTACCGCAACATGGAGGCGCGGGGCGGCTGGGAAACCACGATCACCGACGAACTGCGCGACTTCATCGGCGAGCAGCGCAGCCTGTTCCTGGCCACAGTCAATGCCGAAGGGCAACCGTACATCCAGCACCGCGGCGGTCCACCCGGCTTCCTGCGCGTGCTCGACGCACTTACGCTTGGTTTCGTCGATTTCGCCGGCAACCGCCAGTACATCAGCAGCGGCAACCTGATCGACAACCCGAAGGCGCACCTGTTCCTGATCGACTATCGCCAGCGCCGGCGGGTGAAGATCTGGGGCGAGGCGCGCATGGTGGAGGCCACGCCGGCGTTGCTCGCGCAGCTGATGCCCGCGGACTACAAGGCCAGGCCGGAGCAGGTCCTGGTGTTCACCGTCCATGCCTGGGACGCGAATTGCCCGCAGCACATCCCGCCCCGTTTCGAGGCCGACCATGTATTGGCCGCGCTGCAGGAGAAGGACCGGCGCATCGCGTTCCTCGAAGCCCAACTGGAGCGATTGCGCCGAGCCTGACCAGTTCGCTGCAGGCAGCTTTGCTGCCGCTCCTGTTGTTGCGGTCTCAACCCAGCAGCAGCTTGGCGATCCCCGCCGCCGCATCGCGCCCTTCCTGCACGGCGGTGACGACGAGGTCGGCGCCACGCACGCCATCGCCGCCGGCGAACACCCAGGGATTGCTGGTCTGGTAGGGCAGCGCATTGCTCGAAGGCTTCGCGCAACCGCGCGGCTTGGGCGCAACCTTGATGCGGCCATTGGCCTCGGCGGCGATGCCGTGTGCCGCGAGCCACTCCGGCGGTTCCGGCTGGAAGCCGAACGCGATGATCACCACGTCGGCGTCGAGTTCGGATTCGCTGCCGGGTACGATCTCCGCATTGCGGCGACCGCGCGCATCGGGTTCGCCCAGCCGGGTTTCGGCGACGCGCACGGCGGTCACGGCATCATCGCCGAGCAAGGCCAGCGGCTGGCGGTTGAACAGGAACTCCACGCCCTCCTCGCGCGCATTGGCGACTTCGCGCGCGGAGCCGGGCATGTTGGCCTCGTCGCGGCGATACACGCATTGCACGCTGGCGGCGCCCAGGCGGATCGCGCTGCGCACGCAGTCCATGCCGGTATCGCCGCCACCGAGCACCACCACGCGCTTGCCGCGCAGGTCGGGCAAGTCGATTTGATCCTCCCACCCGGCGATGGGTTTCCCATCTGCATCGTCGCCGATCACGAGGCGCCCGTTCTGCACCAGGAAGGGCAGCGCCGGCAGCACGTTGCGCAGGTCCTGGCCTGGCAGCTTGCCGTCGGTGTAGCGATAGCTGCCGATGCCGAGGAACACCGCGTCGAAATCGTCGATCAGGGACTGCATCGACACATCACGGCCGATCTCCACGCCCAGCTTGAATTGCACGCCCATGCCAGCCAGGACCTCATGGCGCTGGTCGAGCACCGTGCGTTCCAGCTTGAAGGTGGGGATGCCGAACTGCAGCAGGCCGCCGATCTTCTCGTAGCGGTCGAACACGGTGGCTTCGATGCCGGCGCGCGCGAGGCGATCCGCGCAGGCCAGGCCCGCAGGCCCCGCGCCGACGATGGCGACGCGCTTGCCGGTGCTCGGCGCCTGCGACAGATCTGGCGTCCAGCCCTGCGCCAACGCGGCATCGACGATGTACTTCTCGACCGCGCCGATGGTCACCGCACCGAAGCCGTCGTTGAGCGTGCAGCTGCCCTCGCACAGGCGATCCTGCGGGCAGACGCGGCCGCAGATTTCGGGCAGCGGGTTGGTTTCGTGGCAGAGCGCCGCCGCTTCGATGACGCGGCCTTCGCGCGCCAGTTCCAGCCATTGCGGGATGCGGTTGTGCAGCGGGCAGCCCCAGCTGCAATACGGGTTGCCGCAATCCAGGCAACGGCCGGCCTGCTGCTTCGCTTCCTCGGCGGCGAAGCGGCCGTACAACTCGCCCCAGTCGCCGTCGCGGCGCAGCTGCAGCGGGATGCGCGCGGGCATCGCGCGTTCGCGGTCGAGGAAATCGAAGATGGCTTTCTTGCTCATGCCGCTCTCCGCAAACCGTCGACCAGCGATTCGATGCTCGCCGCCTTCGGCTTGACCAGCCAGAACTTGCCGAGGAAATCGCGGAAGTCGTCGAGGATGCGCTGCGCGAACACGCTGCCGGTCAATGCCGCATGCGTTTCCAGCAGGTCGGTGAGGTGCGAGCGGTGCGCCTCGAAGCCTTCGTGGTTGATGCGCAGGATGTCGATCAGCTCGTGGTTGTAGCGGTCGACGAAATCGCGGTCGAGGTCGAGCACGTAGGCCATGCCGCCGGTGAAACCGGCGCCGAAGTTCAGGCCGGTGCGGCCGAGCACCGCGACCACGCCGCCGGTCATGTATTCGCAGCAGTGATCGCCCACGCCTTCCACCACCGCGACCGCGCCGGAATTGCGCACCGCGAAGCGTTCGCCGGCGTGGCCCGCGGCGTACAGCTCGCCACCGGTGGCGCCGTACAGGCAGGTGTTGCCGAGGATCGGCGTGTCGCAGGCGACGAAGGTTGCGTCGCGCGGCGGACGGATCACGATGCGCCCGCCGGCCATGCCCTTGCCGACGTAATCGTTGGCCTCGCCTTCCAGGGTCAGCCGCAGGCCGCTGGCGAGGAAGCCGCCGAAGCTCTGCCCGGCGGTGCCGGTGAAATGCAGGTCGATCGGCGCATCGCGCATGCCGTGGTCGCCGTGCAGGCGCGCGATGCGCCCGGACAGCCGCGCGCCGATGCTGCGGTCGGTGTTGCGGATCGGGTAGGCGAAGCTGCCGCCCAGCGCATTCGTCAACACCAGGTCGAGGTCGGCATCGAGTTCCGCCGCCAGGCCATCGTTCGCGGCGGCGAGTCGCGGCGTGCCGCAATGGCCGCCGTGCGCGAGGCCGTCGCCGGCCAGCAGCAGCGACAGGTCGATCTTCTCGCCGGTGGCGGCGAGCGCATCCACTTGCCGCAGCAGGTCGGTACGGCCGACCAGTTCGCCCAGCGTGCGCGCGCCGAGTTGCGCGAGGTAGCCGCGCACTTCCTCGGCCAGTCCGCGGAAGAAATTCTCGACGCGTTCGGGCAGGCCGGTGAAATGCTCGGCGCGCAGGCGGTCGTCCTGGGTGGCGATGCCGGTGGCGCAGTTGTTGAGGTGGCAGATGCGCAGGTACTTGCAGCCCAGCGCGATCATCGGCGCGGTGCCGAAGCCGAAACTCTCGGCGCCGAGCAGCGCTGCCTTGATCACGTCGAGGCCGCTCTTCAGGCCGCCGTCGGCCTGCACGATCACCCGTTCGCGCAATCCGTTCGCCAGCAAGCCTTGGCGCGCTTCGGACAGGCCCAGTTCCCACGGCGTGCCGGCATAGCGGATCGAGGAAATCGGCGAGGCGCCGGTGCCGCCGTCATGGCCGGAGATGGTGATGAGGTCGGCGCCGGCTTTCGCCACGCCCGTCGCGATGGTGCCGACGCCCGCATGCGAGACCAGCTTCACCGAGACCAGCGCGTCCGGATTCACCTGCTTCAGGTCGAAGATCAATTGCGCGAGGTCTTCGATCGAGTAGATGTCGTGGTGCGGCGGCGGCGAGATCAGGCCGATGCCGGGCCGCGCGTAACGCAGCCTGGCGATCAGCGCATTGACCTTGTGGCCGGGCAGCTGGCCGCCTTCGCCGGGCTTGGCGCCCTGCGCCATCTTGATCTGCAGCACCTCGGCATTGACCAGATATTCGGGCGTGACGCCGAAACGGCCCGAGGCGATCTGCTTGATCTTGCTGACCTTGTCGCTGCGATAGCGCGCGGGATCCTCGCCGCCCTCGCCGGAATTGCTGCGCCCGCCGAGGCGGTTCATGGCGATCGCCAGCGCTTCGTGCGCTTCCGGCGACAACGCGCCCAGCGACATCGCCGCGGTATCGAAGCGGCGCACGATGGCTTCGATGGGCTCGACCTCGTCGAGCGGAATCGCGTTCGCCTTCGAGGCGTCGAGCGCGAGCAGGTCGCGCAACGCCGCCGGCGGCCGCGTGTTCACCGCATCGGCATAGCGCGCCCAGTCCTCGCGGGTGCCGCTGGCGACCGCGCGCTGCAGCGCCTGCACCACGTCGGGATTGAACTGGTGGTATTCGCCGTCCGGGGTGAACTGCAGCAGGCCGCCGATTTCCGGCAGCGCGTTGTTGTCCCAGCCGATCTTCGCCAGGTGCTCGGCTTCGGCCTGCAGTTCGGCGAAACCGGCGCCGCCGATCCGCGACGGCGTGCCGGCGAAGCAGAGTTCGGTGACTTCGCGGTCCAGGCCGACGATCTCGAACAGGCGCGCGCCGCGGTAGCTGCCGATGGTGCTGATGCCCATCTTCGAAATGATCTTCAGCAGGCCCTTGCGGATGCCGCGCCGGTAGCTGCGGCCGATCTGCGCGACCTCGCCGTGCTTGGTGTTGAGGATGCCGCGCACGCCCAGATCGTGCAGGGTTTGATAGGCCAGGTACGGATACACCGCGGTCGCGCCGTAGCCGATCAGGCAGGCGAAGTGGTGCGGGTCGCGCGCGGTGCCGGTTTCCACGATCAGGTTGACCGCGCAGCGCAGGCCGTTGCGCACCAGGTGCTGGTGCACCGCGCCGGTGGCGAGCAGCGCATGCAGCATCAGCTGGTCGCGGCGCGGACGGCGGTCGGACAGGATCAGCAGCAGCACGCCGTCGCGCGCGGCGGCCTCGGCCTGCGCGCAGACGCCTTCGATCGCGGCGCGGATGCCGGTGCCGGCGTCGAAGCCGAGTTCGATGTAGCGATAGGCGGTGTCGTAGGGCGGCATCGCCAGCAGCTGGCGCAGCTTGCGCTGGCTCAGTACCGGCGAGCTCAGGTGGACATGGCGCACGGTCTCGGCGCTGTCGGCGAACACGTTGCCCTCGCGGCCGAGCTGGGTGGCCAGCGACATCACGCAGTCCTCGCGCAACGGGTCGATCGGCGGATTGGTGACCTGGGCGAAGGCCTGGCGGAAGCGGTCGTACAGCGGCCGCACCTGCTGGCTCAGCGTCGCCATCGGCACGTCGTCGCCCATCGAGCCGATCGCCTCCTGCTCGGTTTCCGCGAGCGGGCGCAGCACCTTCTCGCGTTCCTCGCGGGTCAGCTGGAACAGTTTCTGGAAGCCGGCCAGGGTGGCGTGGTCGAATGGTTCGGCGGCGAGGTTGGGATCGATCAGCTCGCTGTGCAGGTAGGTCATGCCCTGCCGCAGCCAGCGCTTGTACGGCGCGCGCGCGCGGTTGATCGCGTCGATGGCGTCGCTTTCGAGCAGGCGGCCGTCGCGCAGGTCGGCGGCGATCATCTGGCCGGGGCCGAGCTTGCCCTTGCGCAGCACTTCGGCGGCCGGCACGTCCCACACGCCGGCCTCGGAGGCGATCAGGAAATGCCGGTCCTTCGTCAGTTGCCAGCGCGCGGGACGCAGGCCGTTGCGGTCCAGCGTGCAGGCGGCGTAGCGGCCGTCGAACAGCACGATGCCGGCCGGGCCGTCCCAGGGCTCGCTGTTGAGCGCGTAGTACTCGTAGAACGCGGCCAGGTCGGCGTCCTTGTACTCCAGCGACTGCGTCGCCGGCGGCACCAGGATGCGCATCGCCTTCAACGCATCCATGCCGCCGGCTTCGAGCAGGTCGAGCATCGCGTCGAGCGATTGCGAATCCGAGCCGTCGACCTCGATCACCGGATCGAATTCGCGCGGGTCGAGGTGCTCGCTGCGCCACACATGCGCGCGCGCCTGCGCCCACGCGCGGTTGCCGGCGATGGTGTTGATCTCGCCGTTGTGGGCGAGCATGCGGAACGGCTGCGCCAGCGACCAGCGCGAGGACGTGTTGGTCGAGAAGCGCTGGTGGAACACGACGACGCTGCTTTCGAGCTCCGGGCGCTGCAGGTCCGGATACAGCTGCGGCAGCCGCGACGGCAGCACCATGCCCTTGTAGCCGATGCTGTCCGCGGACAGGCTGACGATGTAGAACGCCGGCACGTCCTGCAGGCGCTGGGTGGCGCGGCGACGGGCGAGGAACAGCGCGCGGCGGAAGGTTTCGGGCGTCGGCCGCGCGCCTTCGACGTCGATCAGCGGCGCGGCGAACACCTGTTCGATGCGCGGCATGTTGGCGCGCGCGGTGGCGCCGCAGGCCCCGGCATCCACCGGCACCGTGCGCCAGCCGGCGACCGCCAGCTGCACCTCGGCCAGCGCCTTGCGCAGGGTGTCGCGGCAACGCGCGGCGTCGGCGTCATCGTGCGGCAGGAACACCAGCCCGGCGGCGAACTGCGAGCCCAGCGCGAAGCCGGCTTCCTTCGCCAGCGCGCGCAGGAAGCGTTCGGGTTGCTTGAGCAGCAGGCCGCAGCCATCGCCGCTGAGGCCGTCGGCGGCCACCCCGCCGCGATGGGTCATGCGCGCCAGCGCTTCCAGCGCGGCTTCCACCGTGGCGCGCGCGGGCTTGTCGTCGAGCTGCGCGATCAGGCCGAAGCCGCAGCTGTCGCGGTCGTCGCGGGGGTCGTACAGGCCCAGGGGATCAGGGCCGGCTTGGTCGCACTCCATCATGGCGGTTCCCGGGTTCGCTGCACTGCAACATGACCCGAGCCTAGAACAAAATTTTAGAGTTGTGGTCGGTAGTTGCGAAGGAAACCAATCGCCGCGACGGGCGTCGACGACGGAGGCGATAAGATCGGGCCATGCGCACCTTCGTCGCCGTCCTGTCGCTGTCCCTGCTCGCCGCCTGCGCGCACGCCCCGCAGCGCAACCCGCTCGCCGAATGGGTGCCGTCGCCGAACTTCGAGGCGCGGCGGCCGGTGCTGATCGTGGTCCACGCGACCGAGCAGGGTTCCGCGCAGGAGAGCCTGCACACGCTGCGCACCGCCAACAGCAAGGGCAAGGTCAGCGCGCACTACCTGATCGGCGACGACGGCCGGATCTACCAGCTGGTGGCCGATGGCGATCGCGCCTGGCATGCCGGCGGCGGTTCCTGGGGCACGATCACCGACGTCAACGATGCGTCGATCGGCATCGAGATCGACAACGACGTGGGCGAGCCCTATACGGAGGCGCAGATCGCCGCGCTGCTGCGCCTGCTGGAAGACCTGTGTTCGCGGCTGCACATCCCGAGGACGCAGGTGATCGGCCATGCCGACCTGGCGCCGACCCGCAAGCGCGACCCGGGTTCGCTGTTCCCCTGGCAGCGCCTGGCCGATGCCGGGTTCGGCCTCTGGCCGCGGCCGGAATCGCTGGTCGACCCGCCGGCGGGCTTCGACCCGTGGCTGGCGATGGCGGCGATCGGCTATCCGCTGAAGGATCGCGCCGCCGCGGTGCGCGCCTTCCATCGCCATTACCGCGGCCGCGACGATGGCGAGGATCCGGATGCGGCGTTCGATGGCGAAGACCTGCGCATCCTGCATGCCTTGGCGGCGATGGTGATCGCGCCGCCGGCACGATGACCCTATCCTTGCCGGCCATCCTTGTTCCCGCGCAGGCCGGGCCGATGCCGCAGCCTCCCGTCCGTTTCATGATCGCCTGCGCCGCGCGCACCGGCAGCACGATGCTGGTGCGCACCTTGCGCAGCCATCCCGCGCTGCTCGTGCACGGCGAGGTCTGGGGCGATCGCATGGTCGGCCTGGACGGTCCGTTGGCGCGCGCATGCGAGGACGACGCGGCTGCGTTCGAGGCGCTGCAGCGCGCGCGCTTCGAGCATCCCGGGGAAAGCATGCGCCGCTTCCTGGACGCGCACGGCGCGGCCGCGGCCGGCTTCAAGCTCAAGTTCGACGAGCTGGTGCAGCCGCAGTGGAGCGGCATCCGCGCCCTGGTCGAGGCCGACCGGGACTTGCGCATCGTGTTCCTGCGGCGCCGGGACCTGCTGCGCCGCTACCTCTCGCACCGGGTGGTGCTGCAGCAGACCGGGGTCACCAACGTCCCGGCGGGCGGGATCCTGCCCGAAGTCGCGCCGTTCGCGGTCGACATCGACGACTGCCTGCGCGACATCGCCGAAACCCGCCGCCGGGAACGCGAATTCGAAGCCGCCTTCGCCGGCCATCCTTCGCTGCGGGTCGTCTACGAAGAGCTGGCCGCCGATCCGCAGGCGCAGTGCGACCGCGTATTCGCCTTCCTCGGGCTGGCGCCGGCGCCGGTGCGGGTGGCGACCGAAAGGATCGTGCGCGCGCCGCCGGACGCGCTGGTGCTGAATTACCCCGAGCTGCAGGCCGCGCTGCGCGCGAGCGGCGAAACCGCCGCCTGAGTCGCGGGCCGCTTCAGGCGGCCGGTGCGGACGTCGGCAGCGCCAGCCGCTTGGCCAGATCGTCGCGCATCTGCACCAGTTCGCCGCCCAGCTGCTTGCGCTTGGCCATGCCCTCGCGGTGGATCTCGCGGACTTCCTCGACGGTGCGGATCAGGCTCTCGTTGACCGTGCGCAGGGTCTCGATGTCGATCACCGAGCGCTGGTTGGCGCGCGCGGTACCGACCGAGGTGCCGTGCACCAGTTCGGCGTTCTTGCGCATCAGCTCGTTGCTGGCATCGTCGATGGCGTTGGCGAGGTCGACGGCGTTGCGCTGGTCGGCCAGCGACAGCTGGATCGCGAACTGGTTGCGCCACATCGGGATGGTGATGTCGCGCACCGCGGCGAACTTCTCGATCAGCTGGATCGCGTTGGCCTGGATCAGGCGGATCATCGGCAGGGTCTGCTCGGCGGCGTGCTGCAGCACCTGCAGGTCGGACACGCGCTTGTCGATCAGGCGCAGCGCGGTGTCGAGCTCGCTGCGGCGGGTGCGCGAAGCGGGGTCGTCCATCCCGGCCAGCGCGGCCAGCTCCTGTTCCAGCTCGGCGATGCGGACCCGGCCGGCGGCGACGTGGATGCCGAGTTCGCGGCGTTCGTCCAGCACCAGCGCATGCATCTGGTCGTACTCGCGCACGCGCTGCTGCTGCACCTGCTGGGTCTTCGACACGTCGCCCATCAGCTGGTCGATCTGCTTGTTGGTCGAGCTGTACTTCTGCACCAGCTCGCCCTTGGTCGCCTTCAGCTTGTCGATCAGCGGGCCGAGGATCGGCAGCTTGCTGCGTTCGGCGAAGCTGTCGAGGTTGAGGCTGCGCGCGATCCGCACCACCTCGCCGAGCTTGTCGCCGGAGGTATCGAGGTCGGCGTTGCGCACCTTGTCCAGCAGCTGCACCGAGAACGCGCTGGTCTTGCTGGTGGCGTCGCGGCCGTAGCCGCTGAGGTTGCCGGGGGCGATGTCCTGCAGCGCCTTGCTGGCTTGGTTGATCGCGTCGATGTCCTGCGTGCTCAGGCCAAGGTCGGCGAGCGACTGTTCGCTGAGCGCCGCCGGCAACAGGGTGGGTTCGTTCTGCGAAGTCATGGGGCGTGCTCCGGTGCTGCGGGATGTGGGGGACTGTAACCGGCCAGCGCGGCATTCGCCGCTTCCAGCGCGCGGTTGGCGGATTGCAGCGCATCGGCATCGCGGCGCGATGCCTGCAGACCGCGCTCCTGTTCGAGCAGGACCTGCACCAGCGGCAGCATCGGCGCGATGCGCTGCGCCAGCTGGCGGTGGTTGAGCCGGGTCATTGCCAGTTGCGAGGCGCCGATGCGCCAGGCCTGCTGCAGCACCAGCAGGTGCTGGCGGCGGCGTTCGATGGCATCGGCGAGCGCTGCGGGTTGCGCGGCCGCGCTGGCGGCATCGAGTTCGGCGATGGCGCTGGCGAGCGCGTCGATCGCGGCCAGCAGGCGCTGTTCGTGGCTGGCGATGGCCGCGTCGAAGCGCGCGAACGCGGCCAGTTTCGCGTCGGCGTCGTGGACCAGCTGGCGCAGGCGTTCGCGCAGGACGCGACCTTCGGCATCCAGCACCAGGTCGCGCCCGAGCAAGCGGCCGAGCCAGCCGACGCGCGCGCGCAACGCCCGCGGGTTCGCCGACAGCAGCACCGCCTGCACGGCTTGCACCGCTTCCAGCAAGGCCGGCACCGGGCTGCCATCCAGCGCGGCGATCGCATCGGCATGCCGCGCCTCGCGCACGATGCCGTCGCCGAAGCCGGCGATCGCATCGAGGTCGAGCGGGACGGCATCGCGCGTCATTCGGTCTTGTCGTCCTTCGCGTCCGACTCGTGCTTGAAGCGCAGCTTCTCGAGTTCGCGTTCGAAGGCGATCTCGCGTTGCGTGCGCACGCGCGCTGGGTTGCGGCGGGATTGCGCATCGCCTTCGCCGCCCGGCATGGCGGGCGCCGCCGCCGTGGGCGCCCGCGCGAGCACGTCGGCCAGTTCCAGCAGGGCGCTGTTGAGCATGTCCTGGCGGGCCAGGGTGGCGCGCAGGATCTCGATCACCGGCGCCTGCTGGCCCTGCATCGCCGCGAGCAGCGCTTCGATATCCGGGGCGGCCTGTTGCGGAACCGCGGCTTGCGGTTTCGCTTGCAGCGAACGCAAGGCATCCAGCACCGCCGGCCACGGCGCCGTTTCCGGTTTCTCCATCGGCGGCGCACGCAGCGCATCGAGGTTGCCGGCGATGTCCGCCAGTTGCGCGACCATGCGCCCGCCGACATCGGCATCGTCCGCGCCCATCGCCTTGTTGCGCAGGAAGTCGGCCTTGATCTGCGTCCAGCGCGCCTGCTGCGGCGGGGTCATCGTGCCGCGCAGCTCGGCGAGCTTGAGCAGGTTCTCCTCGGCGCCGGTGGTGAGCAATTGCGACTCGCCGAGGTAGTGGTCGCCGATCAACTGCTGCACTTCGGCATCGTTCATCACCGGCGAGAGTTTCTCGGCCAGCTTGTTCATGTTGCGGTAGCTGCCCTGCAGCTTGAACGGCGGTTCCACCCGGTACTTGTCCGCCTGCGCGGCGCTGGCGATGTACTGCTGGTTGATGCGATACACCACATCGCGCACCTGCATGAGGCGTTGCAGCACCGCCACGATCTCGTTGACCTCGGCGCCGCTGTAGCCGTGCTTCAGCGCATTGGTGGAGACGTCCTTGCCGCGCGCCTTCTCGACCAGCAGGTAGAGGTCGGCCATGTCGCGGGTGGCCATCGGCGCCAGCACCGGGTTGGAGGTCAGGCTGTTCTCGATGTAGCTGAGCAGGAACGCGTCCTCCATGCCGCCGAGCACGTCGCCCAGGTTGTAGATGTCGGCGCGGTTGGCCAGCATGTCCGGGATCTTGAACACCTCGCCGGACTCGGTGTACGGGTTGCCGGCCATCACCACCGCGAACTTCCGGCCGCGCATGTCGTAGGTCTTGGTCTTGCCGCGCCAGACGCCCTCGATGCGGCGGGTGCCGTCGCACAGCGAGATGAACTTCTGCAGGAATTCGGGATGGGTGTGCTGGATGTCGTCGACGTACAGCATCACGTTGCTGCCCATCTCCAGGCCGAGGTTGAGCTTCTCCAGTTCCTGCCGCGAGGTCGCGTCCGGCGCCTGCGCCGGATCCAGCGAACGCACGTCGTGGCCGAGCGCGGGGCCGTTGACCTTCATGAACACCAGGCCCAGGCGGTGCGCCACGTATTCCATCAGCGTGGTCTTGCCGTAGCCCGGTGGCGAAATCATCATCAGCAGGCCCATCAGGTCGCTGCGCTTGTCCTCGCCGACGGTGCCCATCTGCTTGGCGAGGTTGTCGCCGATCACCGGCAGGTAGACGTCGTTGATCAGCTTGTTGCGCACGAAGCTGGTCAGCGGCCGCGCCTTGAACTCGGACAGGCGCATCGCCTCGCGTTCGCGCTGCACGACTTCGCCGCGCAGTTTCTGGAAACGCTGCCACGCCGGCACGAATGCGCGTTGGTGTTCTTCCAGGCGGGCGAGGAAGTCCTCGATCGACAGCGCCATGCGCCCGTTTTCGATGCGCGGATGGGTGCCGAGCAGGCCATCGACGCTGCCCTGCAGGGTGACGCGTTCGATCGCGTGGTCGAGCTGCCTGCCGTGCAGGTACAACGCGACCGCTTCGTCGATGTAGCCGGCGTTGCCGGCCAGTTCCGCTTGCGCGGCGAGCGCGGCGAACGCCTGTTGCGCCAAGGCCCATGCGGCGCCGGGCCGATCCTGCAAATGCGCCATCGCCGCTTGCAGCACGCGGCCGCTGTCGCCGGCGAGTTTCGCCGCCAGCGCCTCGACCAGTGCCTGCGCATAGGCGGTGAAGCGCAACGGCATGGCCGCGCCCTGCGCACAGTCGACCAGGAAGGCGGCGGCGGTGGCCGGGCGCGCCGCGGCCAGCGGCAAGGCGGTGTCGCGCAGATGGGCATCGATGGCCGCGGTCAATTCGGCGGTCGCGGCGACGACCGCGGTGCCCGCGGGCGAGAGCGCGTCGATCGCCCGCGCGGTGCGCAAGCGGTCCAGCCACGCGCCGCGCGCAGGCGCCTCCAGCGAAGCCCAGTACGACACCGCCAGCGCACGCGAGGCCGGATGATGGATCAGCGGGCCGGCGCCGCGCTGCAGCGACAGCAGCAATTGCAGCAGCTTGGCCGCATCGAAGTCGTGGATGCCTTTCTCGTAGCCGTCGCGGTAGCGCGGCGCGGCATAGTCGCGCACCAGCTTGCCCAGCGCATCGCTGTCCAGCGCGGCGCGTTGCAGCGCATCGGTCGACAGCCCCTCGCGGCCGGCGGCGGCGTCCTGCAACAACTGCCCGGCGAGGTATTCGCCGCGATAGAGCGTCGGCGATTCGGACTCCAGCGCCACCGCCCAGTACGGCCGCAGTTCGTCCAGCGCGGGCTCGTGCAGCGGCTCCATGAAATCGGTACCGGTCAGGTGCACGGCCAGGTGGTCGCCGCGCGGCAACAGGGTGAGGTCGAGCGCCTGGGTATTGACGCTGAAGCGGTGGCGCGGCCCCAGCTTGATGACGTTGCCGCCATCCTCGAACAGCTCGCTGCGGTCGCGCAGGGCGCGCACCGCCTGGTCGCGCGCGGACTTGATCCGCGCCTCGACGTCGTCGGCCTTGACCGAGTCCTTCAGCTCGCGCAGGCGCTCCGCCAATTCGCGCAGCTTGAGGATCAGCGCGTCGCCGGCGAAGAAGGCGTTGAGCTCGTCGGGGGTGGCGAAGCGTTCAGTGCGGCGGCCGAGGCCTTCGAGGATGCGCTGGGCGGCGTCGAACACCGACTGCGCCTTGCGCTGGCGCTCGTCGAGCAGGGCCTGCTTGTGGGATTCGAACGCCTCCAGCAATTCCTCGCGCTTGGACAGGATGTCGCCGAGGAATTGTTCGTGTTCGCCGAACTGGCTCTCCAGTTCCTCCAGCTGCACCATCAGCCGCGACAGCTGCTCGTCGGCCTTTTCCGGCGTGTTGGCCATGCCCAGGGCACTGGCGATCGACTGCGCGAACAGGGTGAACTGCGCGCCGAACTGGGCCACCGATTCGGCCGACCCCAGGGTCTTGCGGCGCAGGTCGGCGCGCGCCTTGGCCTGGTTGAGGCGTGCATACAGGCCTGACAGCGCTTCGACGACCTGCGTGCGTTGGGTCGCGTCGTCGACCTTCAGCGAGGCCATCAGCTCCGACAGCATGTCGAGGTCGGCGGACATCGCCTGCATGCCGGCGATGTGCTCGGCGAGCTGCTTCGCGGTGGTCGCCTTGCCGGCCTGTTCGTCGAGCGCGGCGAGGCGCTGTTCGAACGGGGCCAGCGCCTTCGCCGAGGACAGGAACGCGCCGGTCGCGGCGCCGACGCCGTCGTGCGCGGCGGACAGCGACTGCGCCATCGCGTCGATCGCGGCGGTATCGATGTAGCGGTAGTCGCGGATGGTGAGCAGGCGGCCGCGCAATGCGGAGATCGCGTTCAGCGCGTCGACGTACTCCTGCACCTGCGACCAGGCCTCGGGCTGCAGGCGGCCGAGCAGCGCGCGGTGGTCGGACTGCGCCTGGCGCAAGGCCTCGTCGGCCTGGCGGCGGATCTCCAGCACCTTCTGGAATTCGTCCAGCACCGACTCGCCGGTGGCGGCGACCTGCCGCAGCAGGGTGGCGAGCCCGCCGCTGTGCTCGTCGTCGATCCAGTGGTGGGCGTCGAACAGGCGCCGGGTCGCGTGCGCCAGCAATTCGTAGCGCGATGCCGACACGTCCTCGCGCTCGATGTCGCGGGCGAGGTCGTACAGGTTGGAAATCGCGCGCACCAGTTCGGCATTGCCGATGCGGCCGAGATACGTGGTGCTCGGCGGCCGGCTGGCGGCGAATTCCTCGGACACGAACGGCGTCTTCCACACCTGCATGTGGTGGACGCGGGTCGGGTCGTCGTTCTCGGCGTTGAACAGCACCATGCGGCCGTCGGCCAGGCGCGCGTAGCCGTGCGCCAGGGTCGGCGGCAGCAGCCGGCGCTGGATCATGTTGTAGACCAGCAGCGCGGCCATGCCGGAGGCGCGCTCGTAGAACACGTACATCACGTCCTCGCCGTTCGGCGAGCGGATCGCGCGCTTGTACTGCATGCCGGCGATGGCGGTGTCGAACGCCTTGTGTTCGCCGTTCTGCAGGTAATAGCCGCCGGGGAAGATGATGCCGTGGTCTTCCGGCAGCTGGATGCAGGCCTGGACGATGGCGTCGAGGCGGGTGACCTTGCCGGTCAGGGTGTTGAACACGAGCCCGCGCCAGCCGGTCTCGCGGTAGGGCAGCACCTTCAGCAGCACCAGCGAGCCGACCTTGGCGAAGTAGAACTGCGCGTCGTCCAGCGACTGGGTGCCGTCCTCGACCGGCTCGCTGTACACGCCGACGCCGGTCTCGGTGTTGTTCTCGGCCTTGATCGTGAGGTCGCCGCCGGTGGTCTCGACGAACAGGGTGTCGAGGATGTTGAGGTGCGGGAAACGGCCGCTGACCTCCATGTCCTTGCCCGCGCGGATCCATTCGAAGTCGAACGGCGGCGGCAGGCTGATGTCGCGCTCGCCGCGCGCGTCGATGTAGCCGACTTCGCCGGTGCTGGACAGGTTCCAGCGGAACACGCGCACGTCCTTGGCCTCGGCGCCGATCTGGAACGCGGCCAGCAGCTTGCTGTCCTTGACCAGCAGCTGCAGCAGGCGCGCTTCCTTGTAGTACGCGTACAGCTCGGTGAAGTCGCGGACGAAGGCCGGATCGGCGAGGAAGCTGTGCGCCGGATCGACCGGGGTGACGTCGTAGCCTTCCGCGGTCTCGACCAGCCGGTACAGGCCGAACACGTCGCTGACCGCGGTGGTCGACTTCAGGCCGAGGAACACGTTGTAGCCGAACAGCAGCAGGTCGCCGACCTGGACGATGTCGCGGCCGACCGCGTTCTGCTCGCTGCGGATGCGGAAGCGCCCGGCGATCTCCATTTTGGAGTCGCCGAATTCCTGCAGGCGTTGCGCGTTGAGCGCATCGGCGATGCCGCGCAGGCGCACGCCCTGCTCCGCCAAGCGCTTGCGCAGCACCTCGTAGGCGCCGCCCTGGGCGACGGCGTCGTTGGTGCTGGTGTCCGCGTTGTTGGCGGCGACGTTGGCGGGATTGGTCATCGTGCGTTCCGTGCGTGCATCAGTGATGCGTGGTTCGGCGATCGAGTGCGTCGGGATGCCCCGGCATCACGCCGGGGCATCTCGGGCTCAGGCTTCGGCGTCGTCCGGCGCCGGCAGCTTGGCCGGCGCGATCCCGGCCAGCTTGCCGAGCAACTGCTGCAGCACCTGGCTCTGGCCGGTGATGCCGTCCAGCGCCTTGCCGATCGACACGCCCTTGGTCAGCGCATCGAACACGCCGCCGTCGCCGCCGATCAGTTCGATGTTGGCGTTCTGCAGCGCGGTGGCCAGCACCTCGGCGTTCTCGCGCGAGACTTCCTTGCCGGCGTCGAGCGAGGCCAGCGCCTGCTTGAGCGCGGCTTCCAGCTGCATGCGGAATTCTTCGTGCGCACGCGCGTCGGCCGACATCTTGCCCATCGCCTCGAACTTGCCGGTCAGGCCCTCCGCCTCGGCCGACATCTTCTTGCCGATCGCGTCGGCCTCGGCCTCGCCCATCGCCTTGGTGGCATCGGCCTTGGCCTGGCCCATCTTGCCGGCGCCGGAGGCTTCGGCTTCCAGCTTCTCGGCCAGCACGCGCGCATCGGCGTTGCCCTGCTTGTAGTTGGCGTCGGCCTTGGCTTCGATCACGCGCGCTTCGGCCACGCCGACCTTCTCGATCGCGGCGGCGGTGGCTTCCTGCACCTGCGCTTCGGCCAGGCCGGGTGCGGCGGTTTCCGCGCGCACGCCTTCGGCCAGCATCTTCTTGGCCTCGGCCTGCTTGCCGGCGGCGACCAGCTCGGCCTCGGCCAGCAGGGTCATCTCGTTGGCGCGGTGCTTGGCCGCGGTTTCCGCCGCCTCGGCCGCCTTCACTTCCTTGACCAGCACCTGCTGCGCATCGGCCTCGGCGTTGAGCACGGTGACCTGCTTGGCGCGATCGGCCTCGGAGACCTCGCGGGTTTCCTTGATCTTCTCCTGGGCGACGGCGACGGTCTGCTCGACCAGGGTGCGTTCGCGGATGGTGTTGGCCACTTCCATCTTGCCGGCCTCGACCGCCTTGTCGCGCTCCACGCCCTGCAGCTGCACTTCCTTGTCGGTGGTGACCTTCTCCATCTGCGCGGCGCGCTCGACGCGCTCCAGTTCGATGGCCACCGCGCGGCGGCGGTTCTGCTCGGCCACTTCCACCTGGCGCAGCTGCTCCTGCTCGCGGATCTTGATCTGCTCCTCCGCCTCCAGGCGCGCGCGCTCGGAGATCAGGCGCTGCTCTTCGCCGACCTTGGCCGCCTCGGCCTGTTCGCGCGCGGTGATCACCGCGATCTCGCGCTTCTGCCGCGCCTCGGCCTCGGCCTGCTGGCGTTCCATCGCCAGCAGGGCTTCGCGCGCGCTCACGTTCTTCTCGGTGATGCGCAGCTTCTCGTCCTGCTCGAAGATGTTGGTCTGGATGTTCTGCGCGGCGGTCAGCTCGGTGATCTTGCGGATGCCCTCGGCGTCCATGATGTTGTTGGGGTCGAGCTCGGCCTTCTTGGTCTGCTCCAGGTAGTCGATCGCCACGTCCTCCAGCACGTAGCCGTTGAGGTCCTTGCCGATCACGTCGACGATGGCGTCGCGGAATTCCTGGCGCTTCTCGAACAGGTCGACGAAGTCGAAGCGCTTGCCGACGGTCTTCAGCGCCTCGGAGAACTTGGCGTTGAACAGCGCATCGACCGCGTTCTTGTCGGAGGCGCGGGCGGCGCCGACGGTCTTCGCCACCTTCAGCACGTCTTCCGCCTTTTCATTCACGCGCAGGTAGAAGTTGACGCGGATGTCGGCGCGCATGTTGTCCTTGCAGATCAGGCCTTCCTTGCCGCGGCGGTCGATCTCCAGGTTGATCAGGCTGATCTGCATTTCCTCGGCCTTGTAGAGCACCGGGATGATCAGCGCGCCGGTGAAATGCACCTTCGGCGTGGTGCTCATGTCGTTGACGATCAGGGCGGTGCCCTGCTCGACCTTGCGGTAGAAGGCCTTGAACAGGCCGATCAGGCCGAAGATCAGCACCAGCAGGACGGCGAGGCCGATGAGGAACGGCGCGATGAGGGACATGGACATGGACTACTCCTTGGCGAAACTCGGTGGTGCTCAGCGGGAAAGGAACTCGGATTCGGCGATCACGGCGTAGGCGTGGGACTGTTCGTCGAAGGACAGCAGCACCACGCGGTCGCCGCGATGGAAGGTGGTGCCCGGCGGGGCGCGCACCTGCAGGATCAGGCCGGCGCCGCCGTCGGCGAATTCGGCGCGGCCTTCGGTTTCGGTGACCTGCGGCGAGATCACGTTGCCGGCCTTGCCGAGCACCGACGGCGGCACCGGCGGGCGCAGCTTCATGATCAACCTGGCGACCGGGCGCAGCAGCAGCGAGGTCAGCACCAGCCCGGGCAGCAGGGCCGCGACCAGCACGCCGATGCCGGCGAGCACGCGCAGCGAATCCGGCAGGTATTGCAGGACCAGCAACTGCGCGAAATAGGTGATCAGCCAGCCGAAGAACACCAGCACGCTGAGGATCAGCATGAACGGCACGCCGGACAGGCCGAGCCTGGCGATCATGCCGGCGTTGTCGGCCGCGCCGTCGTGGTGGTGGTGCGTGTGGATGCCGTCGAGGCCGTCGTGGTGGTGCAGCAGGCCGTGGATGGTGTCGTTGTCCACCAGTCCGGTCGCGGCCAGCAGCCAGTACACCACGCAGAACGCCAGCAGGATGCTGTACAGCAACGTGGGGAAGGTCAGCGCGGTGGTATAGAACTCGGTCATCGGCGGCGGGCCTGTTCGGTGCTGGGCGTGCTGGTGGAAGGCTTGGGCTTGATGCGGCGGGCGATGCGGTCGATCACCTCGGCCACCGGATCGTCGTTGCGGGCGGTATCCGGACGCGCGGCATCCGCCTGCGTTGCATGCGCGCCGGCGCGGGCGGGGCGGCGCATGCGCTGCGCCGATGCCGGCGCGGGTTCCGGATAGGGCGCATCGCCCGGTTGCCGGCGCGCCACCGCGGCCTGCGCGCGCTGCAGGCTGGCGGTTGCGCGATGGGTGTCGAGCTGGTGCTTGAGCCGGCGCAGGCGATGCTCCAGCTGCGACTGCAGCTGGGCGAACTTCGCCTCCTGCGCGTCCATCTCGGTGGCGTCGGCCTGCATCTCGGCAAGCTGCGATTGCAGGCGCACCACGTCGCCGGCGGCATCGCGCGCGGCGGTGCTGCGGCGGCGCTTCAGTTGCGCTTCGACCTCGGCTTCGGCCGCGCGGATCTCCGCCTTCAGCCGTTGCGCATGCTGCTGCGCATCGATCCGCCGCGCCTTCGCCGCCGCATGGTCGTTGCGCGTGTTGTGCAGCAGTTCGTCCACGCCGCGGATCTCGTCGTCCAGCAGGCGCTCGGCGCGGTCGCCGAACACGGCATCGCCGAGGCCCTCGATATCGTCCTGGATCGACTGGAACAATTTGCGCCAGGGGAATGTCATCCGTGCGTCCCCGCGTCGAGGTAGGGCGCATAGGCATCGCTGGCCTGGATCACGTTCTCCGCCAGCGTCTCGATCTCGAACATCAGGTTGGCGAGGCTGGAATGGGTGTCCAGCGAACCGAACATGGTGTAGCTCGGCACCCCGGCGATCGACTGGATGGCGATGGTCGACAGCGGCAGCAGCTTGTGGGTGGCCAGCACGTGCGCGTTGAACGCGGCCGGATCGCGCACCTGCGCCAGCGGCCACAGGAAGGCCTCGACGATGATCTGCTCGCCGCCGACCGCGATGAAGATCGACAGCTCGCCGTACTCGCGCATCACCAGGTGCAGGCTGGGTTCGGCGCCTTCGATGGTTTCCAGCTCGATCGATCCGTCGCGTACCGCGCTGGTCTGCGCCAGCGCATGGCGGATGGTCGGCAGGGTCCAGCCCGGGCCCTTGACGTCCTCGGACGGGTTGGACTCGGCCGGGTCGCGCGCCTCGCGCATCGCCTTTTCGATCGCGGCCAGTTCGGCCGCGTGCTCCGGGCGGATCCAGACGTCCTTCTTGACCAGCCCCTGCTCCCGCATGCGCTCGCGGAACGCACGCACGTGCTGCGTCGAAGAGCGTTGCAGGACAGATTTCATGCAATGAACTTATTTCATTACATGTAATCAGGCAATAGCGGCGACGACCGTTCGTCGGAACGATCGCGACCACGCCCCGATGCCGCCTCGCCGGATTTGCACTAAATTAGTGCAATGCCCCTCGATTCCCCCGCCGACGCCCTCGACGAGCTGGTCACCCCGTTGCTGCGGCTGGACGCGGCGGGCGCGATCGTCGAGGCCAACCAGGCCGCCGGACGCTGGCTCGGGGTCGGCCGCCGGCGCCTGCTGGGGACGCCGGCGGCCGCGCTGGAGCGCGAGACGACGGCGCTGGCGCGGGCGTTGCAGCCGTCGCTGGAGGCGTCGCTGCGCCTGCGCCGGGTGGCGCTGGCCTTCCCCGGCAGCGACGAGCTGCGCTTCGCCGACCTGTGGCTGGCCCCGCGCGACGCCGGCGGTTTCTGGCTGGAAGCGCATGTGGTCGACGAATTCCCCGGCGAGGATCCGGCGCAGCTGCTGCCGTCCGCGCTGAGCGCCTCGCTGAAAGGCCTCGCCCACGAGCTGCGCAATCCGTTGGCCGGGATCAAGGGCGCGGCGCAATTGCTGGCGCGGCGCGGCGATGGCGACACCCGTGAGCTGACCGGCCTGATCGAGGCCGAAGTGGAGCGACTGGCCGCGCTGGTCGACCGCCTGCTGTCGCCGGCGCCGCCGCGCGCGTTCGAGCCGGTCAACATCCATGCGGTGCTGGAGCGCGTGCTGCGGCTGGCGGAAAGCGACGCCGGTTGGGCGACCAGGCTGGTGCGCGATTACGACCCGTCGTTGCCGGAATTCCCGGGCGATGCGGATCGCCTGACCCAGGCGCTGTGGAACCTGGTGCGCAATGCGATCGAAGCCGGCGCCGGCACGGTGCAGCTGCGCACCCGGGTCGAGCACGGCGCGCGCATCTTCGACGCCGCGCATGCGCTGGCGTTGCGGCTGGAGATCGTCGACGACGGCCACGGCATCCCGCCGGAACTGGCCGAGCAGGTGTTCCTGCCGCTGGTGAGCGGCCGCGCCGACGGCACCGGGCTTGGCCTCGCGCTCGCGCAGCAGGTGGCGCGCGAGCATCGCGGCTCGCTGGCGTATCGGTCGCGCCCCGGCCACACCGTGTTCACCCTGCTGCTGCCGATCCAGTACGAAGCGCACGGCGAACAGGAATCCGTCGATGGCTGAGCCCGCACGCATCTGGGTGGTGGACGACGATCGCGCGGTGCGTTTCGTGCTGGCGACCGCGTTGCGCGATGCCGGGTTCGAGGTGACCGCGTTCGCCGCCGCCGCCGAAGCGCTCGACACCCTGCAACGCGAGCGTGCGCCCGCACTGGTCGTCACCGACGTGCGCATGCCCGGCGACAGCGGCCTGCAACTGCTCGACAAGCTGAAGGCCGCGCATCCCGATCTTCCGGTGATCGTGATGTCCGCGCATACCGACGTCGCCAGCACCGCCGGCGCGTTCCGTGGCGGTGCGCACGAATTCCTGTCCAAGCCGTTCGACCTCGACGAAGCGGTGGCGCTGGTGCGGCGCGCGCTGCCGCAACGCGAAGCGCGCAATGCATTGGCGTTGGATGCCAGCGTCGACGCCGATGCATCCTCCCTGATCGGCGAAGCCCCGGCGATGCGCGCGCTGTTCCGCGCGATCGGTCGGTTGGCGCAGGCGCCGCTGTCGGTGCTGGTCACCGGCGAAACCGGCACCGGCAAGGAACTCGTCGCACGTGCACTGCATCGCGAATCGCCGCGTTCATCGCGCCCGTTCGTCGCCCTCAACACCGCGGCGATTCCCGCGGAACTGCTGGAATCCGAACTCTTCGGCCACGAGGCCGGCGCCTTCACCGGCGCCCACAAGCGCCACATCGGCCGCTTCGAACAGGCGGACGGCGGCACCCTGTTCCTCGACGAGATCGGCGACATGCCGGCCTCGCTGCAGACGCGCCTGCTGCGGGTGCTGGCCGAAGGCGAGTTCTTCCGCGTCGGCGGGCGCGAGCTGATCCGGGTCGACGTGCGCGTCATCGCCGCCACCCACCAACCGCTGGAAGCGCTGGTCGAACAGGGCCGCTTCCGCGCCGACCTGCTGCATCGCCTCGACGTGGTGCGGCTGCCGCTGCCGCCGCTGCGCGAACGCCGCGAGGACATCCCGCAGCTGGCCGCGCGCTTCCTCGCCAATGCCGCGCAACGCCTGCAACTGCCGGCGAAGAAACTGTCGAGCGCCGCGCTGGAACGCCTGCGCGCGCACGACTGGCCGGGCAACGTGCGCGAACTGGAGAACCTGTGCTGGCGGCTGGCCGCGCTGGCGCCGGGCGCGACCATCGGCATCGCCGACCTCGACGGGGCGATGCCGGCCACGCGCACGACATCGGGCGAAGCCGCGCCCTGGCAGCAGGCGCTGGCGACGTGGGCGCGCGCGCAACTCGATGCCGGCGTCGAAGACCTGCATGCCGCCGCGCGCCGCGATTTCGATCACGTGCTGTTACAGGCGGCGCTGGATCATAGCGAGGGCCATCGCGGCGATGCCGCGCACAAGCTCGGCCTGGGCCGCAACACGGTGACGCGCAAGTTGGGGCCCTCGCGCAAGCGGCGCTGATGGCCGCACCGGGCTTGAACCTGCGTCAATGGTGGTGGTCGAACGCTGGCAACGCATCAGCAAGGAGTATCGAGATGACCCATGCACACGTACGCGGACTGAGTTTCGCGATCGCCTGTTCATTGCTCGCCGCCTGCGCAAGCACGCCATCGGCACCAGCAGCGAAGCCTGCGGCGAGCGCCGCGCAGAAGGCCGAGGTCAACCTCGCCTCCGCCTCCGGTTCGCTGGTCAGCGGCAAGCTGGTCATCGTGCCGATGGGCGACGGCGTGCACATCACCGGCGAAGTCGGCGGCCTCAAGCCGGGCGACGTGCGCGGCTTCCACATCCACGAGAAGGGCGATTGCAGCGCGGCCGATGCCAGCAGCGCCGGCGGCCACTTCAATCCCGGCGCGCAGGCGCACGGCCGCGCCGGCCACGGCGCGCACCATGCCGGCGATACCGACAACATCGTCGCCGATGCCAAGGGCGTGGCCAGGATCGATGCGCACGTCAGTGGCGTCACCCTCGGCGGCGGTGCGGCCAACGACATCGCCGGCCGCGCGGTGATCGTGCATGCGGCGGCAGACGACTACACCAGCCAGCCGACCGGCAATGCCGGCGCGCGGGTGGCGTGCGGGGTGATCAGCGTCGTGCAGTAGCCCGTCGTGGCGGCGTGGCTGGTTTCGCGGCCGTTTTCCGCTATTGGGGAAAACGGCCCGATCGGAAACCGCCATGCCCGCTTCGCTTCGCCCTTTGCTACCACTCGCCCTGCTGGTGCTGGCGGCATGTTCGCCGGAGCGCGGGCGAGAGGAAGACGCGCCATCGCCTGCAGCTGATGTTGTCGGGCTTGCATCCGCGCGGCAGGAAGAAACATGCACCGATGAGCCGCGAGCCGGCGAGGACGACACGCGTCCGCGCTGCGGCGGCAGCGGCGCGCCGCCGCCCGCGCCTTCGCACGCGTACCGCATCGCCCTCGACAACGGCGAATCCATCACCGCCTGCGACATCAGCAAGCCGTTCAGCGGCAAGATCGGCCGCGGCATGGTCACGATGTCGTTCACGCCGGCCGACGAGCGCAGCGGCAAGGTGTCCTGGCACTTCGCCGGTGGCGGGGGCATCGCCGATACCGCCTACGACTACACGCTGAGCGGTCCCGGGGACAGGATGACCGGTACCTTCATCGCCAATGCCGCCGTATGCGGCCAGGCGGCAGGTCGCGGCGTGTGCACGGGCGCGCGCAAACAGAATTTCACGTCCACCTGGACCCGGATCGAGGACTGCGAACAATGAATGCCGGCAACGAATCGGAACCGCTGATGCGCAGGCGGCTGGCGCTTTCGACATGCGCGGTCGTTGCGAGCGCGGCGCTCGGATTGGCGGCGTGCTCGTCGAAACGCGATGGGCAGCCCGGCGCGACTTCGCCGCATCCCGTCGCCGCGCCAGCGCCAGCCGCCGCAGCGCGGCAGGAGCAGCGCAAGTGCAGCGACGATCCGCGCGCGAACGAACAAGACAAGCTGCCGCGTTGCGGCGGCATGGCGACGACAGCCGCGCCCCGCGCCTACCGCTTCGCCGGCGGCAGCGGCGATCCGGTCGACCAGGTCGTATGCGACATCGGGCAGAAGTTCGTGCTGGACGGCAAGCTGTTCGGCGTCGAGTTCAGCGGCGGCGCGGACGGCACCTACAAGTTCGTGCGCACGCCGAACATCCCCGGCCTGAGCTGGAAGGCCGGCGGGCGCTACCACATCGAGTTCGCCGACGGCCAGGACAAGCCCGGCACGATGACCACCGAAGGCGGCGGCACCACGACGGCAGGAACGATTTCGCGCACGACCTCCGGTAGCGAGAAGTTCACCGTGACGCCAACGCAGCCGTGCGCGCAATGAACCTCCGGGGCGCACCAAGCCGCAAGCCCAGGCGCTTCGTTTGTGCTTCCGCCTGCACCGTCGGCACGCTGCTGTGGACGACCACGCTGCCCGGCCACAACCTGGATTTCGACGGCGGCTGGGGCATCGAGCCCGATCCGCGCCGCGACGGATCGCAAGGCCCGGCCTGGCGGATCGGCCGCGACGGCGCGATCTACGGGGTGACCCTGACCGGCGCGTTCAAGCTGCAATGAGCGTCGTCGTCCGCAGCCACGCACACATTGCATGTGCAACCACGCCCTGTTCGTCCTGCTGCTGGTCGCGCCTTGCGTCCATGCGCAGTCTTACGTCGGCGGCATCGGCGATGTCTGGAGCGGCAACGCGGCGGACGCCGCCACCAAAACCGGCTGTTCGACGCGCTGCCCATCGTGCTGGCGCAATCGCCGGATCTCGCCAGGGCCACGCACCGGGAAAAGCCGCGCTGGCGCCTCAGTGCAGGCCGAGCTGCTGCGCCAAGGCTTCGGCGTCGGCGCGGCTGGTTTCCTGCGGCAATAGGGTCTCGCGCAGGACCGGCAGGGCCTGTTCCAGCAGCGCGCGTGCTGCGGCCTTGTCGCCACGGTCGGACAGGATCGCCGCCAGCTCGGCGCGGGCACAGGCCATGTCGACCGGCAACGCGCCGCCTGCTTCCAACCTGCGGATGGCCTCGCGTTCTGCGGTTTCGGCGTGCGCAAAGTCGCCGCTGTCGCGGGCGAACGCGGCTTCCGCGCGCAACGCATGCAAGAACACGGGATGCGCTTCCGGCACCAGCTTGGCCCAACGCAGGCGCGCCTCTGCCAGCAAGGGCAGGCCGCGCGCCGGGTCGTGCATGTGCCGGCTCATCACCACCAGCTGCCAGGTGGTCAACGCATATTCCGCGGAGTCCTCGCCGTCCAGCTTGCGGGCGCGTTCGCGCAGGGCCTGCATGCGCGCCAACGCCGCTTGCCGCTGCCCGGACAGTCCCAGGCTGCGCACGTAATTGCGTTCCATCATCCGGTGTTGCTGGCTGTCCGCGGCAATGCCCGCGGTATCCAGCTTCGCCAGCGCCTGCTGGCCAAGACGGACCGCCATCGGGTAGTCGCCGGCGCTTTCGTACACGCTGGCGCGGTTGCTGAGTGAAATCGCCCGTTCGATGGTGTCTGCCGTCGCGTTGTTTCCCATCGCCTCGCCGGCCGCTATCGCTGCCAGGGCCTCGCGGTAACGGCCCAGGTCGTTGAGCGCCATGCCGAGCGCGTTCTGCAATACCGCCATGTGGTTGCCGCTGGCGCTGGTGGTCTTTTCCTGCAGGGCGATCGCGCGCCGGATCACCGGTTCCGCGCCTTGGGCATCGCCCAGCTTGAGCAGGGCTTCCGCGCGCGATCGCAGCAGGTTGATGCGCAGCGGCGAATCGGCGGGAACGCCGCTGCGGTCGGCGAAGGCGATGCCCTGGTCGACGATCTCGAGCGCGCGCTTGTAGTCGCCGTTGAACGACAGCATCGAGGACAAGGTCTGGCTGCTGTTGATCACCACGTCGCGCGGCGGGTTCTTCAGCGTGCGCGCCAGCGCGAGCACCTGCAGCCATTCCTGCTCTGCCTGCTTCTCGTTGCCGTTGCGGTATTGCGCGAAACCGAGCTGGTCGTGGATGTGCAGTTGCTGCACCGGATCGCCGGGCGCGAAGCGGTTGCGCAAGGCTGCCGCGCGCTGCGCCGCCGCCAAGGATTCCTTGCCACGCTCCAGCAGGCCCAGCGCACTGGAGTACTCGTCCAGGTCCCCGGCCAGCGCCAATGCCTCCTCGCGCCCGGAGGGCGCCACGCCGCGCAGCCCTTGTTCAAGCAGCGGCGCGGCGATCTTGGGTTCGCCCAGCGAGGTGTACAGCCGTCCCAGCATGCGCTGCACGGGCTGCTTCACCGCCGGCGGCAGCGATTTCCGGTCGAGCTGGAGCCGCGCCTGGTCCAGCAACTGGCGCACGCTGACGTCCTTGCTCATCGCCTGCTCCGGCGATGCGGCGGCGAGCGTGTCGGTGAGGAATTGCAACGATGCCCGTGCGCTTTCACTCTCGCGCTGGGCGATGCGCGCCTGTTCGCGCGCCTCGTTCGCCTGCCACAGCGCGATGCCGGTGCCCGCAATCAAGGCGATCGCCACCGCGCCGATCGACGCCGCCAGCAGCCGGTTGCGCCGCAACCACAGCTGCGCCCGTTCGCCGCGCGACAGCGGCACGGCGGCGATCGGACGGTCGTCCAGCCATGCCTTGAGGTCGTTGGCCAGCGCATCGGCGGAGGCGTAACGCTGTTCCGGGTCGCGGCGCAGGCAGGCCTGCACGATGGCGGCGAGGTTGCCGCGCAACGCGTGCGCCAGCGCGGCCGGACTCATGCCGCCGCGCTGCGCGGCCAGTTCCGGGCTGGCCTGCGCGGCGGCGCGGGTCAGCGGTTCCGGTTCGCGTTCCAGCTGTTGCAGCTGGCTGGCCACCGGGGTGTCGCGGGTCAGGCCGAACGGATGCGCGCCGGACAGCAGCCGATGCAGGATCACCCCCAGCTGCCACAGGTCGGTGGCGGTGGTGATCGGCGCGTCGTGCAGCTGTTCCGGGCTGGCGTATTCGAAGGTCAGTGCGCGGTCGTGGGTGGCGGTGACATCGCCGCCCTCCAACTGCTTGGCGATGCCGAAATCGAGCAGTTTGACCCGGCCTTCGGCATCGACCAGCAGGTTGGACGGCTTCAGGTCGCGGTGCACCACCAGGTTGCGATGCGCGTAGCGCACCGCGTCGAGCACCTGCAGGAACAGCACGATGCGCTCGCGCAGGCCGAGCCTGCGTTCGTCGCACCAGCGGTCGATCGGCACGCCGTCGATGCGTTCCATCACGAAATAGGGCTCGCCCTCGGCGCTGAAGCCGCCGTCCAGCAGGGTGGCGATGTTCGGGTGTTGCAGCCCGGCCAGGATCTGCCGCTCGCGCAGGAAGCGCTCGCGCGCGGCCTGCGAATCCGCGCTGGCGCGGATCAGCTTGAGCGCGGCCTGCTGCGCATAGGCGCCGTCGCCGCGTTCGACCGCGTACACCGCGCCCATGCCGCCGCGGCCGATCACCCCGACGACCTTCCAGGCGCCGATGCTGCGGCCGAGCATCGGGTCGTGCGCCGCCGCATCGCTGGCGTCGCGTGCCAGCGCATCGCCCCAGGCCGCGGCATCGCCGCGGAACGGCTGGCCTTCGCGCGCGTCCGCGGCCAGCATCGCGCGGACGTCCCCGAGCAGCGCCGCGTCGTCGCCGCACAGTTCGCGCAGGCGTTGTTCGCGCGCCGCGCCGTCGAGTTCGACCACGGCGTCGAACGCGGCCATCGCGCGCCGCTGGCGTTCGAGGGCGGTGTCGTTCATGCCGCCATCTCCTTCATCAGGAACGCGCGGGCGCGCCGCCAGTCGCGGCGCAGCGTGCTCTCGCTGATGTCGAGCATGCCGGCGACTTCCGTTTCGGTGTAACCGCCGAAGTAGCGCAGCTCGACGATCCGCGCGGCGCGCTCGTCGAGCCGGTGCAGCGATTCCAGCAGTTCGTCCAGCTTCAGCACTTCCACCGCCGCGGCCTCGCCGGCACCGGCGAGTGCGCCCAGGGTCAGCGCGTCCTGGCCGCCGCCGCGCTTGTCGGCCTTGCGCGCGCGCGCGTCGTCGACCAGCACCTGGCGCATCGCCCGCGCCGACAGCGCCAGCAGGTGGTTGCGATCCTGCGCCGCCAGCTGCGCGCCGCCCAGCTTGAGGTAGGCCTCGTGCACCAGCGCGGTGGTCTGGTAGGCATCGTTCATGCGCCGCAGCTGCAGCCGCGCGGCGCGCTTGAGTTCGTCGTACACGGCCGAATAGGCCGCACCCATCGCCTGCGGGTCGCCGGCGCGCGCGCGCGCCAGCAGGCGGGTCACTTCGGTCGGGGGCGCGGGTTCCACCGTGCGTCGCTCGGCATGCATTGGGCCGGACGGGAGTGTCGCATAGGCGCGTCAAGGCGCAATCCGGGCCGGGCGTGAACGGATTCGGCCTCCGTATCCGCATACCCATCCAAGACCGACATTTCGCCGCGGTCATTTCGAGGTGGGGAGCAATGAACAAGCAAGCCAATCGCCGTCGGCGCGTGCCGGCCCTGTCCCTCTTGACCCTGGCGCTGCTTGGGGCGTTGTCGATGCCGGTCTTGGCCGCCGATCCGGTTTGCTTGGATGCCAATGGCAATCCGACCGCGCCCCCGCAATCCACTGATCAGGGAAGCGAGAGCGGCTTCGAGAACGCCACCTGTGCGTCCTCCGCGAGCGCCTTTGGCCGGAACAATAACGCCAGTGGCCCTGCCAGCAGCGCCTTTGGTTTATGGAATGTGGCGATCGGCACCTGGAGCAGTGCCTTCGGTTACGCCAATCAGGCTGGTGGGGAATACAGCAGCGCGTTCGGCGTCGGCAATCTGGCCAGCGGCAATTCCAGCGTGTCCATGGGCTTCCATGGCACGGCCAACGGTTTCCACAGTCTTGTGCTCGCGGGTTGGTTCGACCGGAACGGCGATGGCACGGTGGATGCAAACGAGACCGCGAGAGCCAGCGGTGCTTTCTCGGTGGCGTTGGGCGCCGGTCTGGTTGCTAACGGACTACTCGCCAGTGCGGTCGGGGTGGGCAACAGTGCCGACGGCACGGAAAGTGTGGCCTTCGGCAAGGGGGAGATCGCCTTCGGCAACTACAGCGCTGCAGTCGGCCGTGACAACCGCGCCTTCGGCGACTACAGCACGGCCTTTGGCAATGCGAATACAGCCACCGCCGACTATTCCAGCGCGTTCGGCTACCAGTCGCAGGCGCTGGCTGTGCGCAGCACGGCGCTGGGTTACCAAGCCGTTGCCGGCGTGGCGGGTACGGTATCGTTCGGTCATTCGGCGACGGACCTGGACCTGTTCGGCAATGCGTTCGGCAGCGAGATCAATGCCCGCCTGACGCATGTCGCGGCCGGCACCAACCTGACCGACGCGGTGAACCTGGGCCAGTTGAATGCGGCCATCGCCGGCATCGGCGGCGGCGAACCGTTGCACTTCTTCAGCGTCAACTCCACCGACAGTACCGCCGGCAACTACGCCAACGATGGCGCGACCGGCGCCGATGCGGTCGCCGTGGGTGTCGGCGGCGCCGCGAGCGGCGAGCAAGGCAGCGCATTCGGCTACAGCAACACCGCCAGCGGCGACTGGAGCAGTGCCGTGGGTTCGAACAATACCGCGGGCGGAGCGGCGAGCAATGCGTTTGGTTCGTACAACGAGGTGATCGCCGCGCCCAATACCTACTATGGCGCGAATGCGTTCGGCAGCCTCAATACCGTCACCGGCGTCGATGGCAATGCATTCGGCAACGGCAACACGGTCGGCGGCGGCTACGCCCAGGCCTATGGCGTGCACAACACCGCCAGCGGGGAAAACGCCAATGCCTTCGGCAGCTCCAACAAGGCGAACGGTGACGGCAGCAGCGCATTCGGCTACTGGAACAGCGCCGTCGGCGACAACAGCAGCGCGTTCGGTGCGCAGAGCCAGGCCATCGCCGACCACAGCACGGCGATCGGCTACCAGGCGGTGGCCGGCGTTTCCGGCGTGGTGTCGTTCGGGCATTCGTCCACCGACCGGGACATGGACGGCGTTGTCTACGGCAGCGATCTCGATGCGCGCTTGATCCACGTCGCCGCCGGCATCGGCGATACCGATGCGGTGAACGTGGGTCAGTTGACCACGCTGGTGAACTGGTTCGGCGGCGGCGCCGGTTTTGCCGGCGGTATGTTCGCCGCGCCGAGCTTCAGCATCCAGGGCAGCAGCTACAACACGGTGGCGGCGGCGTTCGCCGCAGTGGATTCGCAGCTGACCTGGTTGGCCGCCAATGTCGGTGGCCCGCAAGGCCCGCAGGGCGAGCCCGGCCCGCAGGGCCCGGCCGGCCCCGCCGGTCCGCAAGGCCCGGCGGGAGACCAAGGCCCGGCCGGTCCGGCCGGCCCGCAAGGTCCTGCCGGTCCCACTGGCCCGCAGGGCCCGGCCGGTGCGGATGGCATCGATGGCGCGGATCCGGCCTATGTCGATGCCGGCGATGCGGCCACCCTGGATGCGGCGAAGGACTACGCCGATGCCGGCGATGCCGCGACCCTCGATGCCGCCAGTGCCCATGCCGATGCCGGCGATGCTGAGACCTTGGCCGCCGCCAAGGCACATGCCACGGCCGGCGACGCGGCCACCTTGACCGCTTCGAAGGCCTACACCGACACCACCGCCACGCAGACCTTGACCTCGGCGAAGTCCTACACCGACGCCAAGTTCGCGGCCTGGAACGACAGCTTCACCCAGTACCAGCAACAGGTGGATCGCCGCTTCGCGCAGACCGACAGGCGCATCGACCAGATCGGCGCGATGGGCAGCGCGATGACCCACATGGCGGTGAACGCGGCCAACGGCACTTCGGCGAAGGGCCGGATCGCGATCGGCGTGGGCGCGCAGGGCAGCCAGGGCGCGGTGTCGATCGGCTACGGCAAGCGCATCGGCGACCGCGGTTCGTTCTCGCTGGGCGCGAGCTTCAGCAGCGGCGAATCCTCGGTCGGCGGCGGCTTCGGCATCGACCTGTAACGGATTCCACGCGATGCACGAAACGGAACGGCGCGGGCGACCGCGCCGTTTCCGTGTTCGTGCGGATCAAGCAGACGCTAGCGCAGGCAGTCGGCGCCACCATCGGCGCAGTGC
This sequence comes from Thermomonas aquatica, assembly GCF_006337105.1. NCBI lineage: Bacteria > Pseudomonadati > Pseudomonadota > Gammaproteobacteria > Lysobacterales > Lysobacteraceae > Thermomonas > Thermomonas aquatica. The sequence continues at coordinate 1,683,191 of NZ_CP040871.1, read as the reverse complement.
ACGAACTGCACCGGCACGTCGTGCGCGTCCAGCACCGCGGCGAACTGGCGCTGGCGCGCCTGGAACAGTTCGAAACCGCGCTCCAGCCGGGCGCCGTCGCCCTCGCCCGCGGCATAGCGCTGGCGCCAGGCCGCGGGATCCAGCAGCGCGATGCGGACTTCGCCATCGACATAACGCGCCAGCGGTTCCGGCGGCAGGTCGAGCCATTCCTCGATGTCGGGTTCCAGCAGGGCGGCTTCGACCAGGCTCCACAGCGGCGCCAGGCCGACATTCCGGTACTGCATGGCGGTGATCGCGGCGAGGTCGAGCAGGCTGAGGCAGCGCGCGTGTTCGACCTGCGCGCCGAGGCCGTCCTGCAGCGCCAGCGCGGTGTCGGCGGCGGCCATGCCGCGATCGAGCAGCAGTTCCTCGAGTTGCGCGCCCGCTTCGGCGACGGCATCCCCGCGCAACACGAACGGCAGGATCCGCAATCCGCCGCCGGCGAGGTGCGCATCGGCCTGCAGCGGCATCGGCACCTCGCCCTGCGCATCGGCGCCGAAGCCGATCATCCGCGCAACCCCCGCCTGCCCCGCGGCCGCCTGCCTGGGCGAATGCCGCAACAGTTCGCTGACCCGCCGATGCAGCGGCCAACCCGGGCGCAGGGCCTCGGCGGGATCGAAATGCGCGGCCATCAGCCCCAGGTCGCAATCGCGCACGGCGGGCACCAGCGCAGACAGGTCGCGGCCGAGCAGGGCGGTGAGGTCGCCGGCGGCTGCGGCGTTAAGCGCGGCGCGCTGCGGCGGCGTGCCGTCGCGCAGTTCGAGCGCCACCACGCCGCGGAATACCGTCTGGTTTGGGTCGATCATCGATCCTGAGTTCCCGCTCGATATTGCGGCGCTACACTGCGGCCATTATGCCCGCCCCCATGGGCAAGCCCGAGGTGCCTGATGCTGTACGGTCGTCCTGTCGCCATCCTCGGCGGCGTCCGCATCCCGTTCTGCCGGCAGAACACGGCCTATGCCGACGTCGGCAACCTCGGCATGTCGGTGCGCACGCTGGGCGCGCTGGTGGAGAAGTTCGGCCTGCACGGCCAGCAGCTCGGCGAAGTGGCGATGGGCGCGGTGATCAAGCATTCCTCGGACTGGAACCTCGGCCGCGAGGCCGCGTTGTCCTCCGGGCTGTCGCCGCTGACCCCGGGCATCACCCTGCAGCGCGCCTGCGGCACCTCGCTCGACACCATCGTCCACATCGCCGGCAAGATCAGCACCGGGCAGATCGAATCCGGCATCGGCGGCGGTTCCGACACCACCTCCGACGTGCCGATCGTGTACGGCCAGGCCCTGCGCCGGCGCCTGCTGAAGGCCGCCGCGGCCAAGACCACCGGGCAGAAGCTGGCCGCGTTCAAGGGTTTCAAGCTGTCCGAGCTCAAGCCGGATTTCCCCGGCGTGGCCGAGCCGCGCACCGGCAAGTCGATGGGCCAGCACTGCGAGGACATGGCCAAGGAGTGGAACATCTCCCGCGATTCGCAGGACGAACTGGCGGTGGCCTCGCACCACAAGCTGGCGGCGGCCTACGAGCGCGGCTTCTTCGACGACCTGGTGGTCAGCTTCCGCGGCGTCTCGCGCGACAACAACATGCGCCCGGACACCAGCATCGAGAAGCTGGCGACGCTGAAGCCGGCGTTCGACAAGACCTCCGGCCGCGGCACCCTGACCGCCGGCAATTCGACGCCGCTGACCGATGGCGCCTCCGCCTGCCTGCTGTCCACCGACGAATGGGCGGCGGCGCATGGCCATGAAGTGCTGTGCCATCTGCGCGATGCGCAGGTGGCGGCGGTGGATTTCGTGCACGGCGAAGGCCTGCTGATGGCACCGACCGTGGCCGTGGCCGAGATGCTCAAGCGCAACAACCTCAGCCTGCAGGATTTCGATTTCTACGAAATCCACGAAGCCTTCGCCGCGCAGGTGCTGTGCACCCTGCGCGCGTGGGAAAGCGAGGAATACTGCAGGAATCGCCTGGGCCTGGATGCGCCGTTGGGCAGGATCGATCCCGCCAAGATCAACCCGAACGGTTCCTCGCTGGCGGCCGGCCACCCGTTCGCCGCCACCGGTGCGCGCATCGTCGCCACCGCGGCGAAGGAACTGAAGCAGCGCGGCGGCGGCCGTTGCCTGGTGTCGATCTGCACCGCCGGCGGCATGGGCGTGGTGGCGATCCTCGAGCGCTGAGGCTAGACGATCAGCCTGCGGCGACGATGCTGCGCGCGACCGCTTCGGCGGCCTTGATCCCGTCCACGCCGGCCGACATGATGCCGCCGGCATAACCCGCACCTTCGCCGGCCGGGAACAGTCCGCGCGTGTTGACGCTGTGGCCGTCCCCGCCGCGAGTGATGCGCAGCGGCGACGAAGTGCGCGTCTCCACCCCGGTCAGCACGGCGTCGTGCATGTCGAAGCCGCGGATCTGGCGGCCGAAGGCGGGCAGCGCTTCGCGGATCGCGTCGATGGCATAACGCGGCAGCGCTTCGTCCAGCGAGCCCAAGGTCACGCCCGGCGTGTATGACGGCTGCACCGCACCGAATCCGGTTGATGGGCGATTGCGGATGAAGTCGCCGACCAGTTGCGCCGGCGCCAGGTAGTCGCCGCCGCCCAGCACGAAGGCCTGCGATTCCCAATGCCGCTGCAGGGCGATGCCCGCCAGCGGGCCTTCGCCATACGGCGCGAAGTCTTCCGGCGAGATCCCCACCACGATCCCCGCGTTCGCATTGCGCTCGTTGCGCGAGTACTGGCTCATGCCGTTGGTGACCACCCGGCCTGGCTCGCTGGTGGCGGCGACCACGGTGCCGCCGGGGCACATGCAGAAGCTGTACACCGAACGCCCGTTGCGGGCGTGGTGGACCAGCTTGTAGTCGGCCGCGCCGAGCAGGGCATGGCCGGCCTGCGGGCCGAAGCGGGCCTGGTCGATCAGCGATTGCGGATGCTCGATGCGGAAGCCGAGCGAGAACGGCTTGGCTTCGACGAACACGCCGCGTGCATGCAGCATCGCGAAGGTGTCGCGCGCGCTGTGGCCGAGCGCCAGCACCACGTGGTCGGCGCGCAGTTCCTCGCCATCGGCCAGGGTGACGCCGCGCAGGTGGCGCACGCCATCCGCATCGATCTCGACCAGCACGTCGTCGACGCGGTTGCCGAAGCGGACCTCGCCGCCCAGCGATTCGATGGTCGCGCGCATGTGCTCGACCATCGACACCAGCCGGAAGGTGCCGATGTGCGGCTTGCTGACGTACAGGATTTCCTCCGGCGCGCCGGCGGCGACGAATTCCTCCAGCACCTTGCGGCCGTGGTGCTGCTTGTCGCTGATCTGGCTGTACAGCTTGCCGTCGGAGAACGTGCCGGCGCCGCCTTCGCCGAACTGCACGTTGGACTCCGGATCCAGCACCTTGCGCCGCCACAGGCCGAAGGTGTCGACGGTGCGTTCGCGCACCGCCTTGCCGCGTTCCAGGATGATCGGCTTGAAGCCCATCTGCGCCAGCACCAGCCCGGCGAACAGGCCGCAGGGGCCCATGCCGACCACCAGCGGGCGCAGCGGCAATCGCGCTGGTGCCTGCGCGACGAACTTGTAGGCGGTGTCCGGCGTCGGCATGACCTTGCCGCCCGGCGCGGCGGGATCCTGCGGCAGGCGCTGCAGCAGGTCCGCCGCGCGCGGCGTCTCCACGTCGATGGAGTAGATCAGCATGATCGCGCCGCGCTTGCGCGCATCGTAGCCGCGCCTGGCGATGCGGTAGCCGGCCAGTTCATCGGCGGCGATGCCGAGCCGGGCGAGGATCGCCGCGGCGAGCGCGGCCTCGTCGTGGTCCAGCGGCAGCTTGAGGTCGGTGATGCGGAGCATGGGCGGGACTTACTTCAAGGTGCGTTCGAACAATTCGTGGATGCGGCGGTACTCGTCGTACCAGGCATCCGGATGGGTGAAGCCGTGGCGTTCCAGCGGATATGGCGCGATTTCCCACTTGTCCTTGCGCAGCTCGATCAGCTTCTGGGTGAGCATCACCGAGTCCT